>NZ_JAYDXP010000107.1:0-110693 GCF_036701605.1 Pseudomonas sp. FIP_A4 | reverse complement strand
GACCAACCGGGTGCCGATACCCCGAACAGCTTCGTCAACTGGACCAGCACCACGGCGGCACACGGCACCTTCACCGACCTGGGCGCTGGCAACTACAGCTACCTGATCAACCCGAACGATGCCGCGGTGCAGGGCCTGGACGAAGGCGAAACCCTCACCGAAACCTTCACCTACACCATGCAGGACGCCGACGGCGATCCGTCCAGCGCAACGCTGACCATCACCATCACCGGCAGCAACGACGGCCCGACCCTGAGCGTCGTGGGGGCCAACGTCTCCGAGCTCGGCTTGCCGTCCGGCTCGGATGCCACGGGGTACAGCGAATTTGCCACGGGTACCTTCACGTTGGGCGATGTGGATGGCCTGGACGACATCCAGACCGTCACGATCGGCGGTACCGCGGTGAATATTGCCAATCTGATCGGCAGTAGTTTTGCCGGCGCGTACGGTGTGCTGAACATCCTCGGCTACAACGACGAGACGGGTGTGGTCAGCTATCAGTACCAGTTGACCAGTCCGACCACCGATGTGGATGGCGTGACGGAGGCCGATACCTTCACGATCAGCGTGTCGGACGGCGCGGCCAGTACGTCGAGCGATCTGGTTATCGGTATCGCCGATGATCTGCCGTCGCTTGGTGCTTTTGTCGCCGCGACGATTCCCAACGAAGTCGGTACGGTCAACGGCACCTTTGCGGTAGTACCGGGGGCGGATGGGCTGGGCGGCTTCGAGATCACCGGGCCGACGCTGGACGGCGTGACCTATCAGACCACGCAGAATTTCAGCGGTGGCACGTTCGTCAGCACCACGCTCACGGCGCTGACGGACACCAACCAACAGGTCTTCACCTTGACGGTGAGCGCAGACGGCACCTACAGCTTCCAGCTGATCGCGCCTGAGGCGGGTTACACCGAGGCCATCGACTTTACGAGCCTGGAACCTGGCAAGCCGATTTCCGTGGCGTCCAGCATCGAGAATGGTTGGACGTTCGACGGCCTGCTGTTCAGCGGAACCTCCCCAACGACATTTACCAACCCCGATAGCGGCAGCGGCTCCAATAGCGATCTGCTCAACATCTCGGGAAATGGGTTCGGCTTGGGGAGTGCGAGCTCCGTTCCGGACAACGCCGGTTTCCTCTACACCCAGCAGGGCGGCGCGGATAGCTTGCGTTTCTTCGCCGATATTTCATCGAGCCTGGAAGGAAAGGGCACTGTACAGATTTCCTGGGCTGCCTATGGCAGCACCGTCGGCGGTACGCCGTTGGCCGTCAGCACGCAGAGCATAACGCTCACCGCAGACGGATGGGTCACCATCGACCCGGGCGTCTCGTTCGAGAATCTGGTGATACGTGTCGACGTGATCGGCGCGAACACTGGCGGGATCCGGGTGCAGGATTTCTCCTATTCCCGTGAAGTGCTGCCGGACGACCAGAGTCTGTCCTTCGGCATCGTGGCGCAGGACGGTGATGGCGACCTGAGTGCGCCGTCTACCCTCGATGTACAGATTACGGCGGCCGACTCGTCAGATGCCTTCACCCTGATCGGAACGGCAGGCGACGATGTCATCGCCGCCAGCAGCCTGACCGACAGCATCAGCGGCAACACCGGCTTCGATATCGTCGACTACGGCGACGCGACCACGGCCATTGCGGCCAGCCTGCTCAGCGGGACGGGCACGCTGGGGGAGGCACTCGGTGATAGCTACACGGGCATCGAAGGCCTGGCCGGCGGGGCGGGCGACGATGTGCTGACCGGCAATACGCTGGACAACTACCTGGCCGGCGGCGCTGGCAGCGATACGCTGGTGGGCGGTGAGGGCGACGATGTTCTCGACGGCGGGATCGGAGCCGACATTCTGCAGGGCGGTATCGGCGATGACGTGCTGATCGGCGGGGCAGGAACGGACGCGCTGGAAGGTGGCTCCGGCATGGACATCGCCGATTACAGCGCCGACGGCGTCGGCATCACGGTCGATCTGGAGAGCGGCGCACCGGGTATTGGCGGCCTGGCTGCGGGTGATACCTACCTCGACATGGAGGGCGTGATAGGCGGCAGCGGCGACGATCTGCTGGCTGGCGACACGCAGGACAACTATCTGGACGGCGGGCTGGGCGACGACGTCCTCTCCGGTGGTGGTGGCGACGACGTCCTGATCGGCGGGTTGGGTGACGACAGCATGACCGGCGGCGCCGGCCGTGACACCTTCGTCTGGCGGGCGGGTGACAATGGCAGCGATACCATCAGCGACTTCCATATCGACCCGACCGGTGCGGCCTCGGACGTGCTCGATCTGTCGGAGCTGCTGTCCGGGGTGGATGCCGACAGCGCGACGCTGGACAATTACCTGACGTTTGCCTTCGGTAACGACACGGTCATCTCGGTCAGCGTCACGCCGGGCGGTGCGCCGGTTCAGGACATTACCCTGGCCGGCGTGGATCTGGCGGATCTGTACGGCACCACCAACGAGGCGACGGTGATCGATAGCCTGCTTGCCGACAACATCCTGAAGGTCGATAACACCTGAGGGCACTCAAGCCCACCGTTCGCAGGAACGGTGGGCTTGTCTTTGCTGGAGAAACTGAATGCTCTATATCGAGCGAGGCCCGGACGGGCAGCTTCGGCGGGTCGAGGCCGAGCCGTTCGACGAGATGACCGGAACGATTCCCGCGGGTTGCGATGAAGCGCTGAGCTGGTTCGCAAACAGTGAGGATGAACACACGCAACGAGTCGGCTTGCAGGCATCCGACCTGGAAATGGTACGGGTTCTGGAAGACCTGATCGGCGTGTTGATCGATCGCGGCGTGATCCGTTTTACCGACCTGCCGGAAGCGGCCCAGCGCAAACTGCGCGCCCGTCAGCAGACCCGTGCGCGACTGGGTGGGCTGTGTGCTCTGTTGAGCGACGATGACGAACCGCGGTTGCCTTAGTCGGCGTTTTTGTTTCGTTCGCTGAAACCGCAACAGACCCCGATTTTCCCTTCCCTCGTGACGCCGACTGGTCGTTGCGACCAGCCGTTCTCTTTCCTTACTGCCACGGGTGGGGCGCGCCAACCGCGTGGCCCATGACGCCATGCACGCCGAGCGCAGCCAGCGTCGTGCGTTCGCCTTCGGTCTCCACCATCTCGGCGATCAGCGGCAGATCGATGCTGTGTGTCGTGCGGTAAAGCGCCTCGATGAAGTCGCGCTTGTCGTCGTCCTGGTCGATATTGCGGATGTAGGTCCCGTCGATTTTCAGATAGACCAATGCCAGCCTCAGCAAACTGCCGAGCTTGCTGAAATCGCCGCCGAAATGCTGCAGACCAACCTGCGCGCCGGTGTCGCGCAGCGCCTGGCTGCAGTGTTGCAGCGTGGCGCTCGCCGGCAGGTGGCGGGCGTCCAGTTCCAGGCAGAGCAGGCGGGTTTGCTCGGGGTGGTCACGCAGCAGTTGGATGATCGGTTCCAGACCGTCAGGGTCGCGCAGCGTGGCGCTGGAAAGGCTGACGGCCAGCGGAGTGGGGGCCTGCCGCAGGCGTTCGATAGCCAGTTCGAGCATCAGCCGGTCGAAGCGCGCCGTCCAGCCCAGCCGTTCCAGCCACGGCAGAAAGCTGCCGGCAGTGAGGACGGCGCCATCGGCGATCGGCAGGCGCGCCAGCAACTTCTGATGCACGAGCTGCTGCGGATTGTCGGCCAGCACCACCGGTTGTACGAAGACGGCCAGATCGCGCCGCTCCAGCGCCTGGTCGAGCGCGCGATACCACTCGTGTTCGCTGTGCAGAAGCGCTGTCGCATGGCTGCATTCCTGCCATGCGTTGTCGCTACCGAGTGCCTGCGCCAGCGCATGGTCGGCCCGCTCCAGCACCGCCGCAGGCGAATCGCCGATGTGAAAGGCGGTATAGCCGATGTGAGCCAGCGGGCCCTCAACGGGCGTGCCGAGCGGGCGCAGCGCTTGCAGATCGGCGCTCAGTGTTTCGGCGAGGCGGGCGGCATGCGCTTCGTGCAGACCGGGTGCCAGCAGGACGAAATCACCGCCGCGGCTGCGCGCAGCCAGCCAGTGCGGCTGGCCTTGTTCGTCCGGTACGCGCCCGAGGCGTGCACCGACCGCGGCGACGAGCTGGTCGGTCTGCTGGCTGCCGAGCTGCTGGTTGAGACGGTTCAGCTCGTGGATGCGGATCAGCATCAGATAGCCGCCGCCGTGATGCTCGGCCGGCGTCAGCTGGATCGCCAGGCGCTGATCCAGCAGGCGCCGGTTGGCCAGCCCGGTCAGCTCGTCGCGGAAGGCCTGCTGATGGAGCCGCTCGCTGCGCGCCGCTTCCTCGGCGAAGAGGGCTTGCAGCTTGGCGACCATCTGGTTCATCGCTTGCACCACACGCCGTAGCTCCGGCGTGCGCGGCAGCTCGGGCAGCGTGACGAATTCGCGTCGGGTGATGGCCTGCGCTTGCTCCACCATGCGATCGAGCGGGCGCAACTGGCTGCGCAGCAACCAGCCGCCGAGCAGGGCGCTGACCAGGCCGCAGCCCAGCAGCCAGTAGAGCGTGGCCACGGTGCTGTCCCAGACCTTTGCCAGGGCGAAGGCGGGGTGGCTGATTACCTCCACGCGCGCCGCCTGTTCCCAGCCGCGCATGATCAGCGCGTCGCCGCCCTGTGCCGGCAGATTCACCAGCGCGGCGAACCAGTTCGGCACCTGCTCGGTGACGATGTTGCTGCTGCGTTCGACGATCGGTTGGCCATCGGCGATCGAGACGATACGGATGCTGCTGAAATAGCCGCTGTCGAAGATCGAATTGACCAGCAATTCGAGCATGACCGGATCATCGACATGCGGCGTCATCGACAGCGCCAGTGCGGTGGCGGCGTCCTGGGCATGGGAGCGAAGCTGGCTGATCGACTGTTCGCGCGAATGCTCGATGCTGGCGAAGAAGCTCCCGGCGAAGGCCACGACGAGGAACAGGCAGATGGCGAGAAACAGCTGCTTGAGTAACGACATACTTCCCTCCTGAAACCGCTCTCGACTAGCCCTCGCCGACCACGAATCCTTCGGCACGCATCTTTCGCAGAACGTCCTGCCAGCGTGACAGCCTTTTGCCATCTCCGCTACGTTTACCACCGCCCGCACCGGGTAGATACAACCCTTCGGCATTGAAGGCATACACCGGCAGCAGGTCGCTGCGCTGCGAGGCGGGGCGGATGGTGCCGTCGATGTTATCCAGCACCAGCGGATCGGCGCCGGGCGTCGCGTAGTAGGTCAGCACCATGTGCGCCTGATTCAGCCGCAGCGCCTTGACGTAGGTGATGCGCAGCTTGTCGCTGGGCACGCCCAGCCGACGCAGGGTGAAGTACTTGGCGAGGGCGTAGTCCTCGCAGTCACCGGCACCGCGGATCAGGGATTCGACCGGCGTGGCCCAGTAATCGTCCTGCTCCCAGACCCAGATGTCGTCGCTGAACTGAATCTGTCGGTTGAAGAAGCGGTTGACCTCGGCGAGCTGCTCTCGCTCGGGCAGTGCGTCGCTGTCTCGCAGAAGCTGCTGCCAGGCCGCTACCCGCGGCAGCGCATCCTCCGCGGCCCCGTAGCGCTTTTTCAGAACCGGGTAGATGCGCTCGAAATCCCACTGTTGCCAGTTGGACGAGCGCGCCAGATTCCATAGCGGTGCGCTGAGCAGGGCGAGCGCGAGAAGCAGCACCAGCGGGCGGCGGCTTGCACGACCAGACTGCAAAGACTGCATGGGCTGCTCTCCATAGCGAATCCTGCCGGTGGGCGGATTCGTGCTCACTGGCGTGGTTTGGCTTCGACCGTGTGCAGGGTTTTCTGTTTGACGATGTACAGCGTGACCAGCGCAGCGCTGAGCAACATGGCGATGCGTGCCCAGACGAGCGGCACCAGCCAGCAGGAAATTCCGATGCTCACCCACATGGTGAGGATGGTGTAGGCCTTGCCCTTGAGCGGAATGCCGTTGCCTTCCAGGTAGTCGCGGAACCAGGGGCCGAGGCGCGGGTGCTCGACGAGCCAGACGTAGAAGCGCTCCGAGCTGCGCACGAAGCAGGCAGCTGCCAGCAGCATGAAGGGGGTGGTCGGCAGCACCGGCAGGAAGATCCCCACTACGCCAAGCGCCACCGCGAGCCAGCCGACCGTCAGCAGCGCATAGCGCACCACGGCGTTGCGCTGCTGGGGAATATCGCGGTGCGCCACGGCGGCTACCCGGTCATCAGTGACGGCGCGGTTTGAGCAGCGCCGGCTTTTCCTCGGGAGCGTGGCAGAGCAGGTATAGCGCAGTCAGGATTTCAGGAATCTGCGCGACCATCTCGTCCACCAGCTCGGGGCTCTCGGCGATCTCGGCGAACTCCGGCTGCTCGTCGAACAATCCCGAGCCGACCATGATCGGCAACAGCAATTCGCTGACTTCCTCCTCGGAATCCTCGAACCAGGCCTCCTCGCGCATGAACACGCCTTCCATGAAGCCGATGCACCAGCCGCGCAGATCGGACTCGTCCGGCTCCTCGCCGAGGTCCAGCTCGCAGGGCAGCTCCATGTCTTCGTCGCTGGCCAGCTGGCGGGCGATATGCGCCTTGAGCTGGACCAGCGTTGCCTCGATGGCGTCGCGTTCGGTGTCGTCCTGGTACTTCGGTGGCTCGGAAAACAGCGCATCGATCCATTCGCGCTCCGGTACCGCTTCGGAGCAGATGCTCAGAGCCGTCAGGTAGCCGTGGGCGGCGATGTAATCCAGCGCCTCTTCATGCAGGTCGTCGGCATCGAGGAAAACCTGCAGGCGGGTGAGTTGCTCGGCGAAAGACATCGGGAACTACCTTGGGGTGGGAAGACAAGCGGGATTCTAGACGAGGCGCGGGATGCAGGCTACTTCGATGGCCGTTGGGCCGCCGTGGCCGACCACCGCGCCTGAACTCCGGCAGGTGCTCGCGTATACTGCGCGCCTTGTTTCGGAGACCGGCATGCTCGACCAGGCACAGCGCATCCTCAAAGACGTATTCGGCTATGACGCCTTTCGCGGCAACCAGGGCGCGATCATCGAACAGGTCGCCGACGGCGGCGATGCGCTGGTGCTGATGCCTACCGGCGGCGGCAAGTCGCTGTGCTATCAGGTGCCGGCGCTGCTGCGCGACGGGCTGGCGGTGGTGGTGTCGCCGCTGATTGCGCTGATGGACGATCAGGTCGCCACGCTCGACGAGCTGGGCGTGGCGGCGGTGGCGCTTAATTCCACGCTGAGTGCCGACGAGCAGCGCGAGATTGCCGAGCGCATTCGCCGCAACGAGATCAAGCTGCTCTATCTTGCGCCGGAGCGACTGGTGCAGCCGCGCATGCTGGCGTTTCTGCAACGGTTGCAGATCGCGCTGTTCGCCATCGACGAGGCGCATTGCGTGTCGCAGTGGGGTCACGATTTCCGTCCCGAGTACCTGCAGCTCGGCCAGCTCGCCGAGCTGTTCCCCGGCGTGCCGCGCATCGCCCTGACCGCCACGGCGGACATGCGCACCCGCGAGGAAATTGTCCAGCGCCTGCATCTGGAGAACGCCGAGCGGTTCCTGTCCAGTTTCGACCGGCCGAACATCTTCTACCGCATCGTGCCCAAGGAGCAGCCACGCAAGCAGCTGCTGGGCTTTCTCGCCGAGCGGCGGGGCGATGCCGGCATCGTCTACTGCATGTCGCGCAAGAAGGTCGACGACCTGGCGGCGTTTCTCACCGAGCAGGGTTTTCCAGCGTTGCCGTATCACGCCGGGCTGCCCAACGAGCTGCGCGCCTATCACCAGAAACGCTTCCTCAACGAAGAGGGACTGATCATGGTGGCGACCATCGCCTTCGGAATGGGCATCGACAAGCCTAACGTGCGCTTCGTCGCTCACCTGGACCTGCCCAAGTCGCTCGAAGCCTATTACCAGGAGACCGGACGAGCAGGGCGCGACGGCCTGCCGGCCGACGCCTGGATGGCCTACGGCCTGCAGGACGTGATCTTTCTCAAGCAGATGCTCAACAACTCCGAGGGCGACGAGCGCCACAAGCGCATCGAGCAACACAAGCTCGATGCCATGCTCGCGCTATGCGAGGAGACCCGCTGTCGGCGCCAGGTGCTGCTGGCCTATTTCGACGAAGACCTGCCGCAGCCGTGCGGACATTGCGACAACTGCGCGGACGATGTGCAGACCTGGGACGCCACCGAACCGGCGCGTCAGGCGTTGTCGGCGATCTACCGCAGCGGGCAGCGCTACGGCGTCGGACATCTGGTGGACATCCTGCTGGGGCGCGACAACGACAAGGTGCGCGGCCTCGGCCATCAGCATCTTTCCGTGTTCGGCGTCGGCAAGAGCCTCGCCGAGGGCGACTGGCGCTCGCTGTTCCGCCAGCTGGTGGCACGCGGGCTGGTGGATGTCGATCTGGAAGGCTTCGGCGGCCTGCGCTTGAGCGACAGTTGCCGACCGTTGCTGCGTGGCGAGGTAAGCCTGGCGCTGCGCCGCGATCTCAAGCCGCAGCAGGCGGCCAAGGGGCAGAAGAGCGCTGCCAGCCAGCTGGTGCGAATCGAGGAGCGCGATACCTGGGAAGCGTTGCGCGCGCTGCGCCGGCGCCTGGCCGAGGAGCACGGCGTGCCGCCCTATGTAATCTTTCCCGACGCCACGTTGCTGGAAATGCTGCGCAGCCAGCCGGCTTCGCTGGCGGATATGGCGCGCGTCAGCGGTGTCGGCGCGCGCAAGCTGGAGCGCTACGGCGCGGCGTTCCTCGAAGTGCTGCAGGGTACGTCGGAACCCGCCAGGTCGCCGATCGATCTGCGTCACGAACTGGTCACGCTGGCGCGTGCGGGCATGACGCCGGCGCAGATCGCGCGCCAGCTCGATTGCAGCGAGAAGAACGTCTACGCCCTGCTGGCCGAGGCGATCGGCCAGCAGCAGCTGAGTCTGGAGCAGGCGCTCGACCTGCCCGAAGACCTGCTCGGCGAGATTCAGGAAGCTTTCCTCGACGGCGAAGGCGAGCTGCCGCCGGTGGCCGAGATCGCCGCGCAGTTCGCCACGCGGGTGCCGGAAGCGGTGCTGTACTGCGTGCGCGCGGCCTTGCAGGCCGAGTTCGAGTTGTAACCGGCTGCGTCACCGCCGCGCGCACGCCGGCGCGGCGCAATCCCGCGTCCTGGCGGGGCCGCCGAGTGCTCCCGCGTACCGAAGGAGGGTGGTGACTGGCCGTTGGTAGGCTTGCCTGCATATCGAAGCTGTGATTAGCTCGCTAATAATTGTTTTTGCAGGAATGCAAGCTTCATGTACGCCGAGCAACATCGCTTCGCCATGCAGTTGGCGCAACTCTCGCGAGGCTGGCGCGCGGAACTGGATCGGCGTCTCGCCGATCTGGGACTGTCGCAGGCCCGCTGGCTGGTGCTTCTGCACCTGGCCCGTTTCGACCATTCACCCACGCAGCGCGAGCTGGCGCAAAGCGTCGCCGTCGAAGGGCCGACGCTGGCCCGTCTGCTGGACGGCCTTGAGGCGCAGGGATTGATTCATCGTCAGGCTTCGCTCGAGGACCGCCGCGCCAAGCTCATCCTGCTCGGCGCCCCGGCGCGTCCGCTGATCGAACGCATCGAGGCGATTTCGACGCAGGTCCGCGAGGAACTGTTCGACGGCATTCCCGAGGAAGACCTGCGCAAGTGCCAGCAGGTGCATGCGCGCATCCTCGCCAATCTGAACAAGACCCGGGCGCTCTAGAAACTGCGGCCGAGGTTCAGATAGAGCGCCTGCTCGTCTTCGTCGTTGGCACCGTAGCCGAGGTTCAGCGGCCCCAGCGGGGTGTCGTAGCCGATGAACACGCTGGCGGCGTTGATGTAGCCGCTGTCGAATTCGTTGTCGTTGTTCCAGGCGCGGCCGCGTTCCAGCGAGCCGCCAAGGTACAGCGGGAAATCCAGCGGCAGGAATCCGCGTGGCGTCATGCGTCGGTAATACACCACCCGGCCGAGGCTGATGTTCTGCCCCGACAGCGCGTCCTGGCGAAAACCTGACAATTGGCGGGCGCCGCCGAGCAGGAAGCTGGAGGTCACCACCTCGGTGTCGTCGAGCGTGCGTCCGTAGCGGCCGCCCAGCAACCAGGTGTGCGGTCCATAGCCGAGCGCCTTGTCCAGGCGGAGGTGCCATTGCCGGTAGCGTTCATCCGAGCCCAGCCCGGGTGTGTACTGGCGCAGCGTCAGACTGATGTCCTCGCCCTCGTGCGGGAAATCCACGTCATCGAGCGTATCGAACGAATACTGCAAGGCGTAGTAACCCTCGCTGAAACTGAAATCCGGCAGGTCGCGCTCGCCGACGCGCACGTCCGCCTCGCCCCACGCCTGGCCGACGCCGAAGCGGATCTCGCCGTTGTTGGCAATCTGCCGGCCGAGGTTCAGCCCGTAGCCGTAGCGGCGCAGACGGTACTCGGCGATCGGGTCGTGCTCCAGCGTCGCCTCGACGTTCTGTGCCTCGAGAAACGCATTCGGCGCGACGAACCAGCGCGAACCGGCATCCAGCGGCTGGTAGAACTCACTGAACAGCTCCTGGCGATCGCCCAGTTGCGCCCGCGTCAGCCACTCGGCGCCCAGCTCGTTGATGCCGTTCATGCGGTAGCTGGCGCCGATATTGAAGGCACTGTCGCCCTGGAAATCGTCGGACAGGCTCAACCCGAGGCGCAGGTAGTCGGTGCCGGAGCGCTTCTCGCGTGTGCGGATCACCAGCGTGTTGCCCAGCTTGCCGTGGGCGACGCGGTATTCGACGCGGTCGAAATAGTCCAGGCCATACAGCGTGCCCATGTCCTTCTGCAGGTCGGCGAGGTCGAGCGGCTCGCCGAGACGCTGGCGGATGTGGCGGCGGATCACCGCATCGCCGACCTTGGAGTCGTTCTCGATGCGCACCGCGGTGATCACCGGCGTACGCGGATCGTTCGAGCGCGCCAGGCTCAGCGCCGGATTGCCGCCGCTGGCCGGCGCGAAGCCGGCCAGACGCCCTTCGAGCGCGCGGGTGGCGCGGTAGCCGGCGTCGATCAGCTGCGCCGCGCTGCCGAAATCGGTCGAGCCGTAGGCCGCCAGAGGCGGCTCGATCAACAGGTCTTCGGCGCGCAGGGTGGCCAGCTGCTCCTCGGAGTTGCGCCGCGTCATCATGGTGGTGGTCTGGTTGAGCACGTCGAACACGGTGAGCAGGTCTTCGCGGCGCATCAGCGGCGTGCCGATGTCGACCACGATCAGCCGGTCGACGCCCATGTCGCGCGCCACGTCCATCGGAATGTTGTCGACCATGCCGCCGTCCACCAGCAGGCGGCCGTCGAGCTCGACCGGCGCGAACACCGCCGGGATCGACATGCTGGCGCGAATGACTTGCGGCAGGTGGCCGCTGCGGAACACCACCTTCTCGTCGTTGGCGATGTCGGTCGCCACCGCGCGGAAGGGGATCGGCAGCTGGTCGAAGTCGCGCGTATCGCTGGCATGCACCAGCAGGCGTTCGAGCAGCAGGGCGAGGTTCTGCCCCTGGATCACGCCCAGCGGCAGGCCGAGGCTGCCGTCGTCGCGAAAGCTGAGCTTGCGTTTGACCAGGAAGTCGCGGTCGTCCTGCTTGCGCCGGAATGGCACGTCCTGGCGGGCCGGATCGTCGGACAGCACCTGCTGCCAGTCCAGCGTCATCGCCAGTTTCTCCAGTTCGTCGACGGTGTAGCCGGCGGCGTACAACCCGCCGATCACCGCGCCCATGCTGGTGCCGGCTACCGCGTCGATGCGCACGCCTTGTTCTTCCAGCGCCTTGAGCACACCGATATGTGCCAGCCCGCGCGCCGCGCCGCCGGAAAGCACCAGCCCGGTCTTCGGCGCCGCAGTGTCGGCGAGGCCGCTCAGTGGCAGACAGAACAGCAGGACAAGCAGCAGGCGACGCATGACGGATTCCGGGTACGAAGGAAAAGGCCGCTATTATAGGCCGCTCCCATTACCAGCCAGGGTCGCGCGCATGTCCAACGGCAAAGCGGAAATCGTCATCGTTTATTGCACCCAGTGCCAGTGGTTGCTGCGCGCCGCCTGGCTCGCCCAGGAGCTGCTCTCGACCTTCGCTGACGATCTTGCCCGGGTCGCGCTGGAGCCGGGCACCGGCGGGGTGTTCCGCATCACCTGCGACGGCGAGCAGATCTGGGAACGCACGCTCGATGGCGGCTTTCCCGAAGCCAAGGAACTCAAGCGGCGGGTGCGCGACCGCATCGATCCACAGCGTTCGCTGGGCCACAACGATCGTTGAGATTCAGGCCGCCGGCGGACTCTTCAGGCGGCTGGTGATGACGCTGGCGAGAATGATCAGCGCGCCGCCGCCGAGCATGCGCAGCGTCGGCTGCTCGTCGAACAGCCACCAGGCGAAGACGATGCCGTAAACCGGTTCGAGGGCGAAGATCACCGAGGTGGTGCGCGCCTTGAGCACCCGCAGACTGGCGACGAACAGGCTGTGCGCGAGGCCGGTGCAGAGTACGCCGAGCAGCGCCAGCCAGAGCCAGTCCTGTGCCGGAATGGCGGGTACGCCCGCCCAGGCGAACGGCAGCAGGCCGAGCAGGATCGCCAGGTTCTGCCACAGCGCGGCCTGCACGGCGTCGATGCCGCGGGTGACTGCGCGGTTGAGCAGCGACAGCAACGCGAACAGCAGACCCGACAGCACCCCATAGAGCAGTCCGCCGGTCGCTGCGCTGGATACGTCGAAGCTTGGCGTGACCAGCAGGAGGCCCAGGCAGACCAGACCGACCATTGCATACTCGATCGCCCGGGTGCGTTCGCGAAACAGCAACCCTTCCAGCAGCACAGTGAACGCTGGAAAGCTGGCGAAGCCGAGGGTGGCGATGCCGACGCCGGCGACTTTCACCGCGATGAAGAACGTCAGCCAGTGCGCGCCCAACAGCACACCGCCGAGCATCAGGCCGCAGCGGCGCTTCCAGTCGGGGCGCGCGCCGCTGGGCGGCAGCAGCAAGGCTACCGCCAGCAACGCGAGGACGGCGAACAGTGCGCGGCCGAAGGTGATCATCAACGGCTGGCTCTGCGCGAGTTTGCCGAGCACGCCGGACAGGCCAAACATCAGCGCGCCGAGGTGAATCGCCAGCAGGGCGTTGCGCGGGGTCATGTGTCGATACCGCGGGTCAGCGATGGGTACGAAGGGGGCATGCAGTTACCGCGACGGAGATGGCAGGGCGATCATGCTAGGACAGTCGCGTACGCGCGTCTGTCGCGTCAGCCGGCGGTTTTGTCGCGCAACTCTCGCGGCGTGCAGCCGTGTACTCGAACCAGCGCCGCGGTGAAGGCGCTCTGCGAGGCGTAGCCGACCTGTGCGGCAATCTCGCCGACCGACAGCCGGGTGCCGCGCAGCAACGCTTCGCCTCGCTGCAGACGCCGCTGGCGCACGTAGTTCATGGGCGTCTGTCCGGTCTCATCGAGAAAGCGCGCATGCAGGCGCGCCACGGACAGCCCGGCGACTCGCGCCAGATCCGCGACCTGCAACGGATGGGCGAGGTGCCGGTCGATGTAGGCGTCGAGCGCCGCAAGCGTCAGCGGCGGCCTGTTGCCGAGCGGCGCGCAACCGCTCCCCAGCGTTGCCAGCAGCAATACCGTGCCTTGTTCGGCGATCAGCGGATCGTTCAGCGGGCTGGCGGCCAGCCACTCCACCAGGCGCTGCTGCGTGGCGGTCAGGCGCAGTGAGTCGGGGCGTTCGAGCAGCCGCAGGCTGGCGGCCCCGTGCGGGCCGAGACGCTCGCTGATCCAGGCCGGATGCGCAATGTCGAGCACCAGACAGTGGCTGCCGCGCGCGCTGCCACAGGCATGATGGGTGAATGGAGGAACGACTGCCAGGCATTGCTGGCCGATGCGGCTGCCGCGTCCGGCGATCTCGAATTCCAGTTGGCCGCGCAGGCCGAAGACCAGTTGCACGTGATCGTGGCTGTGAGCGATCTGGTCCTGGTTGTAATGCCGAAGGGACAGCATCTGCATCGCGGCCTCGCTGCGGTATCCGCTCAGAGGATGACCTTGTCGCGCAGTTTCTCCGCGGCCTCCTGCAGGGCCTGGATCACGCGTTCCTTGTCGAAGTTCTGCACGCCGTTGGTGTCCAGGTACATGGAGAAGCCCGGCAGCTCGGTCTCGACGAAACTGCAGGTGGCGCCGAGGTCGCGGCGGAAATCGACGACCTGATAGATCTGCACTGGCCGGGTGAATCCCTTGACGCCGATCTGGCCCTTGTCGCGGCACATGATCACGTCCTTCACCAGTGAATAGGTTTCGTGGGAGATGAGGATCTCGCTGGTTTCCGCGGCGCTTTCCAGGCGGCTGGCGAGGTTCACCTCGCGCCCGATGATGGTGTAGTCCATCCGGGTGTCGGCGCCGAAGTTGCCCACCGTGCAATAGCCGGTGTTGATCCCCATGCGGATCTCCATCGGCCGGGTGATGCCCTGTGCGCGCCATTGCTGGCGCAGCACCTTCATGTGCTTGCGCATGGCGATGGCCATCGACACGGCGGCCACGGCGTCCTTCTTCGCGCCCTGGCTGGTCGGGTCGCCGAAGAACACCATCACGCAGTCGCCGACGAATTTGTCGATGGTGCCGCCGTACTTCAGCGCGATCTTCGACATTTCGTTCAGGTAGTTGTTGAGCAGGTCGGTCAGCGCCTCGGCTTCCAGCTCCTCGGACAGTTCGGTGAACCCCTTGATGTCGGAGAAGAACACCGAGAGCTTCTTGCGCTGGGTCTCCAGGCGCACGCTGCGCTTGCCGGAGAAGATCGATTCCCACACCTGTGGCGACAGGTACTTGGCCAGACTGCGCGCCAGCCGCGCGGCCTTGGTCTGCTCAGCCTCGATGTCGCGCCGCGCCTGGGCCAGGCGCAGGCCCTGCTGGTGTACGAAGTAGGCCGTGGCACAGATGTACAGCGAAGCGAACAGGATGCTCACCAGCGAGACCAGCTGCGGCGTGGCGCCGCGAAGCTCGAGCGGTACCAGCGCGCTGCCCAGACCGATACCACCGGCCACACCGAGCACCGCCAGCAGCAGGTGCTGCAGGCTGCCGGTAACCAGTGCGCTGAAAAACAGCGTCAGCAGGAACATCAGGCTGGGCACGATGGGCGCGCCGAGCAGGATGATGGCGACGCCGGTGTTGAGCGCATCCAGGCACAGCAGCACTTGCGAGGTACGCTGCGGATGATCGCGCTTGAAGCGGTAACCGAGGTGGTAGGCCAGATGCGGATAGAGCAGCGCATAAGGCACCATCCACAGCAGGTCGAGGGGAAAAAACTGCGTATAGGTTCCGGCCGCGAGAGTGGCGGCGCCGGCCAGGTAGGCGAACACACGGGAGTAGTACTCGCGCAGCGTGCGATTGGCGAGACCGTTGCGGCGCTCTGCCGTGGCGGAAGTCATGTGCTTACGTTCCCTTGTAAAATCGACGCCTTTTTCTAAGCGCCTTGCTGACTGAAGCGCCCACGCGCCGAACGCTTGGAAGGGGCCTTGCCGGTGGCGGTGCATTGCGCTGTTCTGCCGTGGCGCACGCCGAGCCGGTGGATCATAACCAAGCCGCGTCGCGCAGCCAAACCGCAGGCGACAAAAGCCGTGTGGCGATGGGGCGTGGTGACTGGCAGAGGCGCCCCCAGCGGAACCCGCCGAGGCGAAAGCGCCCTAAACTACAGCGGCGCCGCGCGCCTCTTTCTTCTTTCCACGAACAGGATTTCCCTTTGGCTACCAGCTTGCTTGCCTTGATCGACGATATCGCGACGGTTCTGGATGACGTATCCGTGATGACCAAGGTCGCCGCTAAGAAAACCGCCGGCGTACTGGGTGACGACCTGGCGCTCAACGCCCAGCAGGTCAGTGGCGTCAAGGCCGACCGTGAATTGCCGGTGGTCTGGGCGGTCTGCCGGGGTTCGTTGAAGAACAAGCTGATCCTGGTGCCGGCGGCGCTGCTGATCAGCGCATTCGCGCCCTGGGCGATCACGCCGTTGCTGATGCTCGGCGGCGCGTTTCTTTGCTACGAGGGTTTCGAGAAGCTGGCGCATCGCTTCCTGCATGACGATGCCGCCGCGCACGCCGAAACCGCCAAGGCGCTGGCCGATCCGGCGGTGGACATGGTGGCTTTCGAGAAGGACAAGATTCGCGGCGCGATCCGTACCGACTTCATCCTGTCCGCCGAGATCATCGCGATCACCCTGGGCACCGTGGCCAATGCCAGTTTCACCCAGCAGGTCATGGTGCTGGCCGGCATCGCGGTGGTGATGACCATCGGCGTCTATGGGCTGGTTGCCGGTATCGTCAAACTCGATGACCTGGGGCTGGCCTTGAGCAAGGCGGCGAGCGGAGCGGTACAAGCCGTCGGTCGTGGCATCCTGTGGCTGGCGCCGTGGCTGATGAAAACGCTGTCGGTCGTCGGCACCGCGGCGATGTTCATGGTCGGTGGCGGCATTCTCACCCACGGCATTGGCGTGGTGCATCACTGGATCGCCAACAGCGCCGAGCAGACGCAGCATTTGCCGTACATCGGTGCGGTGCTCGGTGGGCTGCTGCCGACGCTGCTCGACGCGGTATTCGGCATCGTCGCCGGTGGCGTGATTCTGGCGGTTCTGACGCTGGGCGGCCGCCTGTTCGGCAAGCGCGGCTCGGCGTCTTGATCAGTGGCGCCAGAACGCGGGGGTCAGCACCACCAGCACGGTGATGATCTCCAAGCGACCCAGTAGCATCCCGAGCGACAGCAGCCACTTGGCCGCATCCGGCAGCGGGCTGAAATTGCCGGCCGGGCCGATGATCGGCCCCAACCCCGGACCGACGTTGCACACCGCCGATGCCGCGCCGGTCAGTGCGGTGATCAGATCCAGTCCGAGCAGCGCCAGGCATAGCGCGAGCGCGCCGATGGTGATGGTGATGAAGAAGGAAAAGGTCAGGATAGACCGGACGATATCCTCATCCAGCGTGTGGCCGTTGTACTGCTGGCGAATGACTGCGCGCGGATGGATCAGCTGCTTGAGGTTGGCCCGCAGCAGCGCGTAGGCGACTTGGAAACGGAAGATCTTCAAACCGCCGGTCGTGGAGCCGGAGCAGCCGCCGATGAAGGTCAGGTAGAAGAACACCATCATCGCGAAACCGCCCCACTGGGTGTAGTCGCCCGAGGCGTAGCCGGTGGTGGTGACCACCGAAACCACGTTGAAGGTCACGATGCGCAGCGCGTACAGCCAATCGGCATCGTGGGTGAGCCAGTACCAGCCGCTGAACAGCACGCTGCTGACCACCACCAGGACCAGGAAGCCGCGTACCTGTTGATCGCGGATCAGCGCCTTGCGGTGGCCGCGCAGCGTGGCGACGTACAGGGTGAAAGGCAGGCTGCCGAGAACCATGAAGAACACCGCCACCCAGTGCGCCGACGGGCTGAATTTACCCATCGAGGCATCGGAGGTGGAAAAGCCGCCGGTGGATACCGTGGACATCGCATGGTTGATCGCATCGAACAGGCTCATGTCCGCCAGCCAGAAGGCCGCCACGGCCGCCAGCGTCATTCCCACGTAGATGGCGATCAGGTACTGCCCGGCGATGTGTGAGCGCGGCACGACCTTTTCCGACCAGTCCGACGATTCCGTCTGGAACAGGCGCATACCACCGATTCGCAACAGCGGCAGGATCGCTACGGCCATACCGATGAAACCGATGCCGCCCAGCCAGTGCAGCATCGAGCGCCACATCAGCAGGCCGGGCGAGGCGTCGTCGAGGCCGGTGAGGATGGTGGAACCGGTGGTGGTGATGCCCGACATGGTTTCGAAGAATGCGTCGGTGTAGCTGATGTGCCGGCTCAGCATCATCGGCAGTGCGGCGAAGCAGCAGACCACCAGCCAGCTGGCGGTCGTCAGGAAGTACATGTCGCGCGGCCGCAGCTTGGCGTTGGCCGGACGCCCCGGCGCGACCAGGGCGACGCCGCAGCCGCCGGTGATTGCGCTGGCCCAGATGAATGCCTGCAGGTCGTCGGTACGCTCGAACGCCAGCAGCGTGAGCATCGGCACGACCATGCCGATCGCCAGGGTGATGAGGAAAATGCCGAGGAGAAAACCGATGATGCGCAGCGTCGGTAAGGCCATTGGGTGCAACTCGGCGCCAGAAAATGAGGGCCGCCATTCTACCTGTGTCGGCCCGCCAGTAAACCGCCTGCAGCTTGCCGACAGGCGTATGTCTGGGGCCTCTTCACAAGCGCATGGCGATGCATAGAATAGCGGCCCGGCGCCGGCCGGTTCCGGCATCTGCGCGTGTTGCCTCCATGTCCGTCGACAATCCCTGTCTCACCTGTGGCGCCTGCTGCGCCTATTTTCGTGTGTCCTTCTTCTGGGGCGAATGCACGTCGTCCGGCGGCACTGTGCCCGAGCAACTGGTGGTGCAGGTCAGCCCCTACCACGTGGCGATGCAGGGCACCGAGGCCAAGCCAGCCCGCTGCGTCGGCCTGCTGGGTGAAGTCGGTTGTGGCGTGCGCTGCACGCTGTACGAGCAGCGCTCGAGCACCTGTCGTGAGTTCGAAGCCGCCTGGAGCAATGGCGAGCCCAACCCGCATTGCGACGCGGCGCGCGCGGCGCATGGCCTGCCGCCGCTGGTGCCGCCGCTGCAGCCGCACCTGTCACCCGATCGCGTCGCCTGAGGCGCACGCCTGCACGAGAGTTGCCCTGGCGGCGCCATCGGCCTCTAGAATGTCCGCTTCGTTCTGGAGGTAATGGATGGACGCTCTCGACCTGTTGCTCAACCGTGTTTCGGTTACCCGGCTGTGCGATCCGGCTCCCGATGCCGCGCAGCTCGACCTGCTGTTTCGCGCCGCGCTGCGCGCGCCGGATCATGCCCAGCTGCGACCCTGGCGTTTCCTGACCATCGCGGGGCCGGCCCGTGACCAGCTGGGCGAGTTGTTCGCCACGGCACTGCAGGCGCGCGACCCGCACTGCGCGCAAGAGGCCCTGCACAAGGCGCGCAGCATGCCGTTGCGCGCGCCGTTGCTGGTGGTGGTGATTGCGCATCTGCAGGCCCATCCGAAGGTGCCCGAAGGCGAGCAGCTGCTCGCCGCCGGCTGCGCGGCGCACGGATTGCTGCTCGCCGCTCACGCTCAGGGCATTGGTGCGGTGTGGCGTACCGGTGATTTCGCCTATGACGCGCAGGTCGCCGCCGGCCTCGGTCTGGCGGCGAACGAACGCGTGCTGGGTTTCCTCTATCTGGGCGCGCCGGAAGGGCGGGTACGTGCGGCGCCGGTGCTCGATCCGGCCGATTTCGTCAGCGCCTGGCCGTCGCGCTGATTAAGCGAGCGGCAGACGCAGGCTGGCGATGAACCCGCCGGCCGGGTGGTTGCTCAGTTGCAGCTGACCGCCGTGGCGCTCCGCCGCGCGACGGGCGATGGCCAGGCCCAGGCCATGCCCGGCGGCAGTCTGCCCCGGCGCGCGGAAGAACGGCTCGCTCAGCTGCGACAGATGCGCGGCATCCACGCCCGGACCGTGGTCGCGCACGCTGAGCGTCAGCCAATCGCCATCCAGGTGCGCCTGCAGTTCGATGGGCTGGTCGGCCGGGTTGAACCGCAAGGCGTTACGCAGCAGGTTGTCGAGGGCGCGTTCGAGCATGTCCGGCCAACCGCGCAGCGTGCTGCCGGGGTCGATGTGGCTGTCGATGCGCTGATCCGGCGCGACGATGCGCGCGTTGTCCTGCAGTTGCTCGAAGAGCATCGGCAGGTCGATGCTCTGCGCCGCGCCGGGCTCGGCATCCATCCGGGCCAGTTCCAGCACCTCGCCGATCAGCGCTTCCAGGCGATCGCACTCCTTGGTCAGGCGCGGCCAGAGCGCCTCGCGTTCGGCCGGCGTGGCGCGCTCGGCCAGCGCCAGGGCGATGCGCAGGCGCGCCAGCGGCGAGCGCAGTTCATGGGACACGTCGCGCAGCAGTTGGCGCTGGCTGCCGATCAGCGTCTGCAGGCGGGCGCCCATGCGGTTGAAGTCGCCGGCCAGCACGCCCAGTTCATCGCGTCGCCTGGCCAGGCGCGCCAGCGAGTTCTGCTGATAGGTGGTCTGGCCAAGATCGTGGACGGCGCTGCGCAGGCGATCGAGCGGCCGCGTGATGGACAGCGTCAGCAGCAGGCTGAAGCCGCTCAGCACCACTAGCGCGATCGCTAGCGCGCTGAGCGGCCAGAACAGACTGCCGCGGTGCCAGGCCCGTAGCTCGGGATGCGGAATACGGTAGATGAACAGGTAGGTATCGCCGCTGGCTGGGCTGGTGTAGTCCTCGGTCAGCCGGCGCCAGGGCAGCGAGTGATCGCGGTCGCGTTGACGTGCCTCGAACGCTGCGGCGCGTGGCGGGAAGGTGCCGCGAATGACCGGCTGGCCGTTCTCGCCCAGCACTTGCACGTCGATGTGCGCGCGATGCCGGTGCTGCTCCAGCAGGCGCTGGGCCGCAACTGCACCCTGTTGCTCGTAGACCCGGGTCCAGGTCTCCGCGAGGCCGCTGACAGCGGGGTGGCGGCTGAGAATCCAGGCATCCTGGTTCAGCGCATGCCCGAGCAGCAGTGCCAGGCCGGCGACCAGTGCAATGGCGAGCCAGAAGGTTGCGAGAATGCGCCAGAACAGTGATCGCACGGCTGTCTCCACGGCGAAGCCCGGCCGGAGCGTGCGCACCGGCCGGGCGGTTGGTAAGTGCGACGATCAGTTCTGCTGATCGCGCTCGGCTTTCCACTTGAGGAACTCGGCGCGTTCGGCGCGCCTCTCTGCCATCTTCTTCAGGCTTTCGTCGAAGGCCTTCTGCTGCTCGGGCTTGAGCAGCGCGCGCATCTGCTTGTGAATGTCATCGCGGCTCTTTTGGATCTCGTCCTGCATGGCCTTGCGTTCGGCTTCCGGCAGCTTGTCCAGGTAGCGCTGGGTGACGGCTCGACGCTGTTGCATCTGCTCGCCCATCAGCTTGTGCATTTCGCGTTGCTGTTCGCGGGTCAGGTCCAGTTCCTGAAACATCCGCGGGCCCTGTTTGCCGCCCATTGGGCACTGGCCGCCGTCCCGCATGGCGCCGGGCATGGCCATGACGGCAGTGGGAATAGCGGTGACGAACAGCAGGGCGATGAGGGATTTGCGCATCTTGGTTACTCCTGTGATGAAAGCCGGTTCGCGGACTCTGCGCCGGGTTTTTCGGGCGGCGGCTGGTCTGTGACCGGATGAGTTCAGTCTAGGGAGGGCAAGGTCAAGCGCGGTCAGCGTCGGGTAAAGGCTCGGTAAAGACGCTCAGCCGGCGTACAGGTAGCCGCGTCCGCGCAGCGCGACGATGCGCGGGCTGCCGTCGGCATGCGGACCGAGCTTGCGCCGCAGGTTGCTGACATGCATGTCGAGGCTGCGGTCGTAGAGGGTCAGTTTGCGTCCCAGGGCATGCTGGGCGAGGGCCTGCTTGTCCAGCGGTTCGCCGGGCTGGGCGAGCAGCGCTTCGAGGATGCGGCCCTCGGATAGCGTCAAGCTGACATCGTGTCCGCCGATACTGGCGACGCCGCGCGCCGGGCTGTAGCACAGGTCGCCACGTTCCAGCTGGCTGGGCGTGGCCGGCGGCAGGCTGCGGCGCAGCACGGCACGCAGGCGCGCCGTGAGTTCGCGTGGGTCGCAGGGCTTGGCCAGGTAGTCGTCGGCACCAAGCTCCAGGCCGAGGATGCGGTCCAGCGGTTCGCCGCGCCCGGAGAGCATCAGTACCGGCAGACCGGGATGTTCGCTGCGCAGCTGCTTGAGCAGCTCCAGGCCGCTGCCGTCGGGCAGCATCACGTCGAGTACCACGGCGGCCGGCTGGAACTCGGCCAGCGCGGCGCGGGCGCTCTGACCGTCGTGACAGGCGTGGGCGACGAAGCCTTCCTGCGCTAGCCAGCTGATCAGCAGCTCGCACAGTTCGTGGTCGTCATCGATCAGCAGCAGTTCGTTCATGAATGATTCAGTTCAGCCATTGGCGACGCCGGCGCCCGCGGGTCACCAGCAGGCCGAGCAGGAAGCTCGCGACGCCGACGCTGCCGCCGACGGCGAACCATTTCTGTTCCTCGCTGAGCAAGGGCAGCGGGGCCTGGCTCTGCGCTTCCTGCAGCTGCAGGCGTAGGCGCTGGTTCTCCTGCCGCAGGCGCTGCAGGGCCAAAGTGTCGATTGCCGGCGCATTATCGGTCGCTGCCGGGGCGGCGTCTTCGCTCGTCTGCTCCTCCACATCCGCTGCGGGGGCTTCCTGGGCGTGAACGGTCGGTGCGAGCAGGCTCACGGCCAGCAGCAGGGGAAACAGGGCACGATGCATCTGACTACCTTCTCCTTGGTGCTGGCCACGGTGAATCCGCAGCCAGGCTGATCCTTGTGTTTCGGTCAGGGCAGCACTTTCTTGAACGGCTTGACCAGCACATCGCTGTAGACGCCGGCGGCCTTGTAGGGATCGGCTTCGGCCCATTCCTGCGCGGCTTGCAGCGAGTCGAACTCGGCCACCACCAGGCTGCCGGTGAAGCCGGCCGCGCCCGGATCGTTGCTGTCGATTGCCGGATGCGGTCCGGCGAGTACCAGTCGGCCTGCTTCCTTGAGCGCTTCCAGGCGGGCGAGATGGGCCGGGCGGGTGGCAAGGCGTTCCTGCAGGGAGTTCGGGGCGTCGGTGGCGATGATGGCGTACAGCATGGTTACTCCTTGGACGGTGCGGGAGTCGTCTGCATGTGGCGGACGAGGTAGAAACTCTGGCCGATCATGAACAGCAGGGTCAGGCCCAGGCTGCCGAAGACCTTGAAATCGACCCAGATGGCCGGGAAGGTGAACGCGACGAAGAGGTTGGCGCCGCCGCAGACGAGAAAGAAGGCGACCCAGGCGGCGTTCAGCCGGGCCCATTGCGCGGCGGGTAGCTCGACCACATGGCCCATCAGGCGCTGAACCAACGGCTTGTCGCCGAACAGCTGACTGCCGGCGAAAGCCAGCGCGAACAGCGCGTTGACCACCGGCGCCTTCCACTTGAGCACGGTTTCGCTGTGAAACGCCAGGGTCAATCCGCCGAACACCAGGCAGGCGGCGAGGGTGATCAACTGGCTCTTGTCCAGGCGCCGTTGCTTGACCAGGAGCGCGCCGTAGACGAGCAACGAGCTGAGGATCAGCACTGCCGTTGCGCTGAAAATGCCGCCGAGGGCGAACTTGTGCCCGGCGATTTCGACGATCCGTGGCTCGAGCTTGTAGACCGCGAAGAACAGCAGCAACGGGATGAAATCGATGAATTGTTTCACGATGCGGGCCGGCAACCTTGAGTGGGCGGCATAATAGCAAACCGGATTGTCGGCGGAACGCATGTGCCGAATGCGCAGCACCAAGCGTTTGCCGGGCGGTCTCAACGACAACGGCTGGCCGGCGGGCGCGCCAGACGCCCTTCATGCAGCGTACACTGACGCGCTGTTCTTTCCGCCGTTGCGCCAGCGCGCGGCAACCTGCATTTCCGATCCGCCTCTTGAGTAACGAGCCCCACTGATGATTGTCGACCTGCATTGCCACAGCACCGCTTCCGATGGCGTTCTTGCGCCGTCGCTGGTAGTGGAGCGCGCGCATGGGCGCGGCATCGAGCTGCTGGCGCTGACCGACCACGACACGCTCGAAGGGCTCGACGAGGCGCATGCCGCCGCCAGCGCGCTGGGGATACGGCTGATCAATGGCATCGAGCTTTCCTGCCAGTGGAACGGGGCTACCATTCATGTGCTGGGGTACGGTTTTTCCCGCACGGCGCCAGCGCTGCTGAGCGCCATTGCCGCGCTGCACGATGGCCGCTGGCGGCGCGCCGAACTGATTGCCGAGCGCCTGGCGGCCAAGGGCATGCCCGCTGCGCTGGACGGCGCGCGGGCGGTGCAGCAGGAGCTGGGCGACAGCGGCAATGCGCCAGCCCGACCGCATTTTGCCGAGTTCCTGGTGCGCGCTGGGCATGTGCGCGACCGCGCCGAGGCGTTCCGCAAGTGGCTGGGAGCCGGCAAACTGGGCGATGTGAAGCAGCATTGGCCGAGCCTCGAACAGACCGTGAGCACGCTGCGTGAAGCCGATGCCTGGATCAGCCTGGCGCATCCCTGGCAGTACGCCTTTACGCGCAGCAAACGGCGCCGACTGGTGGCCGATTTCGTCCAGGCGGGCGGCCATGCGCTGGAAGTGGTCAACGGCATGCAACCGCTCGAACAGGTGGGCGGGCTGACGATCCTGGCGCGCGAGTTTGGCCTGAAGGCCAGTGCCGGCAGCGACTTTCACGCGCCGGGCGATTGGTCCGAGCTGGGGTTGTACCGCCCCCTGCCGGAGGATTTGTCGCCGTTATGGAGATGTTTCGATCATGAGTGCCGCAGATCTGCTGCCAGCTGAACAGGGAGTCGCCATGAGTCAGTTTTTCCAGATTCATCCAGATAATCCGCAACCGCGGCTAATCAAGCAGGCCGTGGAGATCATCCGCCAGGGCGGCGTGGTGGTCTATCCGACCGATTCGAGTTATGCCGTGGGCTGCTCGATAGGCAATAAATCCGGTATCGAGCGCATCCGCCGGCTGCGCCAGCTGGACGACAAGCACAACTTCACCCTGGCCTGCCGCGACCTGTCGCAGCTCGGCATGTTTGCCAAGGTCGATACCGCAGCCTTCCGCTTGCTCAAGACTCACCTCCCGGGGCCGTACACCATCATTCTTTCGGCCACCCGCGAGGTGCCGCGTATGCTCCTGCACCCCAAGCGTCGCACCATCGGCCTGCGCGTGCCGGCGCAGCCGATCGCCCAGGCGCTGCTGGCGGAGCTGGGCGAACCGCTGATGAGCGTCAGCCTGATCCTGCCGGGCGACGAGCTGCCAATGAGTGATCCGTACGAGATGCGCGACGCCCTCGAGCATCAGGTGGACCTGATCATCGACGGCGGTTACGGTGGCGTCGAAGCCTCCACCGTGGTCAGTCTGGTGGATGACCAGCCGCAGGTGCTGCGGGTCGGCTGCGGCGATCCCGCGCCGTTCATGGCCTGAGCCCGTTGCGTTCTCTCCATCCGACAAGGACAGCCTTTTGAGCTCCATCGATTCGCAGCGGCGCGTGGTATCCGGCATGCGCCCCAGCGGCCGTCTGCACCTGGGCCACTACCACGGTGTGCTGAAGAACTGGACCCGTCTGCAGCACGAATACGAATGCTACTTCTGCATCGTCGACTGGCACGCGCTGACCACCGACTACGAAGCCAGCGGCGCGATTGCCCAGCACGTGATGGACATGGCGGTGGACTGGCTGGCTGCCGGCGTCAGCCCGAGTTCGGCGACCCTGTTCATCCAGTCTCATGTGCCCGAGCACGCCGAGCTGCACCTGCTGTTGTCGATGATCTGCCCGCTGGGCTGGCTGGAGCGGGTGCCGTCCTACAAGGAGCTGCAACAGCATCTGCAGCACAAGGAGCTCGATACCTACGGTTTCCTCGGCTATCCGCTGCTGCAGGCCGCGGACATCCTGCTGTACAGAGCTGGGCTGGTGCCGGTGGGCGCCGACCAGCTGCCGCATATCGAGTTCGCCCGTGACGTGGCCCGACGCTTCAATCACCTGTACGGGCGCGAGGCAGATTTCGAGGACAAGGCCGAGGCGGCCATCCGCAGGCTCGGCAAGAAGACCGCCAAGCTCTATACCAGCCTGCGCAAGAGCTATCAGGAGCAGGGCGACGTGGAGGCGCTGGGCACCGCGCGCGCCATCATCAAGGAGCAGCAAACCATTACCCTCAGTGATCAGGAGCGCTTGTACGGTTACCTCGAAGGCTGTGGCAAGCTGCTGTTGCCCGAGCCGCAGGCTCTGCTGAGCGATGCGCCGAAGATATCCGGCCTCGACGGCGGCAAGATGGCCAAGTCCAACAGCAACGCGATCTTCCTGCGCGACACGTCCGAGGAGGTCGCCGAGAAAATCCGCCGCATGCCCACCGATCCGGCACGCGGACATCGCCAGGACCCGGGCGAACCGACGCGCTGCCCGGTGTGGCAGATGCATGTCACGCATTCGGACGAGGCGGTGCGCCAGTGGGCCGAGCAGGGTTGCCGCAGTGCCGGTATCGGCTGCCTGGAATGCAAGGCGCCGCTGATCGACGCCATTCGCGCCGAGCTGGCGCCGCTGCAGGAGCGCGCGCTGGACTACGAGCAGAACACCGATCTGGTGCGCAGTATCCTTGCCGACGGTGCCGAGCGTGCCCGCGACGAGGCGCGCGAGACGCTGGTCGAGGTCCGCCAGGCAATGGGCCTCGGCTATCGCTGAGCCGCGCGCGGAGACTTCCATGCAAAAAACCGAGACGCCGGACGCCCAATCGAACCAGCCTGGCGAGCAGCTGCGCCTGGCGCTGGTGTACGGCGAGGCCGTCACCGAGCTGCCGCTGGACCTGTACATTCCGCCGGATGCGCTGGAGGTGTTCCTCGAAGCCTTCGAGGGGCCGCTCGACCTGCTGCTGTACCTGATCCGCAAGCAGAACATCGACATCCTCGATATTCCGGTGGCGGAAATCACCCGCCAGTACATGGGCTACGTCGAGCTGATGAAGAGCGTGCGCCTGGAGCTGGCCGCCGAGTACCTGGTGATGGCCGCCATGCTCGCCGAGATCAAGTCGCGTATGTTGCTGCCGCGCTCGGCCGAAGCCGCCGAGGAGGAAGACGATCCTCGCGCCGAGCTGATCCGCCGTCTGCAGGAATACGAACGCTTCAAGGCAGCCGCCGAAGATCTGGATGAGCTGCCGCGCGTCGGTCGCGAACTGCACGTGCCGCGCTTGGATGCCCCCGAGGCGCGTGCGCGCAAGCTGTTGCCGGATGTCAGCCTGGAAGAATTGCTGGTGTCGATGGCCGAGGTGCTGCGTCGCGCCGACATGTTCGAGAGCCATCAGGTGACGCGCGAGGCGCTCTCGACCCGCGAACGCATGAGCGAAGTGCTGGAACGGCTCAAGGGTGGCGCTTTCGTGCCGTTCGTCGCGCTGTTTCGTGTCGAGGAAGGGCGCCTCGGCGTCGTCGTGACCTTCATGGCGGTGCTCGAACTCATCAAGGAATCGCTGGTCGAGCTGGTGCAGAATGAGCCCTTCGCGCCGATCCACGTGCGCAGCCGTACCGAATAGCTCAAGTCAGGAGTCATCCGTGGACCTGTCCGATCCCAAGGACCTCGCTTCGCTGCTCGAAGCCTTTCTGCTCGCCTCGGGCAAGCCGCAGTCGCTGGAACGCCTCGCCGAGCTGTTCGAGGAGGCCGAGCGGCCATCTTCGGCGCAGCTGAAGAAAGCGCTGGACGTGCTGGAAAAGTCCTGCAAGGGCCGCGCCTTCGAGCTGAAGGAGGTTGCCAGTGGCTACCGCCTGCAGGTGCGTGAGCGTTTCGCACCGTGGGTCGGCCGCTTGTGGGAGGAGCGCCCGCAGCGTTACTCGCGCGCGCTGCTGGAAACCCTTGCGCTGATCGCCTATCGCCAGCCGATCACCCGTGGCGAGATCGAGGACATCCGCGGCGTGGCGGTCAACAGCCAGATCGTCAAGACGCTGCTGGAGCGCGAGTGGATCCGCGTGGTCGGTCATCGCGACGTCCCGGGGCGGCCGGCGATGTTCGCCACCACGCGCCAGTTCCTCGACCACTTCAACCTGAAGAATCTCGACGAACTACCGCCGCTGGCGGTGCTGCGCGAAATGGAGCCGGAGCTGCGGCCGGTGGTGGATGAGGAAGACGCGGCCGTGCCGGCCGATCTGCAGGCACGGGCCGATCTGGCTGCCGAGGAACCACAGGACGAGCCGCGCGAGCAGACCAGCTTTCGCAGCCTGCTCGCCGAGCTGGACGGCATGGAGCAGGGACTCAAGACCGATTTCGACGATCTGCTGGAACCTGCAGTCCCCGACGCGGACGACGAATCCGCGCCGTAACCGCTTACCGCGCAAGGCGAAACGCTCAATGCGGGCGGCTGACGGTCCGCGCACGCGCGGCCGTTGCAATGCTGTCCGGCCTCTCCTTATAGTCCTGCCCGCATCGGGTCGTCTCGACGAACGGGGCGGACCTTCCAGCAGGGTGAGAGCCAGGAACAGACCCTCATGATCGAATTAAGAAGTCTGACGAAACGATTCGCCCAGCACACGGCGGTGGATGCCTTGTCGTTCAGCGTCCAGCCGGGCGAGGTGCTGGGCTTTCTCGGCCCGAACGGCGCCGGCAAGTCCACCACCATGAAGATGCTGACCGGTTTTCTCGCGCCGACCTCCGGCAGCGCCAGCATCTTCGGCCACGATATCCAGACGCAGACGCTGCAGGCCCAGCGCCAGATCGGCTATCTGCCCGAAGGCGCGCCCTGTTACGGCGACATGAGCGTGCGCGGCTTCCTCGAGTTCATCGCCGAGGTGCGCGGCTTCCGCGGCGCAGCCAAGCGCCAGCGGGTCGAGGCGGCGGTCGCGCAGGTGGAGCTGGAAAAGGTGCTCGGCCAGTCCATCGAGACGCTTTCCAAGGGCTTCAAGCGCCGGGTCGGACTGGCACAGGCGATCCTCCACGATCCGCGCGTGCTGATCCTCGACGAGCCCACCGATGGCCTCGACCCGAACCAGAAGCATCAGGTGCGCGAGCTGATCCAGGGGCTGGCGCATGACAAGATCGTGATCATCTCCACGCACATTCTCGAAGAGGTCAGTGCCGTGTGCACCCGCGCGTTGGTGATCGCCGGCGGCCGACTGGTGGCTGACGGTACGCCGCTGGAGCTGGAAGGACGCTCGAAATACCACCAGGCGGTAACGCTGGTCGGCGACGGCGCGCTGGATGCCGATGCGCTGGCGGCGCTGCCGGGTGTCGCCGGGGTGGAGACCAACCGCAGCGACGGCAGCCTGACCGTGCTGGCGCAGCCGGGGCAGGTGATCTTCCCGCAGGTCAATGCGCTGATCAGCCAGCGTGGCTGGGCGGTGAAGGAGCTGGACGTCGAGCGCGGCCGGCTGGATGAGGTGTTCCGTACTCTGACCCGCGGGGAGGCGCAATGAGCCAGTTGCCGATTATCTTCAAGCGCGAGTTGGCCAGCTATTTCGCCACGCCGCTCGCCTACGTGTTCATCCTGATCTTTCTGGTGCTGTCGGGCGTGTTCACCTTCTACCTGGGCGGCTTCTACGAGCGCGGCCAGGCCGATCTCACGCCGTTCTTCAGCTTCCATACCTGGCTGTACCTGTTCCTGATTCCGGCCGTCGCCATGCGCCTGTGGGCGGAGGAGCGCAAATCCGGCTCCATCGAGCTGCTGATGACGCTGCCGATCACCCGTTTCGAGGCGGTGACCGGCAAGTTCCTCGCCGCCTGGGTGTTCGCCGGTATCGCGTTGCTGCTGACCTTTCCGATGGTCATCACCGTCAACTACCTGGGCGAGCCAGACAACGGCGCGATCCTCGCCGGTTATGTCGGCAGCTGGCTGCTGGCCGGCGCCTTCCTGGCGATCGGCTCGTGCATGTCGGCGCTGGCGAAGAACCAGGTGATCGCCTTCATCCTCGCGGTTGCGGTGTGCTTCCTGTTCATCGTCAGCGGCCTGCCGATGGTGCTCGATGCCTTTGCCTGGGCACCGCAGTGGCTGATCGACGCAGTCGCCTCGCTGAGCTTCCTGGTGCGCTTCGACTCCATCAGCAAGGGCGTGATCGACCTGCGCGACTTGCTGTATTTCGTCACGCTGATCGTCGCCTGGCTGGCCGCCACCGCTGTGGTCGTCGATCTGAAGAAAGCCGCCTGAGGAACCGCCATGAAACGAGTCATCTATTCCGGTGCCGGGCTGCTGCTGATCGCGCTGGCATTCCTGGTGTTCAACGGGCTGTCCGGCGTGCTGTTCACCAATGCACGGCTGGATCTGACCGAGCAGAAGCTCTACACCATCTCCGAGGGCACCGAGCGCATTCTCGACAGCCTGCAGGAGCCGATCGAGCTGCACTTCTTCTATTCCGATGAAACCGCCAAGGAGCTGGTGCAGCTGCGCAACTACGCGCGGCGCGTCGAGGAAATGCTGCGCGCCTACGAGCGCGCCTCGGGCGGCAAGCTGAAGCTGCAGGTGATCGATCCGCAGCCGTTCTCCGAGGACGAGGATCGCGCCGCCGAGTTCGGCCTGCAGGCGGTGCCGCTGAACCAGGGTGGCGACAAGGTTTACTTCGGCCTGGCCGGGCGTAACGCCGAGGGCATGACGCAGATCATCCCGTTCTTCCCGCTGGACCAGGAGGAGTTTCTCGAATACGAGATCAGCCGTCTGGTGCAGAGCCTGGCGAAGGCCGAGCTGCCGGTGGTTGGCGTGCTTTCCGACCTGCAGATCAACGGTGGCTTCGACATGCGCACCCAGCAGGCGACGCCGCCGTGGATGGTGCTGGAGGAAGTGCGCCAGCTGTTCCATATCGAGAGCCTCAAGCGCGACATCGACATGATCCCGGCGAATGTTTCGGTGCTGCTGCTGATCCATCCCAAGCAGCTGCCGGAGCAGACGCTGTACGCCATCGATCAGTTCGTGCTGCGCGGCGGCAAGCTGCTGGCATTCGTCGATCCGTTCAGCGAAGCCGATCCGGGCATGAGCTTCGGTCCGGGCGAGGCGGCCGAGGATCGCGCCTCCGATCTGGAGCCGCTGCTCAAGGCCTGGGGCGCGCGGCTGCTGCCGGGGCAGGCGATTGCCGATGCCTCCTACGCGATGTCCGTGGGCGTGGGCGCCGAACGCCGACCGGTGCGCCATCCGGGCTGGCTGAGCCTGCCACACGCGGCCGTCGACGCGCAGGACGTCACCACCGCCTCGCTGGAAAACCTGACGCTGGCCAGCGCCGGTATCCTCGAACCGCTGGAGGGCGCCGGAACGACCTTCACGCCGCTGCTGCACAGCTCGACCTACGCCATGCCGGTGGAGGCGCAGCGCTTCGTCACGCTGGACAACCCGGAAACCCTGCTGCGCGGCCTGGACCCGAGCGGCCAGCGTTACACGCTCGGCGCGCGCATCCAGGGGCCGGCGAAGACGGCATTCCCCGACGGCATCGAGGGGCGCAAGGACGGCCTTGCCGAGAGCGAGCGCATCAACGTGATCGTGATCGCCGATACCGACCTGCTCAGCGATCGCATGTGGGTACAGGTGCAGGACTTCTTCGGCCAGCGCGTGCCGCAGCCGTGGGCCGACAACGGTGCCTTCGTGATCAACGCGCTGGACAACCTGTCGGGCACCGATGCGCTGATCAGCGTGCGTTCGCGCGGTCGCTTCACGCGGCCGTTCGTGGTGGTCGAGGAGCTGCAGCGTCAGGCGGAGAACCGCTTCCGCGAGCAGGAAGAGGTGCTCCAGCAACGGCTGGCCGCCACCGAGCAGAAACTGGCCGAGCTGCAGAGCAGCGACCCGGAGCAGGCGCTGGAACTGACTGCCGAGCAGGAAAGCGCACTGCAGCAGTTCCTGCAGGAAAAGCTGCGTATCCGCAAGGAACTGCGCGAGGTGCGCTACCAGCTCAATGCCGATATCGAGGCGCTGGGGCGGACGCTCAAGTTCGCCAATATCGTGCTGGTGCCGTTGCTGCTGACGCTGGCGGCGCTGGCCCTGTGGATCTGGCGCCGGCGCAGGGCGGCCTGAGCCGGCGGCCCTGGCCACCGCCCGATACCGGGAGAAATGGGGGCTGACAGCCACGGGCGTTGTTTTATACTCCGGCGACGGTGGCTGCCCGTCTCAGTAGCCTCTATGGCGCAGCACCGATAAGCCCCTCGTCAGAGGAATAACAAAAAGCGAGTTGGAGTGTGGGTAATGGCTGAACGCGAGACCGGAACCGTCAAGTGGTTCAACGATGCAAAAGGCTATGGATTCATTCAGCGGGGCAACGGTGCCGACGTGTTCGTGCATTACCGCGCGATTCGTGGCGAGGGCCACCGCTCGTTGACCGAGGGTCAGCAGGTGGAATTTTCGGTGATCCAGGGCCAGAAGGGCCTGCAGGCCGAGGACGTTGCCGGCGTCTGAGCTTCGCTCGCGCAAACGCAAAGCCCGTCTTGATGACGGGCTTTGTGCTTTTCAGGGGCATCGGCGCCAGCCGCGGATCAGCCCGTGCGCCAGACGATTTCCTGCTCGCCATCGGTGCTGATGCGTATCCAGCGATCGGCTTCGTCGTCGGATTCTTCTTCCTGCCAGCCGCCTGGCGCACAACGGATTTCCACGCCCAGCGCCTGATGTGCGGCACGCGCGCAGGCGAGGTCGTCTTCCCACGGTGTGGCGTCGCTTTCCAGCAACAGGCAGTGCCATTTGCCGACCGCCTTCGGCAACCAGATCACCGGAATGCCGGCGGCGCTGCACTTGAAGGTCTGACCTTTCTGCTGCCAGGGCGTGCAGGCGCCGATGGCCTGTTCCAGCCAAGCGCCGACAGCCTCCTGGCTGGCGTCCCTGAGGTAGATCTCGATGTCCGGTTGACGCATGTCGGTGGCCTTGTATGGGTCGGAGGTCAGTCGCGCTGGATCAGGTCGTAGCGTATCGCAACCCGCACGCTCAGCGCTGTATCGATCACCGCGGCGCGTCGCTCGGCGCTGGCGCGCCAGCCGTGCGGCGTCATCGCCAGCAGGTCGGCGCGCGCCTGCGCATCGTCCAGTTGCAGCGCGTAGCTGAGCGTTTCGCTATGCGCCAGGTGCATGCCGTCCGGGATCAGCGACAGGTGCTTTTCGTCATCGTAGTCGCGCACTTCGTCATACAACCGTGCGCGCAGCTCCCACAGGTGCTCGCGCGTCGGCCCCATACGCAACAACACGCCGCCGGATGCCAGCACGCGGCGGGCTTCGTTCCAGTCGAGCGGGCTGAACACGCTCGCCGCCAGATCGCAGCTGGCGTCGGCCAGCGGCACGCGGGCCATGCTCGCCACCAGCCACTCGAGTTGCGGCGCCCGCTTGCAGGCACGCTTGATCGCCTCGCGGGAAATATCCAATGCATAGCCCTCAGCCCGCGGCAGCGCCGCTGCGAGCTGGGCGGTGTAGTAGCCCTCGCCGCAGCCGATGTCCAGCCAGCGCCGCGGTGCGCGTTCGGTCGCAAGTTCGGCCAGACGCCGGGCCAGCGGCGCGTAGTGGCCGCCGTCGAGGAAGCGTCGGCGCGCCTCGACCATCGCCTGGTTGTCGCCCGGATCGCGGCTGTTCTTGTGTTGTACCGGCAGCAGATTGAGATAGCCCTGGCGCGCACGGTCGAAACGGTGATTGGCCGGACAGATGACACCATTGTCGACCGCACTCAGCGGCGCCTGGCAGATCGGGCAGATCAGCATGCGAGCAGGTTCACCAGGGTCTGGTAGTAGATTTCGGTGAGCAGATCGAGGTCGCTGGCGAGGATGTGCTCGTCGACCTGATGAATCGTCGCGTTGACCGGTCCAAGCTCGACCACCTGGGTGCCGAGGGTGGCGATGAAGCGTCCGTCCGAGGTGCCGCCGCTGGTGGACGGCGTGGTCTCGCGACCGGTGACGCTGCGGATCGCCTTGGCCACGCCGTCGAGCAGCGCACCCGGCTCGGTGAGGAAGGGCAAGCCCGACAGTGCCCAGTCGATGCTCCAGTCCAGGCCGTGCTTGTCGAGAATGGCGGCGGTGCGCTGCTGCAGCTGCTCGACGGTGGATTCGGTGGAGAAACGGAAGTTGAACACCGCTTCCAGCGTGCCGGGGATGACATTGGTCGCGCCGGTGCCGGCGTTGAGGTTGGAAATCTGGAAGCTGGTCGGTGGGAAGAACGCGTTGCCATCGTCCCAGTGCTCGGCGGCGAGTTCCGCGAGCGCCGGCGCGGCCAGGTGGATCGGGTTCTTCGCCAGGTGCGGATAGGCGACATGGCCCTGCTGGCCGCGCACGGTCAGCGTGCCGCCGAGCGAGCCGCGGCGGCCGTTCTTCACCACATCGCCGACCAGCGCGGTGCTCGACGGCTCGCCGACGATGCACCAGTCCAGCCGCTGGCCGCGCTCGCGCAGGCGTTCGACCACCGCCTTGGTGCCGTGGTGCGCCGGGCCTTCCTCGTCGCTGGTGATGAGAAAGGCGATCTGCCCCTGGTGCTGCGGATAGTCAGCGGTGAAGCGCTCCACCGCGACGATCATCGCCGCCAGGCTGCCCTTCATATCCGCGGCGCCGCGCCCGTGGAGCATGCCCGATTCGTCGATGCGCGCGCTGAACGGCGGATTCTGCCAGGCCTGCAGCGGGCCGGTCGGCACCACGTCGGTGTGGCCGGCGAAGCACAGCACCGGGCCTTCGTTGCCACGAATCGCCCAGAAATTCTCCACGTCCTCGATGTGCATCGGCTCGATGGCGAAGCCGCAGGCCGCCAGACGCTGACTCATCAGCTGCTGGCAGCCTTCGTCCAACGGCGTGACGGACGGACGATTGATCAGCTCGCAGGCGAGTTCGAGCGTCGGGGAGAGGGCGGGGGCGGTCATCACGGCTCCGGTACGGCGGGGAAAGGGCGCCATATTAAAGCAAAGCCGTGGCGGCGGTGACGCTCGGCTGCGGTGGTTGTGGCGCGGCGAGGTCTTATAATCGGCGGGTCTTTTTCCGGGGAGTCGGCATGTCTATCGATGAACAGCGTTTCGGCGGCATCGCCCGCTTGTATGGCCGCATCGGTCTCGAGCGGCTGGCGGCTGCTCACGTCGCGGTGGTCGGCATCGGTGGAGTCGGCTCCTGGGTGGCCGAGGCGCTGGCGCGCAGCGGTGTCGGCGAGATCAGCCTGTTCGATCTGGACGACGTCTGCATCACTAACACCAACCGGCAGATCCAGGCCGTCGAGGGGGCCGTGGGCAAGCCCAAGGTGGGCGAAATGGCCGCGCGCATTCATGCCATCAATCCGTCTTGCCGCGTGCATGCGGTGGCGGACTTCGTCACCCGCGAGACGATGGCCGAGTACATCACCGAAAACCTGGATTGCGTCATCGACTGCATCGACAGCGTGCCGGCCAAGGCGGCGCTGATCGCCTGGTGCAAGCGGCGCAAGATCCAGATCGTCGCCACCGGTGGTGCGGGCGGGCAGGTGGACCCGACGCAGATCCAGGTCGCCGACCTGAACAAGACCTTCAACGACCCGCTGGCGGCCAAGGTGCGCGCCCTGCTGCGTCGCGAATACAACTTCTCGCGCACGCCGGGACGCAGCTACAGCGTGCCCTGCGTGTTCTCCACCGAGCAGCTGCGCTACCCCAAGCCCGATGGCGGCGTGTGCCAGAGCAAGAGCTTCGTTGGCGAAGGCGTCAAGCTCGACTGTGCCGGTGGTTTCGGCGCGGTGATGATGGTCACCGCCAGCTTCGGTATGGCGGCGGCGGCCAAGGCAATCGACAAGCTGGTGGCCGGCGCACGGCGGCCGGCCGAGCGAAAGTCGGCCGACTGATGGCGCCGCTGCGGCGCCTCAAGAGGGCTGCCGACGCTGCCGGGATGCTCTGGAATGCGCCTCGCAGGAAAGTTCCGGTGTCATAAAACCTTTATCTAACAGCCACTTGGCTGCAATAAGTCGTCGCCAAGATTCCCCCCAACACAAAGAGCCCATCTCGTGTGTTTCCGACGCTAAACATAAAGGGGAATTTTGGATGATCCGTAAGCACTTCGCCGGTTTCGCCGCCAGCGCTCTGGCTCTGGCCGTTTCCGCCCAGGCTTTCGCCGGTACCGTCACCACCGATGGCGCCGATATCGTTATCAAGACCAAGGGTGGCCTGGAAGTAGCCACAGCGGACAAGGAATTCAGCTTCAAGCTCGGTGGTCGCCTGCAGGCCGACTACAGCCAGTTCGACGGTTTTTACACCGAAGATGGCGGCAGTCAGGATGCCTCCTATTTCCGCCGTGCGTTCATCGAGGTTTCGGGCGTCGCCTACAAGGACTGGAAATACCTGCTCAGCTATGACCTGGCGCACAACGCCGGCAGCAGCGACGACGGTTACTTCGATGAAGCGTCGATCACCTACACCGGCTTCAAGCCGGTCGAAATCCGCTTCGGCCGCTTCGACCCCATCTTCGGTCTGGAGAAGGCCACCAGCTCCAAGTGGGTCACCGCGCCGGAGCGCAACTCGGTTTATGACCTGATGGAATGGGTCAACGGTCACCAGAACGGCATGGGTATCGAAGTGGCCGCCACTGCTGGCGACTCGCTGTTCGGTGCCGCAACCCTGAGCGCCAAGGACAACGGCGATGACAACGGCCAGAGCACCAAGCAGCTCAACCTGCGCGGTGTCTTCGCCCCGCTGCACGAAGCTGGCAACGTCCTGCACTTGGGTCTGAACTTCGCTCAGCGCAACGCCGACGACGATGGCTACGATGCACGCTTCCGCAGCCGCATGGGCATGCGCGGTGTGGATACCGAAGGCGGCACCGAAGCCAACAGCGGCAACCGTGGCGCGTTCGGTGGCTACAACAACTCCGATGCCGGCGATTGGGACAAGGACACCGCCTGGGGTGCTGAACTGGCCTGGGCAACCGGCCCGCTGTCCCTGCAGGGCGAGTACATGAAGCGCACCCTGGAGGCTGATAACGCGGCAGAAGACATCGAAGCCGATGGTTTCTACGTACAGGCTGCCTACACCCTGACCGGCGAGGCCCGCGGCTATAAGCTCGGCAAGTTCGACGCGATCAAGCCGGAGAACAAGCAGATCGGCGCGTGGGAAGTGTTCTACCGCTATGACGATTTCAGCGTTGAAGACGACAACGGCGTCGGCGCCGTGGCCGGTGTGGTCGATTACGGCACCGGTCTGCGCGATGTCGGCGAAGTCGACGGCAAGACGCACAACCTGGGCGTCAACTGGTACGTCAACGAAGCGGTGAAGCTGAGCGCCACCTACGTGAAGGCCAAGACCGATGGCATCACCAACTACGAAGGCGACGACGACGGCGACGGCTTCGTGATCCGCGGCCAGTACGTGTTCTAAACATCACTTCATCCGTGATGCTCCCTTGAGCCCCGCCCCAGGCGGGGCTTTTTTTCGTCTGCGCGACGGGCCAGACTGCCCGGCATGCCTATCCAGACCCTTTCCCGACTCGTCGACCTCGACCCCGCCAGCTGGGACGCCTTGCTGCCCTCGGCGCAGCCGTTCGTACGCCATGCCTTCCTCTCGACGCTGGAGGATAGCGGCAGTGTCGGCGCCGGTACCGGCTGGCAGCCGGCGCATCAGGTGCTGCGCGATGCGCGGGGCGAGCTGCTGGCGGCGCTGCCGTTGTACCGCAAGAGCCACTCCTACGGCGAATACGTGTTCGACTGGGCCTGGGCCGATGCCTGCCAGCGGGCCGGCATCGCCTACTATCCCAAGCTGCTCTGCGCCGTGCCGTTCAGCCCGGTGCACGGCGCGCGCCTGCTGGGTGATCTGCCGGCGCACGGCGCGATGCTCGACGAGCTGACGGAAACGCTGCCCAGCCAGGGCGTTTCCGGGCTGCACCTGAACTTCACCGATGCGGCGGCCGACGCGGTGCTGAGTGGACGTGCCGGCTGGCTGGAGCGGATCGGCTGCCAGTTTCACTGGCACAACCGGGGCTATCGCGATTTCCAGGATTTCCTCGACGCGCTCGCATCGCGCAAGCGCAAGCAGCTGCGCAAGGAGCGTGAGCAGGTGGCGCTTCAGGGCGTCGAATTCGACTGGCTGGGCGGCGACCAGCTCAGCGAGGCACAGTGGGATTTCGTCTACGCCTGTTATGCCAATACCTACCACGTGCGCGGGCAGGCGCCGTACCTGACGCGGACATTCTTCAGCCTGCTGGCCGAACGCATGCCGCAGGCCATTCGCGTGGTGCTGGCGCGCCAGCATGGGCGGCCGGTCGCGATGGCCTTCAGCCTCACCGATGGCGAGGTGTTATACGGCCGCTACTGGGGCTGCCTGGGTGAGTTCGATCGGCTGCATTTCGAGACCTGTTTCTACCAGGGCATCGAACAGGCGATTGCCGCCGGCTGGCAGCGTTTCGATGCCGGCGCCCAGGGCGAGCACAAGCTGATTCGCGGTTTCGAGCCAGTGATCACGCGCTCCTGGCACTATCTGGCGCATCCCGGCTTGCGTGCCGCGGTGGCCGAATTCCTCACTCAGGAACGCGCGGGTGTACAGGCCTATGCCGAGGCGGCACGCCAGGCGTTGCCGTATCGGCAGGCTGACTGACGGCGCAATAGGCACGCACCGACTAGGCGCGAAGAGAAAAAATCAGTGCGACGCTGCGCTGTTCTCTTCGTGAATACGCAGCATCTGCTCCAGCTCGCTGCGCAGCAGCGGGTCGTCGCAGCCGGGCAGGTACTCACGCAGTTTGCGGATGACCCACTGCTGACCGCGATCGACGAAAGGCAGGCGCTCGTCCAGCGATTCGATGGCCATGGCCTTGCCGTAGAAGGCGCCGGTGTCTCGGTTCGGCTCCAGACCCAGGTGCTTGAGGCAATTGAGCAGCAGCTTGCAACTGTCGATCTCGCCCTGGCGAATCTGCTCCAGCAGCTCGCGCTGCTGCGGATCGGTGGCCTGCTGCAGCGATTCGCCGGCAACCTTGGCACCGGCACGCTCGGCGCTGAGCAGGTCCTGTAGCAGCTGGGCCTGGCCTTCGGGGGTATTGAGGGGGCTTTGTGGGGCACTCATTACGCGATCTCCTGTAGCAGAGCAGTGCGCGGATGGGCGCAGCGGCTCGGCCGCCGCGTCGTTGCCGCAAGCGAGATGACCGGCGAGGCCGGTCATCGGAGGGGGTCAGAGCTTCTTGGCGCTGACGATCTTCACCGGCGTCAGCGGCACGTTCTGCATCATGCTGCGATTGCCGGTCGGTACCTGGGCGATCTGGTCGACCACGTCCATGCCGCGCACCACCTTGCCGAACACGGCGTAGCCGAAATCGCGCGCGCCGTTGTCGAGGAAGTCGTTGTCGCGGTGGTTGATGAAGAACTGGCTGGTCGCCGAGTTGACGTTCTGCGTGCGCGCCATCGCGATGGTGCCACGCACGTTGTGCAGGCCGTTGTCGGCCTCGTTCTTGATCGGCTCGCGAGTAGGCTTCTGGTTCAGCCCTTCGCCGAAGCCGCCGCCCTGGATCATGAAGCCGGGAATCACACGGTGGAATACGGTGTCGTCGTAGAAACCGCTTTCCACGTAACCGAGGAAATTTTCGACACTGATCGGCGCTTTCTCGGCGTCGAGTTCCAGCTCGATTTCACCCAGGCTCGTGGTGAGCAGGACGTGCGGATTGTCGGCGGCCAGCAGCTGGCCGGCGAGCAGCATGGAACAAGCGGCGAGGGCGAGGCGTTTGAGCATGGTGGTTTTCCTGATGGTGGCAATGACGATCAGCCGCTGGCGGCAGATTGCTCACCATCGTACGTCCTGAACAGCTCGATGAGAATCCGTGTGGCGGGGCCGAGCGGCTTGTCGGGGTTGGTGTAGAGATAGAACAGCGGCCGGCGGATGCCGCCCTGAATCAGCGGCAACGGCACCAGCACACCCTCGGCCAGCTCGCGCAGGATCATGTGCCGCGGCAACCAGGCGAAGCCCAGGCCGCTGCTGACGAACGCCACGGAGGTCGCCAGGCTGCCGACCGTCCAGCGCTGCTCGGCGCCCAGCCAGCCACTGTCGCGCGGCTGGCGTGCGCCGGTGTCGCGCACCACCACCTGCATCTGGCTCTGCAGATCCTGCACACTGAGTTTGCGGCCCAGTTGATGCAGCGGGTGTTGGGCGTGCGCCACGGCAATGAACTCGACGGTGCTCAGTTCCGCGCCCAGGTAGCCGGTGATATCGAGCGCGCTGATCGCCAGATCGGCGGAGCCGTCCTTGAGCACGTCCTCGACGCCGGACAGCACTTCCTCGCGCAGACGCACCCGGCAGCCGCGGCTCTTGGGCATGAATTCGGTGAGCGTGTGGATCAGCTTGGCGTTGGGATAGGCGGCGTCAACCACCAGCCGTACCTCGGCCTCCCAGCCCTGCTCCATGTGGTGGGCGAGTTCTTCCAGCTGACTGGCCTGGGTCACCAGTTGTCGCGAGCGACGCAGCAGCACTTCGCCGGCTTCGGTGAGAGCTGCCTTGCGGCCTTCGATGCGCAGCAGAGGCACGCCGAGCTGTTCCTGCATGCGCGCGACGGTATAGCTGACGGACGATTGCGAACGGTGCAGCACTTCCGCCGCCTGGGCAAAGCCGCCGTGGTCGATCACCGCCTGCAGGGTGCGCCATTGCTCCAGTGTCACGCGAGGCCCTTTCATTCCCTGGTCTTCCTGTGCCGTAGGTCTGTTACGCTGGCCGCCCCCTGTTGGAGACAGCCGAAATGAAACGACGTTGCTACCTGTTGCTGGCCTGGCTGCCGCTCACCGCGCTGGCGGCGACCTATCCAGTCGACCTCGACCAGCAGCTCAACGGGGCCGAGATCATGGCCTCTGCCGAAACCATCGACCGCGACATGGCCGGCCTGCAGCTGCATAACCACGGGCAAACCGTCGCACGTTGCACCGTGGTGTTCCGCAATGGACCGGAGGCGCCGCGAACCCGCCGCACCGAGATCCAGCCCGGCGAGCAGAAGATCCTGACCGCCAAGTTCAAGCGCGAGATTCTCCGCCTGCGCATCCAGCTCACCTGCGAGCCGCGCTGAGCGCCAGCGGCGCCGCTCAGTCGAGTACGTTGTCCAGAATCTCGTAGACGATGCCGGTGGCGATGGCGATCAGCACCACATCGCGGCCGACCTGACGCCACTCGTAGCCTGGGTAGTAAGGCAGGTGGCTCAGCAGGCGGCCGTCCATCTTCTTCGCAATACCCGGCGGCAGCGGCTTGCCGCGCGCCAGATTCTTCGAGATGCCCGGCGGCAGAGCGGAAACCGGCGCCAGCAGATCGCGATGGCTGCGCAGGGTGATGCGTACATCGCCGAGATCGACCGACGGGCCGTGGCGGCGATAGTCCTGATCATAACGCGGCGCATGATTGTTGCCCTTTTCGCCCCGGCCTGGTTTGCCGTCGTGCGGCGGCTGAGCCTGGACCGCAGGGATTGCACCGAGCAGGGCGGTCAGAGCGACCGCAACGCCGATACGCGTGTGCTTGAGCATGTTCGGTCCTCATGGAATTAAGCCGTGTGCTCAGCTTAGCGTCAGTTGCGCTTGCAGAATATGCCGCCGTTACGTAATCGCGCCTTTGCCAGGCAGACGGGTTAACCTATGCCACCGTTTTTATCCGACTTTTCCGAGGTAGCACCCTTGTTCGACCAATTCGCCCTGCACGAACGCCTGCTCAAGGCAGTCGCCGAACTCAAATTCGTCGAGCCGACCGCCGTGCAGGTCGCCGCCATCCCCCCGGCGCTGGAGGGCAAGGACCTGCGCGTGACGGCGCAGACCGGCAGTGGCAAGACCGCTGCCTTCGTGCTGCCGATGCTCAACCGGCTGATCGGCGATGCACAGCCGCGCGTCGATGTGCGGGCGCTGATCCTGCTGCCGACGCGTGAACTGGCGCAGCAGACGCTCAAGGAAGTCGAGCGCTTCTCGCAGTTCACCTTCATCAAGTCCGGGCTGATCACCGGCGGCGAGGATTTCAAGGTGCAGGCCGCCATGCTGCGCAAGGTGCCGGACGTGCTGATCGGTACGCCCGGACGGATGATCGAGCACCTGAATGCCGGCACGCTGATCCTCAAGGACGTGGAAATCCTCATCCTCGACGAAGCCGATCGCATGCTGGACATGGGTTTCGCCGAAGACGTGCAGCGATTGGTCGGCGAGTGCGCCAAGCGCCAGCAGACCCTGCTGTTCTCCGCCACCAGCGGCGGTGCGAGCCTGCGCGAGATGGCCGCGCAAGTACTGCGCGAGCCGCTGCACCTGCAGCTCAACCGTGTCAGCGAGCTGAACGAGGGCACGCGTCAGCAGATCATCACCGCCGACGACATTGCGCATAAAGAAAAGCTGGTGCATTGGCTACTGGCCAACGAGACCTACCAGAAGGCCGTGGTGTTCACCAACACCCGCGCCCAGGCCGACCGCCTCTACGGGCACCTGGTTGCCGCCGGCACCAAGGTCTTCGTACTGCACGGAGAGAAGGACCAGAAGGAGCGCAAGCTCGCCATCGAGCGCCTCAAGCAGGGCGGCGTCAAGGTGCTGGTCGCCACCGATGTGGCGGCGCGCGGGCTGGATATCGAAGGCATGGACCTGGTCATCAACTTCGACATGCCGCGCTCCGGCGACGAGTACGTCCACCGCATCGGCCGTACCGGGCGGGCCGGCGGCGAAGGTCTGGCCATCTCGCTGATCTGCCACAACGACTGGAACCTGATGTCCAGCATCGAGCGCTACCTCAAGCAGCGTTTCGAGCGCCGGGTGATCAAGGGGCTCAAAGGCACCTATCAAGGGCCGAAGAACCTCAAGGCCTCGGGCAAGGCCGCCGGCAGCAAGAAAAAGAAGCTCGAGAAGAAGAAAGGCAGCCCCGACAAGAAGGCCAAGCCGGCTGCCAAGCGGCCGAAGAACTCGCCGCGTCCGGCGCCGTCGCCGGTGGTCAGCCAGGACGGGCTGGCGCCGCTCAAGCGCAAGAAGCCGGCTGCGGAGTGACAGCCGGCGATCGCGCTCACTCCTTGGTCTGCACCTTCGATTCCGCCTGCTCGATCTGCTGCAGGCGCTTGTCGTAGGCCTGGCATTCGTCGCCCAGTTGGTCGGCGGTGCGCTTGGCCTGCATCTCGCGGATTTCCTCGTTGATCTCCTTGGCGCGCTGCGGGTCGCTGCGCGCCAGCTGGTTGACGCGCTCGGCCAGCTGCTCGGCTTTGGCTGTGACCTCATCCGGTGTGCAGGTGGCGTAGGCGCCCGGGCTGGCGAGCAGCGCGACGGCGAGTGGAACGATCAGATGGCGCATGGCGGTTCTCCTCGGTTCGGCGTTCTGCAACGGTGGATCGCCACGTACACGCTTTAGTTCAGCGCCTGGCGCGCGGCGAACCCTCGTCGCGCCGACTAGTCCCAACTGCAGGCGCCTCGTTTTCCGCGGGGCGATGACCAGCCACGGGAGACGAGCCATGAGCTACAACTGGGACCTGCTGCTGCGCCTGCTGCACGAAGTCCGGCAGTCCGCCAACGACAGCTTCAAGCCGCGCCGCTACGCCGAGGACTACGCCGCCGAGCTGGAGAGCGCCGGGCGACCGCTGCCCAACCTCGACAGCCTGCGCGCCGAGGCGGCGGACTACGAGCGTCTGCTGTTCGAGGGCGGCTTCATCGCCTCGCGGCCCGAGGAGGCTGGTGGCAACGGCGAAAACTTCGTGCTGACCGAACGCGGCTCGCGCCTGCTGGCAATCCTCGAAGGCCAGGAGCCGGGCAGCGATACGCTGCGCCAGCGGCTCAGCGAACAGGGCGAGGGTGCGCTGGTGCCCGAGCTGTTCGACCGTCTGGCCGCCGGCGGCCACTAGCCTCAGCGGCGGTGCCGCAGGCTGTCGGCGGCGAGCTCCAGTGCCTTGCGCATGTCCAGCCGGGCCGAGCGACCGACGTCGCGGTTGTCCAGCTGGTAGTTGCGCTCGGACGGCAGGATCGGTGCGGTCAGGTCGTCCGCTTCGGCGGCCTCGAAGTCCGCGCCGATGGTCATCGCGCTGCGGCGTAACAGCTCGCGCAACTGCTCGGGTTGCAGGCGCGGGTTGATCGACAGCATGGCCGCCACCGCGCCGGCCACCAGCGGCGTGGCGTAGGAGGTGCCGCAATGCACCTCGCCCGGCTCGCCGTCGTACGTCGCGGCGCGAATGCAGGCGGCGGCGGTGATGTCGACGCGCATGTCGACATTGGACGACTGGCGTTTTTCCACCGAGCGCGGGTCCTCGACCGGCAGGCCGCGCTGTTCGCTGAGCTGATGGCCGCCGACCACCAGCAGCTGCTCGGTGATGAACGAGGAGGGCAGGCGGTAATCGTCGTGCCCGGAGCGGGCCGAGCCGTTGCCCGCCGAATTGATGACCACCACGTCAGGATGCTCGCGGCGCAGCCAGAGGAAGAACTCCTCCAGCAATTCCTCGTAACCGCTCATGGCGATACCCGAGCGCAGCAGCGAATCCACCGGCTCGCCTTCGACGTTCAGCGTGCCGATGCGGTGGATACCCCAGCTCCAGTTGAGGATGCGCGCGCCGTCCTGCACCAGATTCACCGAGGCGGCGATGTTGGCGGTGATGCCGGCGTCGGAGTTGCGCTCGACGATCACCTCGAAGCCGGGGCCGGTTTCATCCAGCGCACTGAGAAAACCGCTGTCGTGCGCCTCGCCACGCGCCGCGAGAATGCCGGCCACGCTGCTGCCGTGGCCGTCGGGCTGGCGGGCGTCACGGGCGTAGAGGCAGGTGCGGCCCGCCGTCGGGTCGCACGGTTGCAGGTAACCGGCGAAGCCCGGCGCATCGAAATCCACGTTGCGCTCGATCACGCCGATGCGGATCGGCTCGCCTTCGCCGGTTGTCGCACGCGGCGGAAGATGCCGGCGATAGAAGTCCACCGCATCGAGGAAACGGTTGGCCGCCCACTCGGGGTTCTGTCGGCGCGCGCGGCCCGGCTCCGCTTCGCCGCTCTCGGCGCCGGATTCCTCGATCACCACGGCATCGACGCCGACCTCGCTGCCCAGGCGCAGCAGCATGGCATCGCGCTCGGTCAGGTTCGTCACCGGCAGGCGCAGCTGGTAAGTGTTGAGCGGCACGATGGCACCGACGACCTTCGCGCCGTACTTCTCGGCCAGACGTTGCGCGGTGGCGAGCCCGTCCTGATCTTCCTCGATGATCAGGCTCGCCAGATCGACGTAGGTGGTCAGCCCGTCCATGTTTTCGGCGACTTCCTTGTCGCTGGCGGCGAGCACCTGGCTGCGCCCGCGCGACAGCCACACCGGATTGCTACGCCGACCCTCACGTTCCAGCCATAGCGGCGCGCTGGGCTGCCCGGCCGGCAGGGTCAGGCGCAGGCGCGCACCATCGCGTTCGAGCTGATCGGCGGGTATCGGCTGGCCGCCGAGCAGCACCCGCACATCCTCGTCGAGCGGGTCACTGGCCTGCAGGCACCAGCTCGATGGTCCTTTGGCAAGCAGATCGCCGCAGCGCTGCAACTGGGTGATGCGCAGCTCCGGCTGCGCTGCGGGCAGCGTCGCGCTGGCACAGAGGCCGAGCAGGCCGAGGAAGAGGCCGCTGAGACGGGACGCGGACAGCATATTCAGCGGCGCTGCAGGTAGTGCACGCTGAACAGCTCGCGCGGGTCGGTCCACTGCGCGCGGCAGTCGAAGCCGGCGCCATCGGCCAGCGCGGCGAAGGAGTGCAGCGTGTATTTGTAGGAGTTTTCCGTATGCAGGCTTTCGCCGGCGTCGAAATGGAAGCACCGGCCCTCGACGGTCACATCCTGCGCCTGGCGGCTGACCAGATGCATCTCGATGCGCGACTCGGCCTCGTTGAAGAAGGCGTGGTGGGCGAAGCGCGACGGGTCGATATCGCTGTCCAGCTCATTGCCGATGCGCTGCAGCAGATTCAGATTGAAGGCAGCGGTGACTTGCGCGCGGTCGTTGTAGGCCGCTTCCAGCACCGCGCGCGGCTTGACCAGATCGACGCCGATGAGCAGCCCGCCGCCGACCGGCAGCACTTCGTGCAGGTGGCGCAGCAAGGCCGCGGCTTCCTCCGGGGTGAAGTTGCCGATGCTCGAGCCGGGAAAGAACACCAGCGGATGCTCGCTGGCAAAGTCCTCGGGTAGCGCCAGTTCGTGGGAGAAATCGGTGCAGGCGGCGTGCACCTCCAGCCACGGGTAATCGGCGGCGAGGCGCTGAGTGCTGCTGCGCAGGAAGTCCTCGCTGATGTCGATGCCCAGATAGCTGGCAGGGTGCAGCGCTTCGAGCAGCAGGCGCACCTTGCGGCTGGCACCGCTGCCCAGCTCGATCAGATCGCTGCGTGGCCCGGCGATCTCGCGGATATCGCCCGCCGCGTCGGCCAGGATGCGCTCCTCGGTACGGGTGAGGTAGTACTCCGGCTGTTGGCAGATCTGCTCGAACAGCTCGGAGCCGCGTCGATCGTAGAAGAACTTGGGCGACACCCGTTTCGGCGTGGCGGCGAACCCGCGCAGGGTTTCCTCGCGAAGCGAGGCCGCATGCGGTTGTTGCAGTCGGTCATGGAAATGAATGGCCAGCGCCATCTTCAGAGCCCCCTGGCCAGGCGCAGCCCGGCGAACTGCCAGCGCATCGCCGGCTGGAAGAAATTGCGGTAGGTGATCCGCAGGTGCGATTGCGGCGTCGCGCAGCAGCCGCCACGCAACACCATCTGGCCGGACATGAACTTGCCGTTGTACTCGCCGAGGCTGCCGGGCAGCGGGCGAAAACCCGGATAGGGCAGGTAGGCGCTGGCCGTCCATTCCCAGACGTCGCCGAACAGCTGCTGCGGGCCGTCGTGTGTGCTGGGCGCGGCGATCGGCTGCAGGTAGTCGCTCTCCAGAAAGTTGCCCGTCAGCGGCTGGTCGGCTGCGGCCACTTCCCATTCCGCCTCGCTCGGCAGTCGGGCGCCGGCCCAGCGGGCATAGGCGTCGGCCTCGTAATAGCTGACATGGCAGACCGGCGCGTGCGCGTCCAGCGTGCGCAGTCCGCCGAGGGTCATCTCCAGCCAGGCGTCGTCGGCACGCAGCCAGTACAGCGGCGCGTGCCAGCCGGCCTGCTGGATCAGGTCCCAGCCATCGGATAGCCACAGTTCCGGGCGCGCATAGCCGCCGTCGGTGATGAATGCCAGGTATTCGGTATTGCTCACCGGCCGCTCGGCGAGCTGGAAGTCCTCGACGAACTGGCGATGCCTTGGCGTTTCGCAATCGAAGGCGAAGCCGCCGCCGGCGTGGCCGATGTGCTGCACGCCGCCGGCATGCTCGTGCCAGCGCGGCCGTTGCGGCGTGGCGCTGGGTGGCGGTTGCAGGTCGTCGCGATAGACCGGGTGCAGCGGGTTCTGCGCGAGGATGTGCTTGATGTCCATCAGCAGCAGCTCCTGGTGCTGCTGCTCATGCTGCAGGCCGAGTTCGACGCGCCGGGCGATCTCGCCGGCCTGTGCAGGCGGCAGGGCAATCAGCAGCTCCCCCATCGCCTGGTCGACATGCCGGCGGTAGCGGTAGATCTCATCGACCCCCGGGCGCGACAGCACGCCGCGCGAGGCGCGCGGAAACGGCGTGCCGTGGGTCTGGTAGTAGGAGTTGAACAGGTAGTCGTAGGCGTCGTTCAGGCGCCGATAGCCGGGCAGGTAGGGCAGCAGCAGGAAGGTCTCGAAGAACCAGCTGACATGCGCCAGATGCCATTTCGGCGGGCTGACGGCAGGCATGCTCTGGATCACGTAATCCTCGACCTGCAGCGGCGCGCAGAGCGCTTCGCTGGTGGCGCGCACCTGCCGGTAGCGTTCGAGCAGACCGCCTGGCTGCGGCGCTGCCGGATGCGCCCGCGCCTGCCCTGCCAGATTGATCATGAGCGTTCCCCCCTGCCGTTCGTGCGGTCGCGGCCGCCTCCAGATAGCGACTCGAAGCGCAGCGCAAAAGTTCGCGCGCAGGCCGCCCCGTTTGAGAAAAGCAGCAGATCGCCCGTTGCGAAAGCCGGGGCGCTCAGTAGTTCGGCGTGGTTTCCGGGATCGCGCTGTCATCGGTGATGAAGGGCATCGTCCACGGCTCCAAGGTGCAGCCCTTGGCGAGCAGCTCCTGGCGGGTCTGCTCGATCACCTGGGCCATGCGTAGCGGATCGGCGTAGTCGCGCACCTGCGCCACGCGCGCCAGCTCCGCGCCGCTGCCACTCATCACGGTGAAGCCGAAACTGTCGTCAGCGGGGTTGGCGCTGGTCACACAGCCGCAGGGCAGGAAGGCTTCGGCGGCCAGTTGCATGGCGTTGTCGAGGCTGAGCGGGGTGGTGGTCATGACGGGCTCCGTGGCGTGGCGATGTCAGAAGGTTGACCGCCATATCGCGATGCCGTTTCCGCGCCGCCGACCGGCTGTCGCTTGTGCCGCATCCTGTGCGGCAGCATATTCGAGCGCATGAACACCTCCCGCACCGATCCGCTGAGCCATTTCCATGCCGCCGTGGCGGGCTGGTTCGCGCGCAACTTTCCGGCACCGACGCCGGCCCAGGAGGCGGCCTGGCCGTTGATCCGCGCGGGGCGCTCGACGCTGGTGGCCGCGCCGACCGGCTCGGGCAAGACGCTGACTGCATTTCTCGCTGCCATCGACGCGCTGGTGCAGCAGGGCCTGACGGAGGGCGGGCTGGTCGACGGCACGCAGGTGCTCTACGTCTCGCCGCTCAAGGCGCTGTCCAACGACATCCATATCAACCTGGAGCAACCGCTGGCCGGCATCGGCGCCGAGCTGGAGCGCCTCGGCCTGCCGCCGGTGGCCATTCGCACCGCTGTGCGCACCGGCGACACGCCGCAGGCCGAGCGCAACGCGATGCGCAAGCGGGTGCCGCACATTCTGGTCACCACCCCGGAATCGCTCTACGTGCTGCTCGGTTCGGAGTCCGGGCGGCAGATGCTGCGCGATGTGCGCAGCGTGATCGTCGACGAGATCCACGCCATCGCCGGCAACAAGCGCGGCAGCCACCTGGCGTTGTCGCTGGAGCGCCTGGAGGCGCTCTGCGAACGGCCGCTGGTGCGCGTCGGGCTATCGGCGACGCAGAAGCCGATCGAGGCGGTGGCACGCTTTCTGGCCGGCACCGGACGGCCGTGCGAAATCGTCGATATCGGCCACGGCCGCGCGCGCGATCTTGCGCTGGAAGTGCCGCCGGTACCGCTGGAAGCGGTGATGAGCAACGACGCCTGGACGCTGGTCTACGACCGTCTTGCGGCGCTGGCCGGCGAGCATCGCACCACGCTGGTGTTCGTCAACACGCGGCGCATGGCCGAGCGCACCACCCGGCATCTGGCCGAGCGGCTGGGCAGCGGCGTGGTGGCCGCGCACCACGGCAGTCTGGCGCGCGAGCAGCGGCTGACGGCCGAGCAAAAGCTCAAGCGCGGCGAACTGCGGGTGCTGGTCGCTACCGCCTCGCTGGAGCTGGGCATCGACATAGGCGACGTGGAACTGGTCTGCCAGCTCGGCTCGCCGCGTTCGATCGCCGCCTTTCTGCAGCGCGTCGGCCGCGCCGGGCATCAGGTCGCCGGGATCTCCAAGGGGCGGCTGTTTCCCAGCTCTCGCGATGACCTGATCGAATGTGCCGCGCTGCTCGATGCTGTGCGCCGTGGCGAGCTGGACGTGCTGCGCATTCCGCAGGCGCCGCTGGATGTGTTGGCCCAGCAGATCGTCGCCGAGGTGGCCTGTGGCGAATGGCCGGAGGCGACCCTGCTGGCGCTGATCCGCCGCGCCATGCCCTACGCAGCGCTGGACGAGGCCAGTTACCAAGCGTTGCTGACGATGCTCGCCGAGGGCTACACGACCCGTCACGGCGCCCGCGGCGCCTATCTGCATCGCGACCTGGCGACACGCAGCCTGCGCGCCCGTCGCGGCGGCCGGCTGATCGCGCTGACCTCCGGCGGCACCATCGCCGACAATGCCGACTACGCGGTGCTGCTTGAACCCCAGGGCCTGAACATCGGCACGGTGAACGAGGACTTCGCCGTGGAGAGCCTGGCCGGTGATGTGTTCCAGCTGGGCAATACCTCCTATCGCATCCTCAAGATCGAGCCGGGGCGGGTGCGCGTCGAGGACGCCCAGGGCACACCGCCGAACATCCCGTTCTGGCTCGGCGAGGCGCCGGGCCGCAGCGACGAGCTGTCCTTTGCCGTGGCGCGCCTGCGCGAGGAGATCGACCAGCGCCTGGCCGCGGCCGAGCAGGCCGGCGATGCGCGCCTGGAGCCGGCCATCGCCTGGCTGCTGGATGTGCTCGGTCTCACCGAGCCGGCGGCGCGGCAGATCGTCGAGTACCTGGCCCGCGCGCGCTCGGCGCTGGGCGCGCTGCCGACCCAGCGGCGGCTGGTCATGGAACGCTTTTTCGACGAGTCCGGCGGCACCCAGCTGGTCATCCATTCGCCCTACGGCAGCCGCATCAACCGTGCCTGGGGGCTGGCGCTGCGCAAGCGCTTCTGTCGCACCTTCAATTTCGAGCTGCAGGCGGCGGCCACCGAAGATGCAATCATCCTGTCGCTGTCGACCAGCCACAGTTTCGCGCTGGACGAGGTCTGGCGTTACCTGCATTCGGCCAGCGCCGAGCAGGTGCTGATCCAGGCGCTGCTCGACGCGCCGCTGTTCGGCGTGCGCTGGCGCTGGATCGCCACCACCGCACTGGCGCTGCCGCGCATGGCCGGCGGGCGCAAGGTGGCGCCGCAGCTGCAGCGGATGAAAAGCGAAGATCTGCTGGCCACGGTGTTTCCCGATCAGGTGGCCTGCCTTGAGAACATCGTCGGCGAGCGCGAGATTCCCGAGCATCCGCTGGTGCGCCAGACCCTCGACGACTGCCTGCACGAGGCGATGGACAGCGAAGGCTGGCTGGCCTTGCTGCGGCGCATGGAAAGCGGTGAGGTCGAGCTGCTGGCGCGCGACCTGCCGGCACCGTCGCCGCTGGCCATGGAGGTGCTTGGCGCGCGGCCCTACGCCTTTCTCGATGACGCCCCGCTGGAGGAACGCCGCACCCAGGCGGTGCTCGCCCGGCGCTGGAGCGACCCGCAATCCGCCGATGACCTCGGTGCGCTGGACCCGCTGGCGATCGCTGCCGTCAGCGAAGAGGCCTGGCCCGAGGCGCGCACGGCTGACGAGATGCACGAGGCGCTGACAGCGCTGGGCTGCATCGCCGAAACCGAGGCCGCCACGCAGTCGCAATGGCCCGCCTGGCTCGCCGAGCTGGCGCGCGGCGGAAGGGCGACGCGCCTGCAGGTCGCCCATGACCGCGCGCTGTGGGTGGTGCTGGAGAGGCTGGCATGGCTGCGCGCGATCTACCCGCAGGCGCCGTGCGAGCCCAGGCTGCAGCCGCCGGCCGGGTACGACCGCGAGCTGGCGGAAGAGGATGCGCTGGTGGAGCTGATCCGCGCGCGGCTGAGCGGCTTCGGCCCGCTGCCGGTGCCGCTGATCGCCCGGCCGCTGGCCTTGCCGGCCTCGGCCGTGGCGCAGGCGCTGACCCGCCTGGAAGCCCAGGGCTACGTGCTGCGCGGCCGCTTCACCCCGGCGGCGAGCGAGGATGAGTGGTGCGAGCGGCATCTGCTGGCGCGTATCCATCGCTACACGGTCAAGCGCCTGCGGCGCGAGATCGAGCCGGTTGAGCGCGCCGATTTCATGCGTTTTCTCGCCGACTGGCAGCACCTGTCCGCGGCCACGCGCATGCAGGGGCGCGAGGCGCTGGACACCCTGGTCGAGCAGCTCGAAGGCTTCCAGGCGGCTGCGGGCGCATGGGAAAGCGATCTGCTGCCAGCGCGCCTGCAGGACTACGGCGGCCACTGGCTGGACGAGCTGTGCCGCTCCGGGCGCATCGTCTGGACGCGGCTGGCCGGGCGTCCGAAGGCCGGCGGCGGGCCGGTGCGCGGCACGCCCATCGTGCTGCTGCCGCGGCGCCAGCTCGCGGTCTGGCAGGCGCTGGCCAGCGGCGCGCCGCTGGCGCAGCTGTCGTCGCGGGCGCAGCGGGTGCTCGATTGTTTGCAGGCGCACGGTGCGCTGTTCTTCGACGAGCTGCAGCACGAGGCACACCTGCTGCGCAGCGAACTGGAGGATGCGCTCGGCGAACTGGTGGCGGCGGGGCAGGTGAACGCCGACAGCTTCGCCGGCCTGCGCGCGTTGCTGACGCCGGCCAGCAAGCGTGCGCGCACCACGCGACGCAGCCGCGGCGGTGCCTTCAGCGGCGGCATGGCGGATGCCGGTCGCTGGGCGCTGGTGCGCCGGTCGGCGCCAGTCGAGGCGCTGGCGGACGGTCGATCCGCTGTCGATGGCGAGGCGCTGGAGCATATCGCCCGGGTGCTGCTGTGCCGCTACGGTGTGGTGTTCTGGCGGTTGCTGGCACGCGAGGCGGACTGGTTGCCGCCCTGGCGCGAGCTGCTGCGGGTTTATCATCGGCTGGAAGCGCGTGGCGAGATTCGCGGCGGGCGCTTCGTCGCGGGCGTGGCCGGCGAACAGTTCGCGCTGCCGGACGCGCTCGGTCTGCTGCGCGAGGTGCGCAAGCGCCCACCCTCCGGCGAGCTGCTGACGGTATCGGCGGTCGATCCGCTGAATCAGCTGGGTACGCTGTTGCCGGGCAACAAGGTGCCGGCGTTGCCGGGCAATCGCCTTGTTTACCGCGACGGCGTGCCGCTGGCAGTGCTGCTGGCAGGCAAGCCGCAGTGGCTGGCCGAGCTGGACGTGTCGGAGCAGGAGGCGCTCAGGCGCGCGCTGCTGCGACACTAGCCGGCAGGCATTCGAGGCCGGCGAGGTCCTGGCGCATCTGCTGCAAACGCTGGGCAAGGTGCTCGCGCTGGCGCGCGTCGGCCATGCCGTGCAGATCGGCCAGCAGGGCCAGTGCGGCGCGTTCGGCGTGCTGCAGTGCGGCACGGTCGGCCTCGCCGAGCAGCGCTTCGCGATCCTGCAGCAGCCGTGCGATGCGCGCCGCGAAATCGGCCCGATCGCGCTGGCGCACGGTGTCGAGCAGCTCGCGCTGCCAGTGCTCGCGGTTGCTCAGCCAGCGTGCGTTCTGCTCGCCCAGGCTGTGCGACCAGGCCAGCACGCGCTGGCGCTGCGCCGCATCGAGCGGGCCGAGCCAGTGTTCGAGGCGTTCGCCCATGCGTTCGGCACGTTCGCGAATCTGCTGGGGCAACGGCGGCGCCAGGTATTGCTCGCGGTGTTCGCGTCGATCCGCTTCCAGCGCCTGCGCCAGTTCGCGCACCTGCTCGTCGTCCAGTGCGCGCAGCAGTTCGGCGGCGGTGGGGGTGATCTCTACCGCGATGGCCTGGATCGCCTGGCGGATGTCCCGGTAGTACGGCTGCAGCTGCTCGCCGTCCAGCCTGCGGTGGGTGCTGTCGTGTTGCAGGCGCTGCAGGTCGTCGAGCAGGTCCGGTAGCTGGCTGCGGCAATGCCAGGCCAGATGCGTCCTGATCCGCTCGCGAAGCCGGTCCTGCTGTGCGCGGTTCAGGTCGAGGTAGTCGTTGAGCGACCACGGCACCAGCACGTCGAGGTTGCGATAGACCAGCGTCGCGCGGCTGCAGCCGACCAGCACAACGCTGCAGAACAGTAGCGACAACAGTACCCGGCAGGTGCGGTGCATCGTCGGTCCTCGTCTGCTCGTCATCCGCGTGCCTGGGCAGGGGTTTCGTCGGGCGACAGGTGAGAACCCACCGCGCACGCGGTCATTTCTAGCGTAGGCCGCGCCCCGGCGCGGTGCGATTCATTCAATCAACGCGGGAGAAATATCATGACCATGCGCGCACAGATCAAGCACCTGAGCGGTGAGGATGTTCCCAAGGCCTGGCGCCCGACCTGGGCGGTGTGCTGGGTCGTGGAACTGGATGGCGCGGTGATCGGCGGGCCTTACGCCAGCGAGGCGCAGGCCCGTGCGGTGGCCGATGGCGACGAGGAGCCGCGCCTGTCGCAGACGCCAGCGCCCTGAGCGGCGTTCAGCGCGGCTGTTGCGCCTGCTCCAGACAATACTGCGGGCAGGGCGCGCGATACTCGGCGGCTGGCGGCGGCGGTTCGACCAGTTGCGACACCAGGGCCAAGGCCTTCTCGAAGGACGGGTAGCCGCTCTGGGCGACGTCGAGCTGCGCGTAGGCTTCGCGATAGGCGTCCGCCTTGGCGATGTCGCGCTCGTCGACCAGGTAGGGCTCCATGTAAATCTTGTAGAGCAGGGCGACCGCGTGCGGATGGCCCTTGTCCTTGGCCTTCTCCAGCAGGTGCAGCACCTCGGACGGCTCCGGGCCGAGGCGGATCATCAACAGCGCCTGGTAGAACTCGGTTTCACCGCGCCGATCCTGCGGCGCGCTGCGGTCGAGCAGTGCATCGGCCAGCTCGTAGCCTTCCTCGTCTCCAGACGCGATCAGGATCTTCGCCTGCAGCAGGTCGTTCTGGTACAGCAGGCGTTCCGCCCGGCAGCGGCTGTCGCTCCAGGGCTGGTCGCACGATTGTGAAGCGCAGCCGCCGAGCAACATCAGCAGCGCAATCGCCAGCGCATGTCTCATTGTGAACTCGCTCTCCTTTTGAGGTTCGCCAGTATGGGCCGTGCGCACCGCGCTTCGCCAGAGTCGTTTGCGCTCAGTAGGTGGTGCAGGGGGCGTTCATCCGCTGCAGTCCATAGCGGCGCAACAGGCCCTGCCAGCGGGCGCTGTGCGGCAGATCGGTGATCAGCTGCTGGATGAACTGGGTCGCGGCCGGGTTGAGGCTGGAGGTGATGAGGATGTGGCGCTGGAAGGTGTAGAGCGGTACGTCCGACACGTGCAGACGTGCTGGCGGTATCTCGGTGGTTTCGTAGAAGTAGCGCGCCGAGCGCGGCAGCAGCGCAACGTCGATGCGCCCGGAGAGCAGCTTGTGCAGGTTCTGCAGATCCGAATGCACGTCCTCGCGACGAATCCGACCCTTGTCGATGTCGTCCTGCAGGGTCTGGTAGTAGTGTCCGAGCACGCCGCCGAGGCGTTGTCCATATAGCGATGCGGGGCCTTCGTAATCGAAGGGATGGCTCGCTGGCGAAACGAAGTCCTGGGTGTCGCAGAGCAATGGGGACGTCCATCGCGCGCGGGCCACCAGCTTGGGCGGGAAGAATGTTGGCGTTGCCCACAGCAGCACACCGGGACGGTTTTCGGCGAGCCGCGCATCGAGCCGCCGGCGTGGCAGTTGGCTCAGCGCGAAGAAATAGCGGGCGTGGTTGGAGGGATGCTCGTTGAGTAACTCTACCAGTGCTTCCGAGAGGCCCGTGCTCTGCTCATTGGCGAACGGCGGTGACGTGTGATAGGTCCAGACCTCGATCCGCTCGGTCGCCTGGGCGTTCAAAGAACAGAAAATCAGCAGCGCAAGCAGTCTGAACATCAATGATCCGCCGGAGGGAAGCGAATCCGCCGCGACGGATTCGGTGGCAATGCTGTCGTCGGACAGCGCTCCGCTTGGTCTGGTTCAGCCGGCGGATGCTGCAAGCGAGCGTACGGGTTGCCAGCGCTTCTGGTAAAGCCAGCCGCCGAACGGTGGGCTCAGAAACGCTCGTGTTCGCCGAGAAAGCGCCACTGCTCCAGCGGCAGCTTGGCCATCGACAGCCGGCCGATGCGAATGCGCTTGTAGCCGAGCACGCGCAGGCCGATGGCTTCGCAGAGCATGCGCAACTCGCCGGGTTGCGGTTGTTTGACGGCCACGCGCAGGTGGGTTTCGTTCTGCCAGCTGGCCTTGGCTTTGGGCAGAATCCGGCCGCGATGGCCGATGCCCTTGCCGAGCAGTGCCAGGCCGTCCGCTTCCGGTTCGCCGCTGACCTCGACGATGAATTCCTGTTCCAGCTTGCTGCGGGCATCGCTCAGCAGACGGATCACTTCGCGTTGCTGGCTGAACACCAGTAGTCCGCTGGCTTCGTCCGCCAATGGTAGCAGCACATTCTGGCGCAGCAGGTGGCGTTGCAGCGGGGCGGTGGTGCTTGGGTCTTCGGCCCAGTGCCCGGCGGCCGAGAGCAATTGCAGGGCGGTCGCGGCATCGGTCGGCACGGACGCGCCAGCCGGCTTGTGCAGCAGCAGCGTGACCGGGGCAATCTCGTTTGCGGTGGCGCCCGGCAACAGGGTCAGTCGCTGCGCTGGCTGGACCTTGAAGAACGGCGCCTGCACCACCTGGTCGTCCACCGTCACCCAGCCGCCCTCGATATACAGCTCGGCTTCGCGCCGGGAGCAGCCGAGCTGGTCGGCGAGGCGTTTGGACAGGCGTACGGGGTCGGTCATGATGGGCTCGGAAGGGGGTAAAAAAACGCGGCGAGCCGTTGCGCGGATGGCAGGGCTCGCCGAGGGGCGTTTCAGCGGGAGGAGCCGATCACTTCTTGCTGATGGTGATCTGGCGCGACGGCCCTTGGGTCTGGCCGCTGACTCCGTTGGGAATCTGCTGGATTTCACCGCCGGCCTTGAGGAAGGCGGCCATCTGGTCGGCCAGGGACTGGCTGGTTTCGAAAGCGGGTTCGGGCTTACGCTTGGCAGCGGCTTTGGTGGCCATGATCACTTTTCCGTATATCAGTCGAACCGGGCATTATACAGATTCTGTTGACTTTTGTTCACTTTTCCGCTGAGCAGTCGTGCGTAGCGCCGGGTGCGCGTCCGCTGGCTTTGTTCTTTACTGAGGCGGTCGTCGGCTCGAACTGTGGAGAAACTCATGTCGCATCCCGTCATTGCCGTTGTGTTCATCGCCCTGTTTGCTTCGGCCCCGGTTATCGCCGCCGAGTCGCAACGGTACCGCAGCGAACTCGGTCAGCTGCGGCTGGATGAGGTGGCGGCGGGGCTGGAAAACCCCTGGGCACTGGCGTTCCTGCCCGATGGTGAGCACCTGCTGGTGACCGAACGGCCCGGCCGGTTGCGCCTGGTGGGGCTGGACGGCTCGCGCTCGGCGCCGCTGGCTGGCGTGCCGGAGGTGTTCGCCAGTGGCCAGGGGGGATTGCTCGATGTGGCGCTGTCGCCGACGTTCCTGAGTGACCGGCTGGTGTATCTCAGCTATGCGGAGGCTGGCGAAAACGGCCGGGGCGGTACCGCGGTCGGGCGCGGGCGATTGAGTGAAGATCGCACGCGGCTGGAGGATTTCCAGGTGATCTTCCGTCAGCAGCCCAAGCTGTCGACGGGCGTGCACTTCGGTTCGCGGCTGGTGTTCGATCGCGACGGCTATCTGTTCATCGCGCTCGGCGAGAACAACCAGCGGCCCACCGCGCAGGAGCTGGACAAGCTGCAGGGTAAGCTGGTGCGGCTTTATCCCGATGGCCGCGTGCCAGAGGGCAACCCCTTCGTCGAGCGCAAGGGCGCGCGGCCGGAGATCTGGTCCTACGGCCACCGCAACCAGCAGGGCGCAGCGCTCAATCCCTGGACCGGGCAACTCTGGACCCACGAGCACGGCCCTCGCGGCGGCGACGAGATCAACATCCCCCGGCCGGGGAAAAACTACGGCTGGCCGCTGGCCACGCATGGCATCAACTACAGCCTGCTACCGATCCCCGAAGCGAAGGGCACGACCGTGGAAGGCACCGAGCCGCCGCTGTACGTCTGGAAGAAATCCCCCGCCATCAGTGGCATGGCCTTCTACGATGCCGAGCGCTTCCCGGCCTGGAAACACAACCTGTTCATCGGCGCACTGTCGGCGCAGGCACTGATCCGCCTGCAGCTCGAGGGCGACCGTATCGTCCACGAGGAGCGCTTGCTGGAATCCATGGGCGAACGTATCCGCGACGTTCGTCTCGGGCCGGATGGCTATCTGTATCTGCTGACCGACGACAGCGATGGCCGGCTGCTGCGGCTGGGGCTGGAAGGGAAGTGAATTTCCTGCCGTCCAGGGAGCGATTGCGCCACATGTCGGTCCACTGACCAGGGCCGCCATGGCGGCAGCGTGCGCAATCCACTGGACAGGAGGCAGCGGTGGCGGTCGTTATCAGCGGTGTGTTCGGCATTCTTCTTGGGCTCGTACTCCTCGTCGGCGGGATACGGGTGTTCGATCTCGGTGGCACCTGGTACTTCGCCGCAGTCGGCGCGGGATTTCTGCTGGTGGGCATTTTGCTGCTCAAGCGCCAGCGCGCGGCGCTCTGGCTGTATGCGCTGTTGATGCTTGCGGCACTCGGTTGGGCGCTTTACGAGGTCGGGCTGGACTGGTGGCAGCTGGCGCCACGCGGCAGCCTCATCGCGCCGTTCGGCCTGTGGTTGCTGATGCCCTGGATCGTTCAGCGCCTGAGCTGGCAGCACTTCGGCCTGCGCGCCTGGGGCGGCGCGGCGCTGCCGCTGCTGCTGGCCGTCGTGCTCTGGGGCGCGACGGCGGTACTGGCGCTCGGGCGCGACGCGAATGACGTCAAGGGCATGCTGCCGCCGCCGCTGGCCGAGGCGACGGCACCCGGAGAGGGTGAGGAACCTGACGGCGACTGGCACGCCTATGGCCGCACCCAGCTGGGGCAGCGTTATTCGCCGCTGGCGCAGATCACGCCGCAGAACGTCGAGCGGCTCGAGCCGGTCTGGCACTACCACACCGGTGACGTGCGCCGGCCCACTGACCCCGACGAGACCACCTACGAAGTCACGCCGCTGAAGATTGACGACGCGCTCTACCTCTGCACGCCGCACAACTTCGTCATCGCGCTCGACGCCGAAACCGGTGAGGAGCGCTGGCGTTTCGATCCGCAGGTGAGCGACTCCAGCAATCGCCAGCATCTGACGTGCCGGGGCCTGTCCTATCACGTCGAGCGGCAGGCGCCGGCCGGGCAGCAATGCCGCCAGCGGCTGTTCATGCCGACTGCCGATGCCCGCCTGCTGGTGCTGGATGCGAAGACCGGCAAGCTCTGTCCCGGGTTCGGTGAGGACGGACAGGTAAACCTCTGGGCCAACATGCCCAACGTCAAGGAAGGCTTCTATTACTCCACCTCGCCGCCGGTGGTGGCGCGTGGGCTGGTCATCATCGGCGGGGCGGTGAACGATAACGTGCGCCGCCACGAGCCGTCCGGGGTGATCCGCGCCTACGATGTGCGCAGCGGCGAGCTGCGCTGGAACTTCGACCCCGGCAACCCGGAACGAACCGAGCCCATCGCCCCGGGCCAGACGTACAGCCAGAGCACGCCGAACAGCTGGAGCATCTCCAGCGCGGACGAGACGCTGGGGCTGGTTTACGTGCCGTTCGGCAATCAGGTGCCCGATCAGTGGGGCGGGCGGCGCAGCGAGAACAGCGAGCGCTTTTCCTCCTCGGTGGTGGCGCTGGAGATCGAGACCGGGCGCCTGCGCTGGGTGTTCCAGACGGTACACCACGACCTCTGGGACATGGACGTACCGGCGCAGCCGAGCCTGGTCGACATCCAGACCGATGCAGGCCCGGTGCCGGCGCTGGTGGCCCCGACCAAGCAGGGCGATATCTATGTACTGGACCGTCGCAGCGGCGAGCCGATCCTGCCGGTGCGCGAGGAGCCGGCCCCGCAGGGCGCGGCCGAAGGCGACTGGACCGCACCGACGCAGCCGGTGTCGGCACTGTCCTACCAGCCGCCGAAGCTGACCGGCAAGGACCTCTGGGGCGCGACACTGATCGACCAGATGCTCTGCCACATCCAGTTCCATTCGCTGCGCTACGAGGGCCGCTACACGCCGCCTTCGACCCAGGGCACGCTGGTCTATCCGGGCAATTTCGGCGTGTTCAACTGGGGCGGGGTGGCGGTCGATCCGGTCCGCCAGATGGTCTTCAGCGCGCCCGCCTACCTGGCGTTCACCTCGACGCTGGTGCCGCGTGAAGACGACAGCAGCACGCTGGTGTCCGACAAGCCGCCTTACCTCAACGAGAATTTCGGCTCGCCCTTCGCCGTCGAGCTCAAGCCGTTCGTCTCGCCGCTCGGCCTGCCTTGCACCGCGCCGCCGTGGGGGTACGTCGCCGGCGCGGACCTGCGCACCGGCAAGAGCCACTGGCTGCGCACCAATGGCACCGTACGCGACCGCGCGCCGCTGCCATTGCCGTTCAAGATGGGCGTGCCTAGCCTCGGCGGGCCGATGCTGACCGCCGGCGGCGTGGCCTTTCTCAGCGGTACGCTGGACTATTACCTTCGCGCCTACGACAGCTCCTCCGGGCGCGAACTGTGGAAAGCCCGCCTACCGGCCGGTGGACAGGCGACGCCGATGACCTACCGCAGCCCCTCGGGACGGCAGATCGTGGTGGTGGTCGCCGGCGGCCACGGCTCGCTGGGAACCGATGCCGGGGATTCGGTGATCGCCTATGCATTGCCGCGTTAACCGCGCGGCGCTGCTAGAATCGCGCCTTTGTACAGACAGGGCAGGACCATGGCCGCTATCGGGCGCTACAACAGCATGCAGGTCGTCAAGCACACCGGTTTCGGCCTCTACCTCGACGGCGGCGCGGACGGCGAAATCCTCCTGCCCAAGCGCTATATCCCGAAGAATGCGCCGACCGAGGTGGACGACTGGCTCAACGTCTTCGTCTACCTCGACAGCGAGGACAAACTGATCGCCACCACCGACAAGCCCAAGGTGCAGGTCGGGGAGTTCGCCAGCCTCAAGGTGGTGGAGATCAACCGCGTCGGCCTGTTCCTCGATTGGGGCCTGCCGAAGGACCTGCTGCTGCCGCACTCGGAGGAGAAGCGCCCGCTGCAGGTCGGCGACTACTGCGTGGTTTATGTCTACGTGGACAAACGCACGCGGCGCATCACCGCCACCGCGCGGCTCGACCGCTATCTGGATCGCACACCGCCACACTACGCCGTCGGCGAAGCGGTGGACCTGCTCGTGGTCGAGGCCACCGAGCTGGGCTTCAAGGCCATCATCAACGGCCAGCACTGGGGGCTGATCCACAAGAACGAAGCGTTCAAGTTCCTGCGCCCGGGGATGCGCGAGAGCGGCTTCATCAAGGAGCTGCGCGCCGACGGCAAGATCAGCCTGAGTCTGCAGCCGGTGGGCAGTGAGGCGCTCGACGCGCTGCAGGCGCTGATTCTGCAGAAGCTGGAAGAGGGGCAGGGCGTGCTGGCGCTGAGCGACAAGAGTCCGGCCGAAGAGATCGCGCGCCAGTTCGGCGTCAGTAAAGGCAACTTCAAGAAGGCCATCGGCGGCCTGTACAAGCAGGGGCGCATCGTCATCCACCTGGATCGCATCGAGCGCGCCTGAGCGCCGCACGCTAGATATCCAGGCGCGCCTGCCGTCCGCTGTCGGCATCCCGCCGCAGGGGTTCTCCCGCGTCTTGTGCGTAACTCAACTCGCCATCAACCAGCCGCGCCGGCGCCGTGAACGGGTGTGCGATCAGATGCTGCTCGTCCTGGATGTGCAGCACCTCGATACCGCGCACCTTCAGCACATCGGAAACCAGCGAGCGGTGGCAGCGCCACCACAACACCTCGGCGCACATCATCGCGGTGCGCCGCTCGCTGGCTAACGCCAGCAGGTGCTCCAGGCCACGGGCAAACTCTGCGCTGGCCAGATGATCGGCATAGCCACGAAACGAAGCGTTGCGCCACGCCTGGTTGACCGAATCGGCCGCGGCGCGACGGCGGCCGCCCAGTTCCGGCAACCATTCATAGGTGATGCCGCGGTCAGCGAGCGCCTCGCGCAGGGCGTCCGAGCCGAACTGGGGCAAGCGACGCGAACCCGGATGACGGCGCACGTCGGCGATCCCCTCAATGCGGTAGTGCTCGAGCAGGGCGATGAACTGCTCGAGCGGGCGCGTCGAATGTCCGATGGTCCAGACCGTGGCCGGCATGTTCATGCCCTCATCAGTCCAGCTTGGTGAGCGCGCCGGGTTTGTGCATGGCGATGTGATCGGTCTTATCGCTCTTGATCTCGTACTGCGGCTCCTCCGGGCTGGCGCGCCGGGTATGACCTTTGTACTGCGTATCGGCCGTATGGACCTTGATGATGGTGCCGCTGACCCGCCCCGCTTCGGAATTCCAGCTGACGTGATCGCCCACCTTGAATCGATTCATGGCCTTGCTCCGTGGTGACCTCGGTTCTGTTGGGACAGCGCCTGCCAATGGAAGATTCGCAGCGGTTTTCTCGCCCAGATAAATCGCCGTTTGTCGGAAAAGATTGGACTTTGAATTGAAACAAACTCTACCGCCAATTCAAAAAAATGACGCCTCTAAACGGTTAAATGCGTTCTAACGAGCCGGTAATTAATCCCTTAGATTGCTGGCAAGTTGCTATTTAGCAGTGGCGAATTAATAGCAGATCTCAAGCTATGTCGATATTTTGGCGACTGCAAATGGTCGTTTGGATTTCCATTATTTTTTGGAACCTATTATAAAGCCGCCACGCAACGATTAATTCGGATTGTTCAGGGGTGGAACAGCGGGTTTTCCGATTGCTGACTGGTTCATTCAGTTGTGACAAAGCGGCTTCCCGACAAGCAGTGCCACCCACGACTCAATTGACCTCCCGCACTTTTTTAAAGGCCGCGAAAGCGCCTTTAGACGTATTAAGTTTCGGAGAGAAAGATGTCTATCAACGTTTTTGCCGGCTCCCGTAAGGCGCTCGTAGCTTCCATTGCCCTGGCCGCCGTACTGGGCAGCGTTGCCGCTTCCTCTACCGTGTTCGCCGCCGATGCGCTCAGCGCTGCGTCGACCACCGTGACCCTCAGCGCGAAGATCAACGGCTTCACCAATACCGATTGGCTCAATGGCGTCTGGCGTGCCGCGCCGGCCCTGTCGATTCCGGCCTCCACTGCCAACAATGCCGCGTTCAAGGTCGGCGCCAGCGTGCGTCTGGCTGATGGGCAAGTGCGCAAGGTGACCAAGGTTTATGTAGTCGGCAGCAACCTCAGCGTGTTCCTCGATGGCGCGGTTCTGGACGGCAACAAGGTGGGGGCGCCGAATGTGCTGAGCGCTGTGACCATCGCGACCGCGACCACCAGTCCGACCACCAACTCGACTACCAGTCCGACCACCAGCAGCGGGTCCTCGACCACCGTTTCAAGCGGTATCGCTTATGCGTCCGGTATCAACAACTTCACCAATACCGATTGGCTCAACGGTGTGTGGCGCAAGTCCGCCGGTTTCTCCATCCCGGCAACTAGTGCGAGCAAGAGCGCATTCATTGTTGGTGCTACGGTAAAACTGGCCGATGGCCAGCTGCGCAAGGTCAAAACTGTGCAGGTTGCCGGTTCCAACATGAGCGTCTTTCTCGATGGAGCGGCAGTAAACGGCAGCGCGGTTGGCTATCCGAACAAACTGACCGCTGTTTCCGGAAATACCACCGAAACGGCAATTACCGCACCGACCCAAACCACACTCGCCACCAGCGGCCTCAACAACTTCACCAATACCGACTGGCTCAACGGGGTATGGCGCAAGTCGCCCGGTTTCTCCATTGCTGCCACGGCTGCCAACCAGGCTGCGTTCAAGTTGGGCAATTCGGTGAAACTGGCCGACGGTCAGGTGCGCAAGATCACTGCCGCCTATATTTCCGGCAGCAACATGAGCGTCTATCTGGATGGCGCGGTTCTGGACGGCAACGCGGTGGGCTATCCGAAGACCATTTCCGCCATCAGCGGCACCAGTACTTCCGGCACTGTCACCAGCCCGACGCCCTCGGCGCCGGTCGTGAGCGCACCGGCTGAATCCACTGCGCCTGCCGACACCACCAACGGCCAGCCGCGCCTGGTCGGCGTCAACCTGTCCGGCGCCGGCTTCGGCCCGTCGGTGGTGCCGGGTGTGCACGGCACCAACTACACCTATCCGGCAGAGTCGTACTACAAGAAGTACGCCGATCTGGGCATGAAGCTGGTGCGCCTGCCGTTCCTCTGGGAGCGCATCCAGCCCAAGCTGAACACTCCGCTCAACGCCACCGAGCTGGCGCGTCTGAAGCAGTCGCTGGACTTCGCGCACAAGCACGGCGTGAAGGTCATCCTCGATCTGCACAACTACTACCGCTACTTCGGCAAGCTGATCGGCTCCAGCGACGTACCCATCAGTTCGTTCGCCGGCGTGTGGAAGCAGATTGTTCAAGAGGTCGTCAGCCACCCGGCCGTCGAGGGTTACGGCCTGATGAACGAGCCGTACTCCACCAACGGACTGTGGCCGCAGGCCGCACTGGCCGCTGCCAAGGCGATCCGCACCCTGGACAGCCAGCGCTGGATCTACGTGGCAGGTGATCGTTGGTCGAGCGCCTACCACTGGCCGCACTACAACACCCAGCTGATCAACGATCCGTGGATGCGCGATCGCAAGAACAACCTGGTGTTCGAGGCGCACATGTATGTGGACAAGGACTTCTCCGGCAACTACTTCGACAAGGCCGAAGTATTCGACCCGATGATCGGCGTGAATCGCGTCAAGCCCTTCGTCGAGTGGCTGAAGAGCAACAACCTGCGTGGCTACATCGGCGAGCACGGTGTGCCGGACTTCTCGCCCTCGGCCATCGTCGCCACCGACAACCTGCTGGCTTACCTGCGGCAGAACTGCATCCCCAGCACCTACTGGGCGGCAGGTCCCTGGTGGGGTGAGTACGCGCTCTCGCTGGACGTGACCAGTGGCAAGGCGCGTCCGCAACTGCCGGTGCTGCAGAAGCACGCCAAGACCGCCAACAGCTGCAGCAGCATCGGCCCGCTGTAAGCCGACTCCGCAGCGCAAACAGGAACGGGCCTCAGGGCCCGTTTTTGCGTTTCTGGCGGACGCGCCGCATGCAGTTCGTCGGGGCGCGTTGCGCTGAAAATGACTGGCTGGTCATGCGGCGAGCTGAACTCAGCCGTTTCGCTTGGCCTGCCGCCCAATCGCCGCAGGCCGCGGTTGGCGCCGCTTTGGCGCGCTGGGCGGGTGATCCGCGCAGGGAGTGCCGAGCAGACGGGCGCTTTGCCTCGCGCCGATCGCCCTCGTCAGCCCCCGGACCGCTGGGCCAGAACCACGGAACTCGAAAAATGGGGTCCGGTCACCTTCTATGTGCACGCCGTGAACCGCGCGGCTCGTGGCGGGATAAGCCCGCAACGCTGTGTTTCAGCGGACACAGTCATTCGGCCAAACTCATAGAAGGTGGATCAACATGACGACACCCGATGAAGACATCACAGGTTATGGCGGCCTGCCGCAATCAGGCTCGACGCCGGACAGCGCCGCTTCCGGCAGCTCGCATGGCGCCGCGGATGCCGATCTGAAGGCCAAGGCGCGAGAAGTCGGCGACGAGGTGAAGCAGCAGGGCAAGGCGCAGCTGGACAGCTACCGCGGCACGGCCGCCGACGAGCTGGAGAAGGTCGCACGCAGTGCCCAGGCCGCGGCGGACGAGCTGCAGCACCAGGACAACGGCCTTTCAACGTACGTTTCGGAGATGGCGCAGGGCATGGTCGAACTGGCCGACAACCTGCGCGGCAAGAGCGTCGACGAGCTGGTCGGGGAGGTCAATCGCCTCGCCCGCAATAACCCGGCGCTGTTCATCGCCGGCAGCATTGCCGTCGGCTTCGGGCTGACCCGCTTCGCCCGTGCCTCCGGGCAGCGCGCGCAGGCGCATGAGCCAACGGTCGACTACGGCCATTCGGACGCCCTGCGGCCGCATCCGACCTCGCCGCTCGGACGCGCCAGCGCGACGCCGGGGACCCCCGATCTGCCGAGCCAGAAGGAGCTCGACGAGCGACTGTCCAGCGGCCAGCCGGCCGCTCCGGTGGGCAGCGTCAGCAACGCCGGTGCGACCACGACGCCCGCCGGTGCACGCCGGCATGATTCCGGCGCGACCAGCTATCCCACCAATGGCAAAGGCACTGACGGAGGGCTGATTCGATGAACGAGCAACGCAACCTCAATACGCCATACGAACCGCTGCACACCGAACAGGACACCTCCGTCGGCGGCCTGCTGCGCCAACTGATCCGCGAGGTGCCCTCACTGTTCACCAAGGAACTGGCCCTGGCCAAGGCCGAACTGAGTGAATCGCTTCGCGCCACCAAGGCAGGCGCCGCCAGCGTGGCGACCGGAGGCGCGGTGCTGCTCGCTGGGTTCATCATTCTGTTGCTGGCGGCGGTGTATTTCCTCGCCACGATGATGGAGCCCTACCTGGCGGCACTGATCGTCGGCGGGGTGGTGGTGGTCATCGGCCTGATCATGGTCTCGGCTGGCAAGAAGAAGTTCGAGGCCTCGTCGCTCAAGCCCGACCGCACCCTCCATTCCATCCAGAAGGATAAAGAAGCCGTCAGGGGGCATGCATGATGAGCACGCACAACCAGATCGACGTAGAAGCGCAGAAGGACCCGGACACCCTCGAACGGGAAATCGACCAGCAGCGCGCCGAGATCGGCAACATCGTCCATGCGCTGGAAAGCAAGCTGTCGCCCGGCCAGATGATCGACACGGCACTCGGTTACGCCAAGGGCGGTGGGGGTGAATTCCTGCACAACCTCAGCGATACGCTGAAGGCCAATCCGGTGCCAACGGTATTGACCTCGGTCGGCCTCCTCTGGCTGATGGCGGGCCAGAATCGCCGCCCGGATTACCACGCCGCCAGCGGCCCGTCCGCTACCGACAAACTCGCTGCCAAGGCCTCGAACCTGAAGCAGCAGGGCGTCGGCATGAAGGACCGCGCCAGCCAGCTCGGACACAGCGTCTCGCACTCGCTGGGCGATGCACGCAGTCGCGTCGGCGAATCCGGCCGGCATGCCGCCGACAGCCTCAAGCACACGGCGGCGCGCGCTCGCGGCGGTTTTTCGCAACTGCTTGACGAGCAGCCGTTGGCCGTTGGCGCGATGGGCATCGCCCTTGGTGCGCTGCTCGCCGCCACGATGCCGCCGACCCGTCGCGAAGACGAGCTGATGGGCGAGACCAGCGACAGGTTGACCGGCAAACTGCGCGACAAGGCGCGGGCGGGCTATGCCCAGGCGAGCGAAATGGGCAGGGAGGTGGCGGATGAGGTGGTCGGCAAGGTCAAACAGGACATCCACCACGACCCGAGCCGTCCCGCCTCCGGCCCGCATTGAGGTGGCAAAGAAGTTATGCGGTCGGGCTTGAGTCCGACCGCATAACCCCCGATAATCCGCCGCCTGGCGCCGGTGTAGCTCAGCAGGTAGAGCAGCGCATTCGTAATGCGAAGGTCGCAGGTTCGACTCCTGTCTCCGGCACCAATGAAAATCAAAGGCTCGCAGCGATGCGGGCCTTTTTCGTTTCTGAGGGTGCCGACGCGGGTCGGTTAGACGAGGTTGGCAGCAGCGGGGCCTGCGTGGCGATGCTGGACGGCTTTTCACGGGGCCGCCATGAATCGAAGGCCCTGCGTGCCACTGTGCGTAGCACCCGCGATTGCCGACGACCGTCGCCAACCGCGTTGATGTGACTGGCCAGGGTTGACTCCGAAACGAGACGGCCGGCCTACACCGCTTCGATCAGCTTATTGCGGCGGACCACGCCGAATGCGTGCGGCCTACCCGTAGCGGTTACAGACCGAGTTCCGACAGCCCTGGGTGATCATCCGGGCGGCGTCCCAGTGGCCAGCGGAATTTTCGTTGCTCCTCGGTAATGGGCAGGTCGTTGATGCAGGCGAAGCGGCGGGCCATCAGGCCGTTCTCTGCGAACTCCCAATTCTCGTTGCCGTAGGAGCGGAACCAGTTACCGGAGTCATCATGCCATTCATAGGCGTAGCGCACGGCGATGCGGTTTTCCGTGAATGCCCACAGTTCCTTGATCAGGCGGTAGTCGAGTTCCCGGTTCCATTTGCGCGTGAGAAACGCCTGGGCTTCGGCGCGGCTGCTGGCGAACTCGGTACGATTGCGCCAGCGGGTGTCGGCGGTATAGGCGAGGGCCACTTTGGCCGGATCGCGGCTGTTCCAGCCGTCTTCGGCGAGTCGTACCTTGAGCACGGCGGTCTCGCGGGTGAAGGGAGGGACTGGCTGACGGATTTCCGAAGTGGACATGGTGGTTGCTCCTTTGGCGGTAAATAAAGCCCTGGGCGGCGAGGTATCGGCGCCGGTCACCTCAGAGATCGAGAACCAGGGGTTGGGGATCGCCCTCCGATTGCGCCGGTACCGCGCAGCAGATCAGCACCTGATCGCTGGCGGGCATCAGTGCCGGTGGGGTGGGGTAATGCACGCTGCCGCTGATCAGCCGGGTGCTGCAGGTACCGCAGGAGCCGCCACGGCAGCTGAACTCGGGGTTCAGGCCGCGGCTTTCCGCCAGTTCCAGCAGGCTGCCGCTGTCGGGTGTCCAGTGTGCTTCGGTGGCTGATGCGCGAAAGTGCACCGGCACCGATGCGCTGGCTGCAAGGGACTGGGCCGGCGGCCGCCCGGTTTCGGCGCGCCGCAAGGCCGATGGGCCGAATGCCTCGGCATGGATGCGCTGGTCCGGGATGTTCACGCTGCGCAGGCCGTCGTACATGTCCTGGAGAAAGCCCGCCGGGCCGCACAGGTAGAAGTCGTAATCATCCAGCGGCAGTCGCGCCTTGACCTGCGCGAAATCCAGGCGGCCCGCCATCTGGTAATCGCGCTCCAGCTGCGCCGAGCCGGGGATGCTCAGTGCGCGGTGGATGTGCAGCAGTCCATTGGAGCGCTGCTGCAGTTCGCTGAGCTCTCTCTGGAAGGGCAGGTCGGCCAGGGTTCTAGCGCTCTGGAACAGATGAATCGCACGCGCCTTGCGCTGCGGCCGGTTCTGCGCCACCCGTTCTCGGGCCATCGAGATCAGCGGTGTGATGCCGACACCGGCGCTCAGCAATACCACTGGCCGTTCGCTGTCATCGTGCAGGGTAAAGTTGCCCAGTGGGGGCCGTACCTCCAGCAGGTCGCCCGCCCGCAGCTTGTCATGCAGATGCGCCGAAGCCCGGCCTTGCCGCTTGACGCTGATCCGGATGTAGCCGTCCGACGGCGCGCTGGAAACGCTGTAGGTTCTGACCAGGGCATCGCCCTCGGCGGTGTGGATGCGGATCGGTAGGTGCTGGCCCGCGGCGAATGGCACGGCAGCGCCGTCCGGCGGCTCGAGGAAGAACGAGCGGATGTCGCGGCTCTCCTGTTGTACATGGGTGACCCGCCATGACTGCCACTGCCGGTGTTGTGCCTGCCGATGCAGCTGCTGGTCAGCTTCCGCCCAGGTGCCGGTTGCCAGGCTGGTGGGGGCGTAGCCGTGAAACTGCCAGCGGATCGTCAGCGCGCCCGGGCGCAGCACTGCCTGTTCGACTTCAAAGGCCCAGAGCCGCTCGGCGCCCTCGAAGGCGTCGAGCGAGGGGCTGTCCAGCAGCAGTTCGGTGCGGCCTGTGAGTTGCAGCAGGTCGCCAGTGGTGAAGTCGATGAACAGCAAGCCCGCGACCGGATTGGTCTGCAGGTTGCCCAAGGTGTTGAAGAACCGGTTGCCGGCGTAATCGGGGATAGTCAGGCGGTTGCCTTCAACCTTGATGAAACCGGCACGGCCGCCGCGATGAGAGACGTCCACGGTGCGCGCCTTGCTGTCACGCGCGACGTAGCTGGCGACGAAGAAGGTGTCGGCGGCACGGATGAGCGCGCGGGTGCGTTCGTCCAGCGTGCTGAAATTCTGGCGCGGCGCGATGCCGTCTGCCGGGGGCGGCACGCGGGCATAGGAGCGCTCCTGAATGTACTTCGGGCAGTTGCCGTAGGACTGCTCGACCATCACCTCAAAGCCATCGGCCGCTACGCGCCGGATCACGCCGTTCATGCGATTGCGCCGGCGCGTATGCAGCTCGATGCCGAGCAGGCCGATCGCCTGGTTCGCCCGCAGCCCGGCAGCTGCCGGGTCTTGCGGGTCGGCGTGCGCCGCCAGAAACAGGTGCTGCGGGTCGGCGGAGGTGACAAAACCTTCCGGCCCTTCGAGCAGGGTGGCCCAGGGACGATTATCGGCGTCCACCGCGCCGACCACCATGAATGGCAACTGCTGGAAGAACTCGCGGTGCTGCTCAGGCATGTAATCGCGGATGACTTGCCGCCCGAGTACGGCCAACTGTTCGGCTACGTTGAAGCGCTCCTGCAGCGCTCTCTCACCGGCATGCCAGGGTGACGCCGGGTGTTCGGGCAGATGATCCATGACTCACGCTCCTCGAAAACTGCCGGAAGGCCCGGCAGTCCGGTACTTACTCAAGCGGCTTGCAGGCCGATTGCAGTGCGCTGCATGGGTACGAAGCCGGGCAGGGTCTCGATGCGCTGCAGCCAGGCGCGCACATTGGGGTAGGGCTCGAGCGAGACGTTGCCCTCTGGCGCATGGGCGATGTAGCTGTAGTTGGAGACGTCGGCGATGCTCGGTTCGGCGCCGGCCAGGAAGGGGCTGCGGGCCAGTTCGGCGTCCATAACCTTGAGCAGCGTGTGGGCGCGGGCGATGACCTCTTCGGCATTGAATGACGCACCGAACACGGTGATCAGTCTCGCCGCCGCCGGGCCGTAGGCCACCTGGCCGGCGGCCACCGACAACCAGCGCTGGATGCGCGCTTCGGCGAGCGCGTCCTGCGGCTGCCAGCTGTCGCCGCCGTAGCGCTTGGCGAGGTAGACCAGAATCGCGTTGGAGTCGCTGATGAAGGTGCCGTTGTCGTCGATGACTGGCACTTGGCCGAAGGCGTTGATGGCGAGGAACTCGGCAGATTTGTGTTCGCCGTTGGCCAGGTCGACAGACACCAGCTCATAGGGGAGCTGCAGCAGCGAAAGCATCAGTTCGACGCGGTGGGCATGCCCTGAAAGCGGGTGACGGTAGAGTTTGATCGGCTGAGACATGGTGCTGGCTCCGCAATGGATTCAAGGGGGTGGCGCAGCGGCAATCCTGCGCTGGCGGAGCCATGCTGCGCCCTCGCCGGGTTGAGCAGAATCACCATGCGGCGCAATCCATAATTTCGTTTTCTGGAATAACGCCAGGCGCGGCGCGGCGGAAGAACGCTCGGTCAGCGCGCTTGGAAGGCGGGATGGGCGCGAAGCTGCGGCGCCGCGAAGTCGATAAAGGTCCGCACGCGTGCCTCGGCGCGGCGGCCATGGCGGTAGATCAGCTGCACCGGTACGTCGGGACCGGCAAACGCGCTCAGTACCGGCTCCAGCAGGCCACGCCGCAGTTCGTCGTGGGCTTCGTAACTCATGCAGCGAATCAACCCCAGCCCCAGGGTGGCCGCATGGATGGCCGCCCGCTGGGTGGTGCAGGTGAGGGCCGGCGTGGGTTTTACCGAGCGGATGGAACGGCCACAGCGGAAATGCCAGTGCGCGTCGTAGCCCGCCGCATTCGTGGCCACCGCGCGATGTGCTTTGAGGTCTTCGGGCGTCGACGGTCGACCCCATTTGCCGAGATAGGCGGGTGAGGCGCAGACAATCGGCCTGACGGCGCCCAGCGGCACGGCGAACTCCGATGAGTTGGGTAACTGGCCGAGAACCAGCGCTATATCGATGCCTTCCTGGAGCAGCTTGGGTACGCCTTCGCAGGAGCGAATATCCAGCCGCACGTCAGGAAAGGCGTTCAGGTAGGCCACGGCGATGGGTGTGAATACCTGCAGATCCATCAGCAGCGGCAAGGCCACCGTCAACTGCCCGTCGGGGCTGGCATGCATGCCGGCGGCGGAGCGCTCGGCCTGCGCCGTTTGCTCCAGGACGAGCCGGCAGCTTTGTGCGAACTGCTCGCCAGCAGGGCTCAGCGCGACGCCGCGCGGTCCGCGCATCAGCAGGCTGGTCTGCAGGCGCGCCTCCAGCGCGGCAATGGTGCGCATGACGGTCGCCGGCGACTGTCCCAGCTGGCGCGCCGCGGCGGCCAGGCTGCCAGCCTGTGCCACGGCCGCGAAGGTCTGTACCTGGCGATATCGACTCACGGTCAGGTTACCGGCATGGCCTGCAGTGCCGGGTCGGCGAGGAATCGGCTGGCGCAGTGATCGACGAAGGTACGCACCTTGGCGGGAACCCGGTTGCCTCCCTGATACAGCACATGCACCGGCAGCGCCGGGGTCTTGAATGCCTCGAGGACGATCTCCAACTCGCCCTTGGCCACCCACTCGGCGGCCTGGTAGGACAGCACCCGCGTGAGCCCCCAGCCCAGGCGCGCCGCATTGATCGCTGCCTGATTGGAGCTGACCGTCAGGCGCGGTTCGGGATGCAGGGCGATGGCACGGTCGCCGACCCTGAACTGCCAGTCGGTGAGCAGGGTGCTGGTCGACGACATCACCGTCGGCAGCGCCAGCACGTCCTCCGGTTGTCGCGGTCGGCCGACGCGTTCGAGAAAGCCTGGCGAGGCGCATATCACCGGCCGGATATGCCCGACCTTGATGGCTTGCAGGTTGCTCTGCGGCAGTTCGCCGATACGGACGGCGACATCCACGCCCTCATCGACCATGTTCACCACGCGATCCACCAGCACGGCGTTGAGCGTCACCTCGGGCTGAGCCGCCAGGTACTCGGTGATCAGCGGTATGAGGAACAACTCGCCAAACATCACCGGCGCCGTCACCGTCAGGTTGCCGCGGACGCGAACCGCGCTGCCGGCCGCCAGCTCTTCGGCTTCTTCGAGGTCGAGCAGGATGCGCTTGCAGTCCTCGACATAACGCCGGCCCGCTTCGGTCAGGCGCAGGCTGCGCGTACTGCGTGCCAGCAGCAGGGTGCCCAGGCGGTTTTCCAGGCCGGCAATCACCCGCGTCACGCTTGGCGGCGACATGCCCAGCAGCCGGGCGCCGCCGGCGAAGCTGGCCGCCTCCGCAACCGCGACCAACACCTTCATTTCCTGAAACCTGTCCACGTTCACCGCCAGCTTGCAGAGTTGAGCCGACCACAGGGTAGCGGCTGACGGGCGCCTCGCACACCGCCTCCTTCAATGATGGCCATTGCGCATTATTTTGTGGCCGGCCGAGGTCGTCGCGCGTCGTAGAGTCACGAGAATGCCTGCCATGTGGGGCGTGGCGCGAGCGGAGCAAAGCGTTGAAAGACAGAGCAGCCGGGTTTCTAGCATCGACCATGCTGCTGCTTGCGCTGGTGCCGATGTGGGCGTTCGTGCTGGGCGAGATCGGGCATGAGCGTGCGCTGGCCGGAGCGGCCGCGCGCAAGGATGCGATGAACCTGGCGACTGCCTTCGACGCGCATGTGCGCAGCACCATCCGCTTGATGGATATCGTGCTGCTGGATATGCGCGAGGACGTGCTCGAACAGCCGGACGACTTTCAGAATCACGTGAAGGAGGAGCTGCAGGCCTATGGTAGCTTCGTCTCGCAGTTGGGGGTGATCGATGCGAGCGGCCAATTGGTGTTTTCCAATCTCGCGCCGATCCGCAAACCGATCGATCTGAGCGACCGCGAGCACTTTCGCGTCCACCGCGACAACCCGCAGGCTGATCAGCTGTTCATCAGCAAACCGGTGCTCGGGCGGCTGTCGCATCGGTGGTCGATCCAGTTCACCCGGCCGATCTTCGATGGTGGGAAATTTGCCGGTGTGCTGGTGCTGTCCGTGCCGGCCGATCTGTTTTCCGACTACTTCCAGCAGATCGACGTCGGTGCCAATGGCAGCATCGTGCTGCTGGGCACTGACCGCAGCATCCGCGCCATCGCCTCCGGCGCGCCAATCCCCGGACGCTACGGGCGCTTCAAACTACCCGAGGACAAGCCCTACTTCGTCGATGGCGCGCGGGTTGGCCTCTACGAGGGTGTCAGTTCGCTCGATGGCGAGTACCACCTCGGTGCCTATCGGCGCCTGGAGGACGGGGGTGTCCTGGTTCTCGTACTGCTGTCGCCGAAGGATTTCATGGCGGCGTTCGAGGAACATCGCAAGCTGCTGATCGTCTCGGCAAGCATCATTTCCCTGCTGCTGCTGGCAGTCGCGCTGCTGATATATGCGTTTAGCCGCCGGCATTTCCGCAATACCGCCAGGCTGCGCGAGGCCCACGAGCAGATGACGCAGCTGGCCAACACCGACGTGCTCACGGGTGTCAGCAGCCGCCGCTCGTTCTTGGCCGGTTGCGAAGCGGAGCTTTCCCGGGCGCGGCGGCATGGTGAGGATGTCAGCCTGCTGATGCTCGATATCGATCACTTCAAGCGCATCAATGACACCTACGGTCATCCGATAGGTGATGAAGTGCTCACGGCGTTCACGGCGACCTGCTCTCGGGTGCTTCGCGCGCACGACCTGCTCGGCCGGCTCGGCGGTGAGGAGTTCGCCATCGCGTTGCCGAGCACGGATCTCGAGGGCGCGTTGTCCGTAGCGGAGAAAGTTCGGCGTGCAATCGCCGAAGCGCCGATCCCGACCTCGGCCGGCCCGATCGCCCTGACCGTGAGCATCGGCCTGGTGAGCTCGCCGGCTGGCCGCGACGACCTCCAGCCGTTGTTGGCCAAGGCCGACGGTGCGCTCTACGACGCCAAGCAGAATGGGCGTAACCGCGTCTGCGCGGCGCGTGAAGGTGGGGTTGCCGGCGGCTAGCCAACATCGCAGGCGGTGCGGCGCAAATGGCCGGCCGCGCGGGGACTTCCCCTCAGAACGACGCGCCCATGCGTTCGCTGATTGCGCGTGCCGTTGCGAGCAGGCGCTGCGCCGCATCGCCATTCACTTCCGCCATGAAGCCTGGCGCCGTACCGACGACGGTGATTACCCCCGCCAGGCGCCGGTCGCCGCTGAACAACGGTGCCGACAGTGCATTGACGCCGGCCATCAACAGGCCGTGTACCGCTTGCACGTGGCGGTGCTGCAGCTCGCTCATCTGTTGCGTCAGAGCCGCGGAGGAGGGTGCCGCTGGCAGCTGCAGTTCCGCTTCGCGTAGCGGCGCTGTTTCCAGGTTCGGCAGGAAGGCGTTGAACACCAGGCCGGTGGACGAACCCAGCAGCGGCAGCACCGAACCGATCTGGGTCACCAGTGTGACGGCCCGTAGCGCCTGCTCGACGTGCACGACGGTCGGTCCGCAGTTGCCCCAGACGGCGAGGAAGCAGGTTTCGTTGAGATCATCGCGCAGCTGTGCCAGGTGCGGCGTCGCCAGGCGAACCACATCCAGCCGCCCGAGCGCGGCCAGCCCGACGAACAGCGCAGCGCGGCCCAGACCATAGTGATTGGTCTGGACATCCTGCTCGGCGAAACCGCTGGCGATCAACGCCTGCAGATAACGATGGACTTTGCTGGCCGGCATGCCGACGTGCTCGGCCAGGCGAGACAGCGAGGTCGCCGGCGCGAGTTCGGCCAGCGCGGTGAGGATATCGGTGCCGACCTCGGCGGCCTGTACTTTCTGGCGACGGGGCGCGGTGACGGCGTTGCGGTCTGGCATGCGAGGCGGTCCGGTGGCAAAGGCGCTGTTTATAGCTTGACGTCGTGGGGAGTTCAAATTACGTTTTGCGTAATCTAATTACAAAAAACGAGGTTGCCATGCGATCCCAGCCACAATCTGCAGCGCCTGCCGGCTATCTGTCCGGTTTCGGCAATCAATTCAGCAGCGAAGCCCTGCCCGGCGCGTTGCCGGTCGGGCAGAACTCGCCGCAGAAGGTGCCCTACCGGCTCTACACGGAGCTGTTGTCTGGCACCGCCTTCACCGTGCCACGCAGCGAAGCGCGCAGGACGTGGCTGTACCGCATGCGTCCGTCCGCCGCCCACGGTCCTTACCAACGCCTGGAACGACAGCTGGATGCCGGGTTGGGGGCGATCACGCCCAATCGCCTGCGCTGGAATCCGCAGCCCATTCCGGCCGTGCCAACCGATTTTCTCGACGGTCTGTCGTGCCTGGCGGCAAACGCCGAGGCCGATCAAACGAGCGGTGCGAGCCTGTATTGCTATGTGGCCAACCGCTCGATGCAGCGCGTGTTCTTCGATGCCGACGGCGAGTTGCTGATCGTCCCGCAGCAGGGGGCGCTGCGGCTGGTCACCGAACTCGGCGTGCTCGACGTCGCGCCGCTGGAAATCGCCGTGATTCCGCGCGGGATGCGTGTGCGTATCGAGTTGCTGGACGCGTCGGCGCGCGGCTATGTCTGCGAGAACCACGGCTGTGCGTTGCGCCTGCCGGAGCTCGGACCGATCGGCAGCAACGGTCTGGCCAATCCGCGCGACTTCCTCGCGCCCGTGGCGTGCTACGAGGAGCATGACGGGCCGGTTCAGCTGGTGCAGAAGTTTCTCGGCGAATTCTGGATGACCGAACTGGATCACTCGCCGCTAGACGTGGTCGCCTGGCATGGCAACAACGTGCCTTACAAATACGATCTGCGGCGTTTCAATACGATTGGCACGGTCAGCTTCGATCATCCCGATCCGTCGATCTTCACCGTGTTGACCTCGCCGAGCGCCGTTGCGGGCATGGCCAATATCGACTTCGTGATCTTCCCGCCGCGCTGGATGGTCGCCGAGCACACCTTCCGTCCACCGTGGTTCCATCGCAACCTGATGAACGAATTCATGGGCCTGATCGACGGCGCCTACGACGCCAAGGCCGATGGCTTCCTGCCCGGCGGCGCCTCGCTGCACAACTGCATGAGCGCGCACGGGCCGGATCGCACCTCTACGGAACAGGCGATCAATGCGGCACTCGAACCCCACAAGATCGATAACACCCTGGCGTTCATGTTCGAGACCGGTCAGGTACTGCGGCCTACGCGCCAGGCGCTGCGAAGCCCGCAGCTGCAGGCCGACTACGACAGCTGCTGGGCCGGCCTGGATAAAACTTTCGACATGCAGGGGAAATGACATGAGCGCACAGACAGAGCTACGCAGCTGGGTCGAATCGGCCAACGGCCACCCGGACTTTCCACTCGCCAACCTGCCGTTGGGTGTGTTCAGCCTGGGCGGCGACGAGCCGCGAGGCGGTGTGGCCATCGGTGATTACATCTTCGATCTGGCCGCGGCCTGCGATGCGGGACTGTTCGTGGGAGCGGCACTGGAGGCGGCGCGGAGCGCGGCGGGCAGCAGCCTCAACGCGTTCTTCGCGCGCGGTGCCTCGGCGCGCATGGGATTGCGCACCGGCTTGTGCGAGTTGCTTGGTGAGCACAGCGTGCAACGTACGCGACTGCAGGCGATGGGCGAGACGCTGCTCAAGCCCATGAGCCAGTGCCGATTGCACTTGCCGGCGAGAGTCGGCGACTACACCGATTTCTACGTGGGCATTCATCACGCCAACAACGTCGGCAAACTGTTCCGTCCGGACAATCCGTTGCTGCCGAACTACAAGTACGTACCCATCGGCTATCACGGGCGCGCGTCGACCATTGACGTATCGGGAACGCCCGTTCGGCGGCCCAACGGCCAGACCCTGCCGGCGGGCGCGAGCGAGCCCGTCTTCGGCGCGAGCAAGCGGCTCGACTACGAGCTGGAGCTGGGAATCTGGATCGGACCGGGTAATGCGCGTGGCGAGGCGATTCCGATCGGCGAAGCGGCCGCGCACGTGGCTGGCTTCTGCCTGCTGAACGACTGGTCGGCGCGCGATCTGCAGGCCTGGGAATATCAGCCGCTGGGGCCGTTCCTGTCCAAGAGCTTCGCCACCAGCGTGTCGCCGTGGGTGGTGCTGCCGGAGGCGCTGGCGCCGTTCCGCTGCGCACAACCGCCGCGCCCGGCCGGCGACCCGCAACCGCTGCCTTATCTGTTCGATGAGCAGGACCAGCAACTGGGCGCGCTGGACATCGAGCTCGAGGTGCTGCTGCTCACCGAGGCCATGCGCGCGCAGGGCCTGCCAGCCCAGCGCATTGCCCTGAGCAGCACGCAGAACATGTACTGGACCGTGGCGCAGATGGTCGCGCACCACAGCGTCAATGGCTGCAGCCTGCAGCCGGGTGACCTGTTCGGTTCCGGCACGCTGTCGGGGCCGAGCGCCGACAGCTGTGGCAGCCTGCTGGAAGTCACCGAAGGCGGCAAACGTGCGCTGGAGCTGCCCAGTGGCGAGACGCGTACCTTCCTCGAAGACGGCGACGAGATCATCCTCAAGGCGCGCTGCCGCCGCGAGGGATATCCATCGATCGGCTTCGGCGAATGCCGTGGGCGCGTGCTGCCGGCGAGCGCGGCGGCAACGCGCTAGATCAGCGAAGCAAGGGCAGGGCGATGAACCTGCCCGAGTCAGCAGCCCGTGCCTCGCATGCAATGAGAGGCACGGGGCGCTGGTATCAGAACCAGCGGTCGTTGCGTTTACGCCCGCGCGTCATCGCCGGCAGGATCAGGCCCAGCAACAGGCCGGCACCGGCGATGCTGCCGCCGTAGACCATGTAGCGCATCAGCACCTGCTTGTTCTCATCGCCCAGCCGCGCCTGTGCTTCGCGCAGCTCGGACTGGCTCTGGCTCAGCGCGCTGTCGAGTTGCTGGCGGCGCGCCTCCAGCTCATCGATCAGCGTCTTGCGCGCATCCAGCGTCTCCTGCATTCCCTGCACGCGGGCCTTCCAGTTGTCATCGATGGTGCGCAACTGTTCATCCAGCTCGGCTACGCGCTGTTCCAGCTGCGGTACCCGTTCGGCGTGGCCAGGCACGTTTTGCAACTCGCGGGTGGGAATCCACACGGTGTCGCCATTCTCGCTGCGGACCTGGCTGAAATCGCCCTTGCTGGTGATCAACTCCACCGGCTGCCCCGACTGCAGCGTGCCAACGATGCGATACCCCTCGGTCGGACCGCTGCGCACATAGGTGCTCAGCGTGTCGCTCACCCAGCGCTGCGAGTCGCTGGCTTGCTGTGCGTGTGCCGGTGCGCTGGCAAACCAGGCCCCGAAGATGCAGACACCCAGGGTGCGATACAGGGGCAGGCGCGCAGTGCGCGCGCGAAGGGATACAGAACGGTAACGAGATATGAGCATGCAGGTGTTCAACATATATAAGGAGAAGACAAAGGCCCCGATGACCGGGCCGGTGAGCGAGTAGACGGTGCAGCGATTGGCTGCCGGCACGCCGCCGGGGCGGTCCGAGAGCGGGTAGAGGGGCGGCAAAGATGCGTCTGCGCAGATGTGGTTCTGCCGCGCCGTCCGGGTAGTCCGTCAGGGGACAGACAGTTCGCGGTAACCCGAGTTCCCCGGCAGCGGAAGCTGAATCATGCCGTTCGAGAGCGCGTCGGCATGCTCCAAAGATCCACTCAATCGCGTACGCGCCATACAAAGAACGCCGCTGCCCGTCAATCCCGTTGGGCTGTTCAAAGTCTGAACAACATGCTACAAACGACCGCAACCCGAATCATCTAGCCGCTTGAAAACGAAGGGAAAACCATGACCAAGTCGGAGTTGATCGAGCGTATCGTCACCCAGCAGGGGATGCTTTCTTCGAAGGATGTCGAACTGGCCATCAAGACCATGCTCGAGCAGATGGCACAGGCGCTGGCCACTGGCGACCGCATCGAGATTCGCGGTTTCGGCAGCTTCTCCCTCCACTACCGCGCCCCTCGCGTCGGTCGAAATCCCAAGACCGGCCAGTCCGTCAGCCTCGACGGAAAATTCGTTCCGCATTTCAAGCCTGGGAAAGAGTTGCGGGATCGGGTGAATGAGGAGGAGTGACGTTTCGAAGGCGCAGTCTGTGGGTTTTTTGTGAGGCACATCACGTTTTTCGGAAAAATGCGCTAATTCCCTATAACGTAAGGAACTTTTTGTCGCTATCCCGTACGAATCCCGCTCCGATTGCTTTACAGCCCACAACAAGGAAACCGGATGATCGTGCAGCCCCAGCCTTTGGCAAATGATGAAATTGATCTGGTTGAACTATTTCGTGCGCTCTGGCGACAACGCCTCCTTATCGTTGGCGTGACGTTCGCCGCAACCCTGATCGCGGCCGCCTACGCTTTTCTTGCAACTCCGTACTACCAAACCAAAACCTACCTTCGTCCTGTTCCGCAGAGTACGCTCGATCAGCTCAACGAGACTGGTATCTACAAGCTCACGCCCGAGGAAGCGCTCAGCAGGGTGGCGAGTGGGCTTTCATCCTACGACAAACGTCTGGACTATTTTCTTAGCAACCAGGAGCTGTTCCAGGCGATTGAGCCGAAGAGTGATTCTGCGGAGCAAGCCTTCGCTGATTTCAATGAGCAGGCGTTTGAGATGCTTCACCCGGATCCCAAGAAGACCGAGAACCGCAGTGCCTATGTGGGGCTGAAACTTACTTATCCTAAGGGTATGGAGGGTTCGACGATCGTGAACGGTTTCGTTGACTACGTACTCGAACTTGAGCGTAAGGAAATCGCCGAGGATCTGGAAAGTCTGATCGCCAACCGCCTGGCGAGCCTCGATATGAACATGGAGGCGCAACGAGCGAACTACTCTGCCTCCAAAGAGGCGAAGATTGCGACATTGCTCGAAGACGCAGCTCTGAAGCGCGCTCAACTTCAAGACGAACTCGCAGCATTGCGCGCAGAGTTGAAGACGCGCAGGAACAACCGTATCCAAGAGCTGAACGAGGCGATAACCATTGCCGACTCCCTGGGCATTCGTACTCCAACGAGTCCGTCAGCCATGGCTGCGTCGGCACGTTCTGGTACTCAGGTCATCCGCACCGAAGTGACCAATCAGGAAGCGCCACTTTACTTCCTGGGTACCGAAGCGCTTACGGCGGAACGCGATGCGTTGAAGAATCGCACGTCCGACGATTTTGTTGAGCCGCGCATCGCGGAAATCCAGTCGGAGCTGACGCTGCTTGAGAACAACCGCGAAGTGGAGATTTTGAAGGCGCGCGAAGGAGAGGACCTTTACTTGACCAACCTTGCGCAGCTCAGAGAAGAAGCCTCTCGGCTGAAGGGCATCAAGCTCGACACCGAGCGATTGCGCCTTGTTCGCTTGGATCAGCCTGCCCTGCAATCGCTCAACCCGATCAAGCCGAAAAAGGCACTGATTTTGGCGCTCGGTCTGGTACTTGGTGCAATGCTGGGTGTCTTCGTGGCATTGGTACGCAGCCTAATGAATCGTGATCGTGCGTATTCGATGTAATTGCGTTGAAGTTTGAAGGCGGTTAGGAGCAACTACCGCCTTTGTCTGTTTTCTCTTTTTTGATTGGCTGCGATGGCCTACGTTGCTTAAAGCTGCGCTCAATGGCATTCCTTGCGTTTGGTCAATGCAGCCTTCTACTGTGCGGATTAGGGCCTCTTTGCGACGCCAAGTAGCGCTTGCATTAAATCTGTGTAGTGGCAAAATGCTGTCCGTCAAAGTTGACGTGCTTCTCATTTTTGCTGCTCAGCCGAAGTCCGGTTGGCAGACCTCTCTGCTCAAAATGGAATTTGACGTGAACGCCGTTACGCCTCCGCAACATCTCGCCTCTGTCGTTAACGATGAAATCGACCTGATTCAACTGGCGCACGCTCTTTGGCGTCAGAAAGCATTGATCATAGCGATAGCAGCGCTGGTGGGCCTGATAGGACTTGCATACGCGTTGCTCGCTACGCGTTACTACACGGTCCAAAGCGTTCTACGGCCCGCAGCCATCAAAGACCTCGATGAGCTCAATCACCTGGGTATTTACAAACTCTCACCCAAGCAAGCAATGGCGCAGGTGGGCGCCGCGCTAGATTCCTACGAAAATCGCCTGAGCTTCTTCCGTAACAATGAGCCGCTATTCGCTTTGCTCGCCCAGCCCGGTCGCAGTCTCGAGCAGACCTTTGAAAGCTTCAACGATGAAGCATTCAAGCTTCTACAGCCCGACGCCAAAAAGGGCGAAAGCACGACCACGCCTTTCGTTGGAATCCAGCTGACCTATCCGGATGGCATCGACGGCGTGAAAGTCGTTAACGAGTTCGTGCAGCACTCCATCAACAGCGTCCGCCAGGAAATCGCTGCGGATCTGGATATTCTCATCGGCAATCGACTCAATCAGCTTGATAGGAAGATCGCCGCTGCACGCGCCAGCTATGAAGCGGGTAAGGAAATCAAGATCGCCAAACTCAGCGAGGCCGATGCCCTTAAGCGTGCACAGCTCAACGATGAACTGGCAGCCCTGCGTCAACAGCTCAAGACACGTCGCAACAATCGCATCAATCAGTTGAATGAGGCGATTCGTATCGCCAACTCGTTGGGAATCAGCAAACCCACCACGCCTTCATCCCTGGGCGCCGCTGAGGTCGCCACACAGGGCAGCGTGATCCGCACCGAAGTCAACAACCAGCAGATCCCGCTGTATTTCATGGGTACCGATGCCCTGGAAGCCGAGCGCAAGGCCCTGCTTGCCCGCCGATCGGACGACTTCACCGAGCCGCGCATTGCGCAGATTGCCCGCGAGCTCAAGCTGCTTGAGCACAACCGACAGATCGAAGTGCTCAACAGCCGGGAAAACGAAGACCTATTCCTGAAAGACCTTGCCGGCTGGCGTGAAGAGGCTGCGCGCCTGCGTGCCCTGAAGTTCGATACGGCATCGCTAAAATTGGTGTCCATCGACCAACAGGCAGTCGAGCCGAGTGCGCCGATCAAGCCCAGGAAGGCGTTGATCGTCGCGCTCGCATTGGTGCTGGGCGGTATGCTCGGATTATTTGTGGCACTGGTGCGTCATATGGCCCAAGGCCATCGCGCAACGGCCTAATATCCGCCGATCAGAATCACCGCTTCGTTGCTCCCGCTTTGTTGCAATGTGCATATCGGGTGCGCCAGGTTAGGCGGTAGCGTGCCCATCCGATGTGCTCGTTCAAGGACTGACCATGCACCGTTATATCCATTCACTGCAGCGCCCTGTTTTTTTCCGTCATCGGCCGCACCAGCCGGGCGGCGATGAGCGGCAGGCCGGCGAAGGAACGGCGACGGTAAAGGAGCGACCATGTGCTATCCAACCATCGAGTATCACGGCGCCAGCGAAGGTGTGACCGGCTCCTGCCATCAACTGCATATGGACGCGACTAGCAGCCTGCTGATCGACTGCGGCCTGTTCCAGGGCAACGAAGCGCCGGCCGCCGGTCGGGTAAGGGCAGGGCAGCCGGCCATCGAGTTCGACCTGGCTACCGTCAGGGCGCTGGTCGTCACCCATGTGCGCATCGACCACGTCGGCAGGATTCCCCAGCTGCTGGCCGCCGGTTTCAAGGGACCGATCCTTTGCAGCGAACCCTCGGCCAAGCTACTGCCCATCGTTCTCAAAGACGCCTTCAAGCTCGGCATCAGCCGTGACCAGAACACGTTGGAGCGCTACATCCAGTTGCTGGAACGGCGCCTGCAACCGTTGCCGTACGGGCAACGGTTCACGCTGCTGGCGACCGACCCGCTGAACGTGCGCATCCGCCTGCAGCGCGCCGGGCATATCCTGGGGTCGGCTTATGTGGAAATCGACCTGAGCTACCCGGCAACCGGCGACAACAAGCGCATCGTCTTCTCCGGCGGCCTTGGCGCTCCCAATGCGCCGTTGTTGCTGCCGCCCCAGCCTCCCGAGCGAGCCGACATCCTCGTGCTGGAAAGCACCTACGGCGACCGCCTGCACGAAGACCGCGCCAGCCGCCGCCAGCGCCTCGAGGCCGTCATCGAGCATGCCCTGCGCGACCAGGGCACCGTGCTGATCCCGGCCTTCAGCATCGGCCGCACCCAGGAGTTGCTCTACGAGCTGGAAGACATCATTCATATCAAGCTCACCGGCCCTACACCCCATCCTGTAGGAGCGAGTTCGCTCGCGAACAGCCCCCATGCCACCGGTGAGGCTGTGTCACCCACCAACTGGCCGCAACTGCCCATCATCCTCGACTCTCTGTTGGCCAGCCGCTTCACCACGGCCTACCGCAGCCTGCAACCCTACTGGAACCAGGAAGCCCGCGAGCGCGCCGAAGCAGGGCGCAACCCGCTGGCGTTCGACAACCTGATCAAGATCGACAACCACGCCGACCACATCGCCGTGGTCAACTACCTCACCCAAAGCGCACGCCCGGCCATCGTCATCGCCGGCAACGGCATGTGCGCAGGCGGGCGCATTGTCAATTACCTCAAGGCCATGCTGCACGACCCCAAGCACGACGTACTATTCGTCGGTTACCAGGCCAAGGGCACGCCGGGTCACGCCATCCAGCAATATGGCCCGAAAGGCGGCTACGTGGAGTTGGACGGCGAGCGTTTCGACATTCGCGCGAATGTCACTAGCATTGGTGGTTATTCGGCACATGCGGATCAGCAGGGGTTGGTGGAATTTGTGATTGGGATGCAGGAAGGGCCGGGGGAGATACGGGTGGTGCATGGGGAGCAGAGGGCTAAGGAGGCGTTGGCCGCTCAACTGCACGCAAGCTATCAACAGAAAGGCTGGCCAGGAGTGAAGATCACATTTGACAGGGACGAAACATGAGATATCAGGGGAGAAGCGATATGCACCTCACCCATCCAGTTACCCGCAGCGCATTTACGCAAGCCACAGAGAATTACATGCCTCAAAGTATCAAAGCAGTCATACCGGTCGCTGGCCTGGCACCCGTATGCTGCCCGCCAGTAAAGCCATCCCCAAGGAAATGCTCACCCTGGACGACAGCTAATGATTCATTGGTAGTAAACGATTGCACCGCTGTAGACAGCCTATTCAGTTTCAGAGTAGCCAACGTCCAATGCTAGAGAGTAACCACAAACGCATCCTGCGCAACACCGGCATGCTCTACATCCGCATGCTGCTGGCGATGGTGGTTGGCCTGTACACCACGCGCGTGCTGTTGAATGTGCTGGGTGTAGAAGACTTCGGTATCTACTTTGTCGTCGCCGGATTTGTCGCCTTGCTCGGCTTTATGCAAGGCGCGCTGACCACAGCCACCCAGCGCTACTTCGCCTTCGACCTAGGCCAGAACAGCGGTCACAACCTGCGCGGCCTTTTCAACACCAGCCTGCAGGTCCATGCACTGTTGGCCGTTTGTATTGTCATGCTCGCCGAAACTGCAGGCTACTGGTTTGTCAGTACCCGGCTCAACATCCCCGAGGGCAGGTTGGTTGCCGCACTCTTGGCTTATCACCTGTCAGTCGCCAGCTTTGCCGTAACAGTAATGACAGTGCCCTTGACTGCCATGCTCATGGCCAACGAGCGTATGGGCCTGTTCGCCCTGATGAGCATGGCTGATCTCCTGCTTAAACTGGCTGCCGTTCTGCTCTTGCCCTATCTGGTCTACGACCACCTCAGCATGTACGCCGCCTTGTTGCTGGTTGTGTCCCTGCTCACCCTCAGCGGTTACCTGTTGATCAATCGTGCCATCTTTCCCGGAGTGCGTTTGCAGCGGGGCTTTGACAAAAAGAGCTTTCACAGCATGCTCGGATTTACCGCCTGGAACACCTGGGGCAATCTCGCAGCAGCTCTGTCCGAACACGGTAACAACGTCTTGCTCAATATCTTCTTTGGCCCAGCGGTTAACGCCGGGCGTAGTATTGCAACCCAGGCCAATGGAGCGCTAAACCAATTCGTCACCAACGTACAGGCTGCAATTAATCCGCAAATCGTCAAACTATATGCTAGTGGCGAGCGTGAGCAAATGCATAAACTGGCATTGCGGGCGGCCAAATACAATTTTTTTATTCTGCTGGTTTTGGCGATGCCGGTTCTGTTAAATCCTGATAAGCTGCTGCGCCTCTGGCTAGTTGAGGTGCCGCCCTATGCAGCAGTGTTTCTGCAGCTGACCATTGTTGCCTCATTGATCAATTCAGTTTCAGGCCCGCTGATGACCTCTGCTCAGGCTACCGGCCATATACGGCTGTATCACAGCGTGGTAGGCGGGATTCTATTACTGAACGTGCCATTAAACTACCTACTTCTTTCATGCGGATTGCCGCCAGAAACCCTGCTGGCGGTCACAATCGCTCTTGCCGTAGTCGCATTGGTTGCGCGCCTATACATTATTACGCCCCTGATCGGCCTGCCAGTCGGCTTGTTTCTGTCGCGTGTAGTTGGCAAGGCGACCCTGGTAGCACTTGTTGCGGGAATCTTTGCGATCTTGACTCAAGCAGCATCAAGCGGTTCGCTATTGATATTGTTTTCTAATTTGATTACGGCAATGGCCGTGACCCTTATAGCTATATGGATGCTTGGTCTAGATAAGTCTGAAAGACAATATATCGTCAGCCTTTTAAAATCATTGAAAGCCCGGACCCCGTTGATATGAACTTGATAAAGCCTCTTGTTCTGACCAAGGTAGTCGAAAATGATCTGTGTGTCGGCTGTGGTGCATGTGTACAAGCCTGTCCGAGCAAGGCGCTGGGAGTTAACTGGAACGACTACGGCTTTTTGGTTGCAACCAGCACCGATAAAGTCTGCGATGGTGCAGGTGCTTGCGTCCAGGTATGCCCCTTCAACCCGGAGCCTGGCCCCTACTATAAAAACGAAGATGCCTTAGCTGCTACATTTCTGAGTGAATCGCCCAACCAACACCAAAAAATTGGACGCTACAATGCCCTCTATGTAGGTTATTCAAATAAACACCGAGACACTTCTTCATCAGGTGGTATTGCTACATTTGTTTATGAAAAGCTTTTTGATAAAAGGCTGATCAGTCATGTAGTGACCGTTGGAGAGTCGAAGTCTGCTGACGCTCACTACCAATACAATATTGTAAGTAAAAAAGACGAGCTGCTAAGTATCTCCAAAACACGCTATCACCCGGTAACGCTTGTAACTGCGCTAGAAACCATAAGACAACTGGAAGGCAGGGTAGCCATCAGCGGTATTGGCTGCTTCATTAAAGCCATCAGGCTGGCTCAAGATAAAGACCCTGTACTAAAAGAAAAGATTGCCTTTACAGTCGGCATTATCTGTGGAGGATTAAAAAGTAAATTTTTCACCGATTATCTTGCAAGTAGTGCGGGTGCCACGCTAAACGATTTTTCTAAGCCAGAATACCGTGTAAAAGACCCCGCAAGCACAGCGGCGAATTACGGCTTCAGTTGTACCGACAACCCTAGCAACACCATCAAGTTAATAAAAATGCGCGAAGTAGGTGATATGTGGGGTAGCGGTTTATTCAAGGCTAATGCTTGTGACTTCTGTGATGATGTCACGACCGAGCTGGCTGATATCTCGCTGGGTGACGCCTGGCTGCCGCCCTATGACCAAGATGGCAAGGGGCACAACGTGGTTGTCAGTCGTAGTCTGGTAGCCGAGCAGATATTGCAGTCGGGGCAGGCAAGCGGTGAACTTGAGCTCAAGAGCCTATCACAGGAGCGCTTTATTGCCTCCCAGCAAGGCAGCTTCAACCACCGGCATGATGGTATGAGTGCCCGCATAGACATGGCAAAGCGCGCCGGTGCTGTTACCCCTCCTAAGCGTGTTGGCAGAAACACATTGCCCCTATACCTGAAATTGATTCAGAGGGCTCGCAGGCGCACACGAACACTCAGCCTTGAAGTGTGGGCCGAATACCCGAATGCGCGGGAATTTAATCAACGCATGAAGCAAGAACTATTAAAATTGAGGCTGATTACCAAGGTTTCTCACCTTGTACGCAAAGCCAAAACACTAACCGGAGCCAAGGCATGAAAATCGCAATCATGACCCAGCCTTTGGGTAAAAATTACGGCGGTATTATGCAGGCTTGGGCCTTACAGAAGGTGCTCAAGAATGCAGGGCATGATCCTGTGACAATCGACCGCCAACCCGATGCGAAAAGCCCAGCCTATTATACGGCTCGTTTCGGCTACCGTGCCCTGCAACAACTGTTGGGCAAGCGAAAGGCGCCGATCAGCTTTGAGCGTTATTTACCGCTTATTTTGCAGCAGACAAATAGATTTATTGAACAGTATCTAAAGATGTCTGAGCTGCTGGACAGCACTGCGAAACTAAGCAAACATTTTGAAAGCGAGCAGTACGATGCGGTAATCGTTGGCAGTGACCAGACTTGGCGGCCATGCTATTCGCCAAATATTGGAAATTTCTTTCTTGATTTTTTACAAGGAAATAATATTAGGCGCATTGCTTATGCAACTTCGTTTGGAGTGGATAAATGGGAGTTCTCCGAAGAAGAAACACGGCGCTGCACCCGGTTAGTTAAGCACTTCGAAGCAGTCAGTGTGCGTGAAAGTTCAGGGGTTGACCTATGCAAAAAACATTTAGATGTTGATGCTTTTCACGTTCTAGATCCAACATTGTTACTAGGGAGGCGGCACTATGAAACCCTCTATAGGGTAGCAGATGTTCCGGCTAAGCAGGGGATATGTACTTATGTCCTTGATGAAGATAAATGGAAGAGTCGAGTTGTCGATGCAGTCAAAAGTATTTTGAAAGAAGATGAATATCGCAACCAGCCAAAAGCCAGTTTAACAGATCTAGCGTCTAGCAAAGATTTTCGTGATTATATAATGCCCAGTCTGGAAAGTTGGGTTCGAGGTTTTTCTGATGCAAGTTTTGTGGTTACTGACTCGTTTCATGGAACTGTTTTTTCCATTATATTTAATAAGCCATTTATTACTTTGGTTAACCCGAATCGGGGAGCCTCACGACTCTACTCCTTGCTCTCTGACTTAGGACTAGGTGAAAGAGCGATGGAGCAATTTGACGAAGATAAAATAATAAAATTGCTGGGCGGGGGGATTGACTTTCGAGAAGCAAATGAGAGGCTAGAGTTTCTAAAAAGACGATCCGCGTCTTTTTTAGAGAATTCACTTGGCTCGAAGATAGAGTTATAGGCGAAATATGATTTCGATAGTTTTGCCAATATATAATGTGTCTCAGTATATTGAAAGGTGCTTGACGTCTTGTGTTAATCAGACTTGCGGTGATATTGAGATTGTTGCAGTTGATGATTGCGGCAAAGATGATTCTATTTTAAAGGTGGAGCGTTTCGCTGAGAAAGACGGAAGAATAAAGATTGTTAAGAATAAAAAAAATATGGGTACCTATCACGCGCGGCGCATTGGTGTTGAAAATGCTGGTGGAGAATACATTCTCTTTCTTGATCCGGACGATGAGTTAAAGCTTAATGCCATCGAAGAAATATTAAAGTGTTTGTCGGTTAACCCCGATTTAATTTTCTATGGCGTGCAAAATAGTCCTCCGAAGCGATTATGGCAGAGCGTGCCTGTTGTTCCAGTTTTTTTGGAACGTTCCGATTATATTAGTGATATAAATAAAATTTTATCGTGTAAGGGGCTCCAGTTTGGCACGGCGGGAAAAGTTATGCGTCGTGACATATTGTTAAAAAGCTATGCGCTGTTGAATATTGAGGTTTCACGTAGGTTGATTTTTGCAGAAGATGTATTGCTCTTTTCAGCTGTGCTTGTAGTAATGAAGAAATGTGCCAGTCTAAAAGATCGACTCTATGTGTACCATGCGAATAAATCTTCTGTATCCTCTGTTGTTAATCATCATGGGTTATTGGAGAATGTTGAGCAAATAGAGTTTGTCATTAAGGCGATAGAAAATATTCCTATCTCAAGTGTTTCTGATGGCATGGTGAGGAGTTCGCTCATCAGGGCGTTGGAAGTAGATAGATTTAGAATTAGAATCAAGGCTGGCCTGCCTTTTTTTGATGCGTTTGCCGGGTATGTTTCCATTATTTTACGAACCAAGTCTTTCAAAGATATATCTAGGCTGCTTTTGTTTGTGACTTCTTTTGGGGGGAAAAGAGCTTAATGGTTTTAAGGTGTGGCGCTTGCGTAATGATTAAATTAAAAAACATTGAATCGTTTCAATTGATTGCTATTTTTTTCGCGGCGCGCGATAGCGTACAACGCCTGTCCTTTCCGATATGGTACTACCCCATGTCCATACCGAGCTCAGCGTTGAATGTCCATCGTTATAACCATATTGCCGCATTGCGCTCAGCACCAGCAGTCGCCAAATCTAAAAATCTAAACTCTTAAACTCCATGGCTAGTTTTTTCTATTTGCTAACTCCCTTCTCTTACCTTGAGCTCTCAGGGTTCAGAATTATTTTGCTTCAAATCTTCATTGGTGCACTCGTCGCTATTTGTATTTTTTACAAGGCGCCTAAAGTTCCCTTAAACTCAAGTCTTCTAGCGCTTGCTTTCCTTGTGATTATTGGTTTTCTTTATGCAATGTCTGGCGGCTACTACGAGAGCCTCTTTTCGTTGATTGCCTTTGCTCTATTGGTGTTTTTTTCTTTTTATATTGCAAGCAATAATTTGCTCGCTATTGAAAGGATAAAAAACATTTATGTTTTTTGTTGTGTTTTTGTGGCGGGCGGTCTTTTTTTTCAGGTGATATTGCATAATTTTCTTGATGTCATATTTTTTCGTCATGAGCTTTTTGGTGGAAGCAGGAACGCTTATAGCTTCATTTGGATGGATTATAGTTTTATCTCGTTGTTTGTTGTTAGCTGCATGCCGATTGTCTGGGGTTACAAGAATAAGCTGCTTTCCCTGTGTATAATTCCGTTTCTATTGTTTGCTTCGATAGCTACTTCAGCTAGAACGGGTATCGCAGCTGTGGTTTTGTTTCTTTTAGCCTTGCTTACGTGGGAGTGGGGTTTTTCACTGGTGAAGGGACGGGTTTCGTTCAGTCAAGTGTTATTGACTTTGTTTTTAATTGCTTTGCCTTTCATGGCTATGTATGCGCTGCCTGTCATCACCGGTCGTCAATTGAGCACTTCCTCATCAGGGCGGTTCGAAGATTTTGCCAAAGGGTTTCAGTTTTTTCTTGAACACCCTTGGTTTGGGTCTTTACTTAATAAAGAAATTTATGGTTCTATCGTTGGTGCTGTGCCGCATAATATTTTTATTTTCCCCTTGCTCATGGGGGGGGTTGTTTATTTTTTTGCCTTCATGCTTTTTTTAATATTGCTTATTAAGGATGTTAGATGTGCCGATTCTAGCATTTTGGCGTCTGTCTTAATCTGTTTTTTTGGCTTCCAGTTCATTCCTTCTTTTTTCTCCTCTTATTTTTTTGCAATTTTGTTGGGCGTGGCTATGGCTAGTGCTAAGTTGAATAATGCAAACTATTATAGGTTGATGGCCAAATAAGTATGTCTAGAAAAGTCCTGTTTACCATAACAGGCCTAGCCATGGGCGGTGCCGAAAACCAGGTGGTCAACCTGGCTGATGAGCTTGCCATCCGTGGCCACAAGGTCACCCTGGCTTACGTGCTGAAGCCTGCATTGGTATTACCCCGCAATGAGCAGGTTGAAGTCATTTGGCTCGGCGGTACCAAATCGCTGCTGGGCATGGCCAGTGCCTATATCAATCTTGCCAAACTAATTAAAAAATTTAAGCCCGATGTGGTACATAGTCATATGTTCCATGCCAATATTCTATCGCGGCTTGTGCGAGTGGTAAGCAAGGTGCCACGTCTAGTCTGTACGGCCCATAGTAATAATGAAGGTGGTAAGGCTCGTATGTTGACATACCGGCTGACTGATAGACTGGCCGATGAATTTACTAATGTCAGTCAGAGGGCTGTTTTGGCCTTTGAGCAGAAAAAAGCTGCCCCCGCAGGACGTATGCTCGCAGTTTTTAACGGCATTGATACGCAGCGTTTTAGCTTTAATCCGGAGGCACGGCAGCGGTTGCGCGCAGAACTGGATATTGACCAGAGCGAAGTTTTTATTTCCATTGGTCGCTTCCATGAGGCGAAAGACTATCCAAATTTGCTAGATGCTTTTGCATCGCTGGGTAACAGTCAGGCTGATATCCATTTACTAATCGTAGGTGATGGCGAGTTGCGATCTCAGATTGAGCAAGCAATTGATTCGCTCGGTTTGCAGTCGAAAATTACCCTGCTGGGCATTCGTAAGGATGTGCCAGAGCTGCTGTCCGCCGCTGATGTATTTGTGCTGTCTTCGGCTTGGGAGGGGTTCGGTTTGGTAGTTGCCGAGGCTATGGCCTGTGAACGTGTCGTCATAGCTACAAATAGTGGTGGGGTGGCAGAAGTGCTTGGCGGCAATGGCTTTTTGGTTGCCTCACGAGATATGGAGGCCTTGGCTGGAGCCATGCAGACAGCCTTGGATTTACCCGAGTCTGCAGCTAAACAGTACGGTGCCGAGTCCCGGCAGCATGTTATCGAAAATTTCAGCTTGGCCAGTGTGGTGGATCGCTGGCTGGAAATTTACAAATAGGATTTTGAAATAAGATGCATCTTAACCTCGCCATCATCGGTCTTGGCTACGTGGGCCTCCCCCTCGCCGTCGAATTCGGTAAAAAACGCCCTGTCGTCGGCTTCGACATCAATCCCAAGCGTATTGCCGAGCTGCAAGCTGGGCACGACTTCACTCTTGAAGTCAGCTCAGAAGAGCTGGTTGAGGCTGAGGGCCTGAGTTACACCGCCAGCCTCAATGATCTGCGCCAGTGCAACTGCTTTATCGTTACCGTGCCCACACCGATTGATGCCTACAAGCGTCCCGACCTAACGCCACTGATCAAGGCTAGTGAAAGCATCGGCCAAGTGCTGAAGAAGGGCGATATCGTTATTTACGAGTCTACGGTTTATCCCGGCGCCACCGAGGAAGATTGTGTGCCGGTGCTGGAACGGATGTCGGGCTTGAAGTTCAACCAAGATTTCTTCGCCGGTTACAGTCCTGAGCGTATCAACCCCGGTGACAAGCAGCACCGTGTACACAACATCATGAAGGTGACGTCCGGCTCCACGCCGGAAATTGCCGAGGTGGTGGACCAGCTGTACCGGGAAATCATTGTCGTCGGTACGCACAAGGCGGCATCGATCAAGGTGGCCGAGGCGGCCAAGGTGATTGAGAACACCCAGCGCGATGTCAATATTGCCCTGGTCAATGAGCTGGCCTTGATTTTCAACAAGATGGGCATTGATACCCAGGCGGTGCTGGAAGCAGCCGGGACCAAGTGGAACTTCCTGCCGTTTCGCCCTGGCCTTGTGGGCGGACACTGTATTGGCGTGGACCCCTATTACCTGACGCACAAAGCGCAGGCCATTGGTTACCACCCGGAGATAATTTTGGCCGGGCGGCGAATAAATGATGGCATGGGTGAATATGTGGTGAGCCAGCTGGTCAAGGCGATGGTTAAAGCTTCAATTGGGGTTTCTGCCGCCAAGGTACTGGTTATGGGCCTGACCTTCAAAGAGAATTGCCCGGACCTGCGCAACACCCGTGTGGTGGACATTGTGACCGAGCTGCAGGAGTACGGTGCTGAACCGGTGGTGTATGACCCCTGGGTGGATGCCGCCGAGGCGCAGCAGGAATACGGCATCACGCCGATCAGTGAGCCTCGGGCCGGCAGCTACGACGCCATCATCCTGGCTGTTGCACACGAGCAGTTCCGTACACTGGGCGCTGCCGAAATCCGCCGCCTGGGCAAAGGTAAGCATGTCCTGTACGACCTGAAGTACCTGCTGAACGCTGAAGAAAGCGATTTGAGACTCTGATCATGAATGCATATGACAAGCTATGTGCTTTGCTGCCGCTGCAACCCAAGACTTGGCTGATTACCGGCGTCGCTGGCTTTATTGGCTCCAATCTGTTGGAAACCTTGCTCAAGCTGGATCAGACGGTCGTAGGGGTGGATAACTTTGCTACCGGTCACCAGCACAATCTGGACGAGGTGCAGGGACTGGTAGCGCCGGGGCAGTGGGCGCGTTTTCACTTTATTGAAGGTGATATCCGTAACCTAGAGGATTGCCGCCGCGCCTGCGAGGGAGTGGATTATGTGCTGCACCAAGCAGCGCTCGGCTCGGTCCCCCGCTCCATCAATGACCCCATAACCACCGATGGCACCAATATTGGTGGTTTCCTTAATATGCTGGTTGCTGCCCGTGATGCCGGTGTTGGCAGCTTTACCTATGCGGCCAGCAGCTCCACCTATGGCGACCATCCGGCTCTGCCCAAAGTGGAAGAGAATATCGGCAAGCCTTTGTCACCTTATGCGGTGACCAAATATGTGAACGAACTCTATGCAGAGGTGTTTGCCAGGACTTACGGCTTCAAATGCATCGGTCTGCGCTATTTCAACGTGTTTGGTCCGCGGCAGGACCCGAATGGCGCCTATGCGGCGGTGATTCCCAAGTGGGCAGCGGCCATGATCAAGGGAGACGAGGTATTCATCAACGGCGATGGTGAGACCAGCCGCGATTTCTGTTTTATCGAGAACGCCGTGCAGGCCAACCTGCTCGCCGCTACGGCGGACGATGAAGCAAAGAACGAGGTTTATAATGTCGCCGTGGGCGGCCGCATGACGCTTAATGACCTTTTCCGTGCCTTACAGTCAGCACTTGCCGAAAACGGCAAGCGTTACGGCACGCAGCCGGTTTACCGTGACTTCCGTGCCGGTGACGTCCGTCATTCGCAGGCGGATGTTAGTAAAGCCGCTAGCAAGCTGGGTTATGCGCCAGAGTTCAGCATTCATAACGGTATTGCTAAGGCTATGCCTTGGTATATTGAAAACGTAAGATAGCCGAGCATAAATGAGCAGAAATAATAAAACGATTCTGTTCGTGGTGAATGCGCCGGAATTTTTTCTTTCGCACCGCCTTCCTTTGGCTATGGCCGTCAAAGAGGCGGGGTATAAAGTACATGTCGCATCAGCATATGGGCCGGCTATAGGGACCCTCAAAGCACTGGGTTATGAATGCCATATTATTCCCTTTGCTCGTAGCGGTCAGAATCTGCTCAATGAGCTGAAAACTCTGCTGCTGTTGCTACGGCTGTTTCGCAATATCAAGCCTGATTTGATACATCTGATTACCATCAAGCCTGTTTTGTATGGTGGCTTAGCAGCACGTATTGCTCGCATAGGCGCAGTAGTTTCGGCCGTTTCCGGGCTGGGTACGGTTTTTCTGGCAAATTCACTTGGAGCTAGGCTGCGCCGGTTACTTGTCATGCGACTATACACGGCGGCATTCAGACAGAAACGGCTAGCAGTGATTTTTCAGAATCCGGATGACCGAGACATTCTGTTGAATTTCTGTTGCCTGCGTGTCTCGGAGGTTCGCATGATTCGTGGGTCTGGCGTAGCTCTGAGAGATTATCCTTACCTGCCGGAGCCTGACGGAAAGCCGGTTGTGGTTATGGCGGCGCGCCTATTGAAAGACAAAGGTGTACTTGATTTTGTCGAGGCCGCCAAATTACTTAAGGGGCGCGGTATCGATGTACAGATGCGCCTCATTGGCTCTCTTGATCAAGGGAATCCGACCAGTATCACTCAGCAAGATCTGGACCGCTGGAAAAAAGATAACTCCATTGATGTGCTTGGGTTCCGCAAGGACATTGCTGAGCAATATGCCGCGTCCAACATTGTTTGCTTGCCTTCTTATCGCGAAGGATTGCCAAAAAGCCTAGTCGAAGCGGCAGCTTGTGGCCGAGCTGTCGTAACAACAGATGTGCCTGGCTGCCGTGACGCGATCATTCCAGATGTGACAGGCATACTTGTTCCTGTCAGAAACTCTCTTGCACTAGCGGATGCTATTAAAAAATTGATTGAGGATTCGGAAGCAAGGAAACGAATGGGGCTAGCTGGCAGGCTATTGGCGGAACAAACTTTTTCGATTGAAAAGATTGTCGAACAACATATGGCCATATATAAGGAGCTGCTGCCCGATGGCTGAGCGCTGTAAAGTTCTGGTTACTGGTGCTACAGGATTTATAGGGCGGGTGCTGATGCATGTGCTTGGATCAAGAGGTAAAGTTTGCTTAATTGGCGCAGCAAGGCGACAAGTATCAGAAGGAGTTAGCGAGTCTAATATTAAATGTGTTGGTAATTTGGACGCGCTTACAAACTGGTCACCGACAGTCATTGGTGTGGATGTAGTAATACATACAGCCGCCCGCGCTCACATCATGAAAGACGAGGTGGCTGATCCACTGGCTGAGTATCGTCGCGTTAATGTGGATGGCACGTTGAGTCTGGCGCGTCAGGCTGTGGCTGCTGGGGTTAAGCGTTTTATTTTCATCAGCTCGATCAAGGTGAATGGCGAGGCGACCGCCAACGGAAAGGCCTTTTGCGCGGATGATGAGCCTGCCCCGAAAGATGCCTATGGCTTGTCCAAGCTGGAGGCGGAGCAGGGCTTGATGAAGTTAGCGGCTGAAACAGGAATGGAGTTGGTGATTATCCGGCCTCCGCTGATATATGGCCCAGGTGTTAAAGGCAACTTCGCTAGCATGATCAAGCTGGTCGAGAAGGGGCTACCCTTGCCGCTCGGCGCCATTCACAACAAACGCTCCCTGGTCGGTATCGACAATCTGGTTGATCTGATCATCCGCTGCATCGATCATCCCGCCGCCGCCAATCAGGTATTCCTCGCGGGAGATGGCGAGGATCTTTCCACTACCGAGTTGCTGCGCGGCGTGGCCAAGGCAATGGGCAAGCCCGCACGGTTGATTCCCGTTCCGGCTGGCCTGCTTCAGTTTGGCGCTACCTTACTAGGGAAGAAGGCGATGGCCCAGCGGCTGCTCGGCTCGTTGCAGGTGGATATCAGCAGGACCTGTGAATTGTTGGACTGGAAACCGCCCTACACGGTGCAAGAAGGGCTCAGGCGTTGCTTCGAGCGTTCCAACTGATCTATTACCGGTGAAACCGTGATTCGACTCTTCGATTTTGTATTTTCGCTGGTGGGCTTGGTGGTTGGGTTCCCGGTGTTGCTCGTGCTGACAATCATTGGCTCGTTCGATACGGGCTCGCCGATTTTTCGCCAAGTGCGTGTGGGCCGCCATCAAAAGCCGTTTACGCTGGTCAAATTCCGCACGATGCGGGTGGATACGGCATCGGTTGCGACGCATCTGGCCAGTAGCGCGTCCATCACCCGCTTCGGCCATTTCCTGCGCAAAACCAAGCTGGATGAGCTGCCGCAACTCTGGAATGTGCTCAAGGGCGAGATGAGTCTGGTAGGGCCTCGGCCTGGGTTGTTCAATCAGGAAGAGCTAACTGCAGAGCGCGCCAGGCGAGATGTGTATGCGGTGCGCCCCGGGATTACCGGCTTGGCGCAGGTGAGCGAGATCGATATGTCCACGCCCGCGCTCTTGGCCGAGACTGATCAAAAGATGATCCAGAGCCTGACTGTCGTGGCCTATTTCAAGTACATCTTCATGACCGTGGCGGGTAAGGGTGCCGGCGATCGGATTGTGCACAAGGGCTGATTCATTCGCTCTACGTGGGTGTATGTGTTGCCTGCAGAATGCTGCTCGCCTGGTTGCCGGTCGAGCATGTTCGGCGCTAAGGAAGGGGAAGGTTTGTGTTGAGGTTTGCTGAGAAACTTCGTGCCCGTCTGGTGCGGCTGCCGAGGCGGCAGAAGCGGCTGATTCAGGTGGCGACCGATGTGGTGCTGGTCTGGTCGGCGCTTTGGCTGGCGTTTTTCGTGCGGGTTGGCGAGGCCGGGTTTGTCGAGCCATTGAGTGGCCACGCTTGGGTATTCGGTATAGCGCCGCTTCTCTCTCTCCCTTTCTTTATCCGCTTCGGCATGTATCGCGCCGTGATGCGCTATTTCGGCAACGATGCGCTGATGGCCATCGTCAAGGCCGTCACGTTGTCGGCGCTGACACTGTCGTTGGCGATCTACTGGCGGAGCGACGTGCCCAAGGTCATCCCGCGCTCGATGGTGTTCAACTACTGGTGGCTCAGCCTGGTACTGATCGGCGGGTTGCGCCTGGTGATGCGGCAGTACTTCATGGGTGACTGGTTCTCGCCGGCGTCGCCGAGCAAGTTCAAGGGCAGGGATGCGGGGCTGCCCAAGGTGGCGGTTTATGGCGCTGGGGCCGCGGGTAACCAGCTGGTTGCGGCGTTGCGCATGGGGCGGGCGATGCGCCCGGTGGCGTTCATCGATGACGATCCCAACCTGCATGCGCGCTCCATCGCGGGGCTGCGTGTGTATTCGGCCCGGCACATTGAACGGATGGTCGAAGAGACGGGCGCCGGTGAGATTCTCTTGGCCATCCCTTCCGCGTCACGCGCTCGTCGACGTGAGATTCTCGAAAAGCTCGAGCATTACCCGCTGCATGTGCGCAGCGTGCCCGGCTTTATGGACCTGGCCAGCGGCAAGGTGCAGGTCGAGGACATCCAGGAAGTGGATATCGCCGACCTCTTGGGCCGGGATGCGGTGCCACCGCAGCAGGCGCTGTTCGAGCGCTGCATCCGTGGCCAGGTGGTGATGGTGACTGGCGCGGGCGGTTCGATCGGCTCGGAGTTGTGCCGGCAGATCCTGGCGAACGAGCCGGATACCCTGCTGCTGTTCGAGCACAGCGAATTCAACCTCTACAGCATCCATCTGGAACTCGAGCGGCGTATCGAGCGTGAAGCGCTGGCGACCCGCTTGGTTCCGATCCTGGGTTCGATCCGCAATGGCGAGCGGCTGCTGGACGTGTTGCAGACCTGGGGCGTTCAGACGGTTTATCACGCGGCGGCCTACAAGCATGTGCCGATGGTCGAGCACAACGTGGCCGAGGGCGTGCTGAACAATGTGATCGGCACCTTGAATACGGCCCAGGCCGCGGTGCAGGCGGGGGTGGCGAACTTCGTGCTGATCTCCACCGACAAGGCGGTGCGCCCCACGAATGTGATGGGCAGCACCAAGCGCATGGCTGAGCTGGTGTTGCAGGCGTTGAGCCGGGAGCCGGCGCCGGTGCTGTTCGGCAGCCGCGACGGCGTGCATCACGTCAACAAGACGCGCTTTACCATGGTGCGCTTCGGCAATGTGCTGGGCTCGTCGGGCTCGGTGATTCCGCGCTTCTACCAGCAGATCCGCGCCGGTGGACCGGTGACGGTGACCCACCCGAAGATCACCCGCTATTTCATGACCATCCCCGAGGCCGCGCAGCTGGTGATCCAGGCGGGCTCCATGGGGCAGGGTGGCGATGTGTTCGTGCTGGACATGGGCCAGCCGGTGCGCATTGCCGAACTGGCCGAGAAGCTTATTCACCTGTCCGGCCTGAGCATTCGTTCGGAGAAGTGCCCGCACGGCGATATCGCCATCGAATTCACCGGCCTGCGGCCCGGCGAGAAACTCTACGAGGAGCTGCTGATCGGCGACAACGTCAGCCCTACCGAGCACCCGATGATCATGACGGCAAGCGAGGAATACCTGCCGTGGGATCAGCTGAAGGCTTTGCTGAACCGCTTGGTCGCGGCGGTCGATGAGGATGATTACCCGCAGGTGCGCCAGTTGCTTCGCGAGGGAGTCAGTGGCTACAAGCCGGAAGGGGAGATCGTCGACTGGATATATCAGCAGCGACGAGCGGAACCGGGGGAGTGAAGGGCGTTCTTTTCGGTTGAGGTACTTCCGTGTGAAGTGCGTAGGGTGGGCTGAAGCCAACCCTAGAAGCGTCCTTGTCCTGCCCAGGTGGAAACTCGCGCAGCGTTTTTCACCATCACTCGTCAGCGAATCGCAAACCGCAAGCGCTGGTCGGGTTTCCCGTTGCAAGGCATGGTGGACAAGCGTCGCGTTGTCCACCCTACGGGGGCGGTGGGCATATGCGTAGGGTGGAAAACCGCGCAGCGTTTTCCACCATCACCATCACCATCACCACCACCGCGCAACCGCAAGCGGCCGGCGTTGCCCGAATGATCAATGCCGCGGGCTTTCTTCCGGCAGGCTGAGCAGCTGCTTTTCATGGTTCCAGTCGAACGGCTCGTCGTTCTGCTCGGCTTCGTAGCGGCGTTCTTCGAGTTGCTGGAATATCGCGATTTCTTCGTCAGGCATGAAGTGCAGGCAATCGCCGCCGAAGAACCACAGCAGGTCGCGCGGTACGAGATGGGCGATCTGCGGGTAGCGGTGGAAGACCTGGCAGATCAGATCCTGGCCCAGGTGACGCTCTTCCGGCACGTTCTGCAGGTTCATGATCAGTTCATCGAAGCGTTCGAGGAACAGCGCGTGGCTTTCCTCGGAAACCTGCTCGGCTTCGCCCATCGCGAGCAGGATGCCGCGCAGATGGGCCAGCAGGGCAAGGTTGTGATCGTGATAAGGGTTGGCCATGTGTGCACCTGTGTCGGGTTTCTGGGGGGCGCGATTATAGACAGGCGCGCCGTCGAGCGGGCCTGTTCGATTGACTCGCGGGCGTGCCGAGGGTTCGGCACGCGGCGCCAGTCGACATGCAACGTCGTCAGGTTCCGCTAACGCACGCATCCGGGCGGCAGCCGCAGTTCCTCCTGGCTGAAGTCGTCCACATCGATAACACGTCGGCGGGCGGCTTCGGCGGCGTACAGGCTGTTTGCCTCGTTCTCGTCGAGAATCCCCGCCTCCTGCGCGGCCGCGAGCGGATCGCTGCCCGGTGCCGGTTTGAGCGAGCCGCTCTTGAGCGCCTGGTGCAGTTTCTTCGCCGCCGGCTGGCTGGCTATCAGGCTATGCAGGGCATGGTGCAAGCTGCCCAGCGGCTCGTCCGCGCTCTGCGGTCGATAGAAACCATCGAGCACGCGTGCCAGCGCCGGATCGCCTTCGGGACGACCGAGGATGGTCGCGACCTCGGCATCCAGCGCATCCGACGGGCCTGGATGGCGCGCGCCGAAGGGGAAGACCAGTGCGCCCAACAGGCAGCCCAGAATGCGATTGGGGAAGTTGCGCAGGATGTCGCGCAGAGCGGTTTCGCATGTGTGTAGGCAGTCTTCCAGCGCCCATTGCAGCAGCGCCTCCTGATCGGCGGGCTGGCCCAGATCGTGGTAGCGCTTGAGCGCCGCCGAGGCGAGGTAGAGGTGGCTGAGTACATCGCCCAGGCGCGCCGACAGGCGTTCGCGACGCTTGAGTTCGCCGCCCAGCAGCAACATCGAGAGGTCGGCGAGCAGCGCGAAGGCGGCGGCGATACGATTCAGCGCCAGGAAGTACGGGCGGCTCAGGTCGTTGCCTGGCGCCTTGCCGAAACGCCCGAACGTCAGGCCGAGCACCAGGGTGCTGGCGGCGTTGCCGACGGCGAAGCCGATGTGTTGCATCAGCAGTCCGTCGAACTTGCTGACGGCGGCATCGCGATCCGGTTCGTGGACCAGCGCCATTTCCTTGAGCACGAACGGATGGCAGCGAATCGCACCCTGACCGAAGATCATCAGATTGCGCGAGAGGATGTTGGCGCCCTCGACGGTGATGGAGATCGGTGCGGCCTGCCACAGGCGGCCGAGGTAGTTGTTCGGCCCGAGGATGATGCCCTTGCCGCCGTGGATGTCCATCGCATCGCGCACGCACTGGCGGCCGCGCTCGGTGAGGTGGTACTTGAGGATGGCCGAGAGCACCGAGGGCTTCTCGCCCAGGTCCACGGCGCTGGCGGTCAGCGTGCGCGCGGCGTCCATCAGCCAGGCGTTGCCACCGATGCGCGCCAGCGGCTCCTGGATGCCTTCGAACGCCGCCAGTGGCACGCCGAACTGCTCGCGGATCTGCGCGTAGCGACCGCTGGCATAGCTGCACACCTTCGCCGCGCTGACGCCGGTGGCCGGCAGCGAGATCGAGCGACCGACCGACAGGCAGTTCATCAGCATCATCCAGCCCTTGCCGATCATGTCGCGTCCGCCGATCAGCGCATCGAGCGGGACGAAGACGTCCTTGCCCCGGTTCGGGCCGTTCATGAATGCCGCGCCGAGCGGCAGGTGGCGACGTCCGATCTCGACCCCGGGGGTGTCGGTGGGGATCAGCGCCAGGCTGATACCCAGCTCGTCCGCCTCGCCGAGCAGATGCTCCGGGTCGTAGGCCTTGAAGGCGACACCGAGCAGGGTGGCGACCGGGCCGAGGGTGATGTAGCGCTTCTCCCAGTTCAGCCGCAGGCCGAGCACTTCCTCACCCTGCCACTGGCCGCGGCAGATCACGCCGCTGTCGGGCATCGCGCCGGCGTCGGAGCCGGCATAGGGGCCGGTGAGCGCGAAGCAGGGCACGTCGGTGCCGCTGGCCAGGCGCGGCAGGTAATGGCTGCGCTGCTCGTCGGTGCCGTAGTGCAGCAGCAGTTCGGCCGGGCCGAGCGAGTTGGGCACCATCACGGTGCTGGCCAGATCGCCGCTGCGCGTGGCGAGCTTCATCACGATCTGCGAATGGGCGTAGGCGGAAAACCCCTTGCCGCCATATTCCTTGGGGATGATCAGGCCGAAGAAGCCTTGCGTCTTGATGTAGTCCCAGGCTTCGGGCGGCAGGTCGAGGCGCTGGGCGATGTCCCAGTCGCTGACCATCGCGCAGAGCGTTTCGGTTGGGCCATCGAGGAACGCCTGTTCCTCGTCCGTCAGGCGGGCCGGCGGATAACCGAGCAGGACGTTCCAGTCCGGCCTGCCGCTGAACAGTTCGCCATCCCACCACACGGTGCCGGCCTCGATGGCGTCGCGCTCGGTATCGGAGATCGGCGGCAGCACGCGCTTGAACCAGTCGAACAGCGGCTCGCTCACGTAGCGGCGGCGGATATCGGTGATCACCAGCGGCACTGCGATGACGGCCAGCAGCAGCCAGAGCAGGGCGACCAGCCAGCCGGACACCTCATCGGCGGCGCTCATCGCCAGCAGATAGAGCGTAACCAGGGCCAGACTCGGGACGAGCGCCAAGCGCAGATGTGCGATGACGACGAGGCCGAGCAACAGGACCAGCAACCAGATCAACGTCATGGAGAGCGTTCCTTTATCGACGTGGGTGTGCTGACAGCATAGGCGTCCTCGCCGCATGCCGGTGCGATGCGTGCCCGGCGGTGATCTCGCCCGAACTCTTGCGCGGGGCTATCGTCCCAGTTCAGACAGATCAGTTGGCGGGGAGCGGTATGGCATTTCTGGATACGCGTGGCATCGGCTTCGGCACGTTGCTCAAGCGCACGATCAAGGAATTCAGCAACGACGACATGTCCACCTACGCCTCGGCGCTGGCGTACCGGGCGTTGTTCTCGCTGTTTCCGTTCCTCCTGTTTCTCATGGCCCTGCTGGGCTTTCTCAACCTCTCGGAGTTCTTCGCCTGGCTGCGTGAACAGGCGGCGCTGGCACTGCCCGCGGTGGCGATGGAGCAGGTCAATCCGGTGATCGACCAGCTGCAGGAACAGAAAAGCGGGCTGTTGTCGGTCGGTATCCTCGTGGCGCTGTGGACGGCGTCGGCGGGCTTCCGTTCGCTGATGAATGCAATGAACCGGGCCTACGACGTCGACGAGGGGCGGCCCAGCTGGAAGCTCATGCTGTTGTCGCTGCTTTACACGATCGGCACCGCCGTGATTCTGCTTGCCAGCGCCGGGCTGATGATCGTCGGTCCGCAGGTGATGGAGTGGCTGGCCGATCTCGTCGGCCTGAAGGAGACGATCGTGCTGCTCTGGGCATGGCTGCGCTGGCCGGTGGTGGTGTTCCTGATGATGCTGCTGGTGGCCGTGCTGTACTACGTCACGCCGGATGTGGAGCAGGAGTTCCGCTTCATCACGCCCGGCTCGGTGCTGGCGGTGATCGTCTGGATCGCCGCATCGGTAGGTTTCGGCATCTACGTGCAGAACTTCGCCGACTACAACGCCACCTACGGCAGCATCGGCGCAATCATCGTGCTGCTGCTGTACTTCTACATTTCCGCCGCGGTGCTGCTGCTGGGGGCCGAGCTGAATGCGGTAATCGAGCACCACTCGGTCGAGGGCAAGGACCCGGGCGAGAAAACTGCCGATTCCTGACCGATCCGCCCGGCGAGCGGTACGGCGAACGTCTATTCTGCAGAAGGGTCCATACCGTTCATTACAGAATTCCTGCGAGCTGCAGCGGCATGGCGGGGCGGCCGACCAGCGGCGCCGAGGCAATTCCGGGGTTCTGGGCCGAAACCGGATGGAGACGTTGCATCTTGCACATCGCCGATATGACCATGTTTTACGCGCCGGCCAGTGGCGGCGTGCGTACCTACCTCGAGGCCAAGCACCGCCGCCTGCAGCTTTATTCCGGCGTTCGTCACAGCATTCTTGTCCCTGGCAGCAGCTATCAGCAGCATGCGGGCATCTACGAGGTGCCAGCCCCGGCCCTGCCGTTCGGCAAGGGTTATCGCTTTCCGATTCGTCGCGGTCCCTGGCGTAATCTGCTGCGTTCACTGCGCCCCGATCTGATCGAAGTGGGCGATCCGTACATGACCGCCTGGGCGGCACTGGATGCCGGGCGCCGGCTGGATATTCCGGTGATCGGCTTCTACCACTCCGATCTGCCCTTGCTGGTCAGCAACCGCATCGGTGGCTGGCTGGGTACCAACATGAACGGCTATGTCTCGCGGCTGTACGGCAGTTTCGACCGCGTGCTGGCGCCCAGTCAGGTCATGGCGGATAAGCTGACGGCGCTGCGGGTGCGCAACGTGTATGTGCAGCCGCTGGGCGTCGATCTGGAAACGTTCAGCCCGACGCGTCGCGACGCTCATCTGCGAAGCGAGCTGGGGCTGGAGGAAGATTGCCGCCTGCTGATCTTCGCCGGACGCGGCTCGCGCGAGAAGAACCTGCCTGTCCTGCTGGAGACCGCGCGCATCCTCGGCCGGCCGTATCACCTGTTGCTGGTAGGATCGAGCATGCCGCACCGGGTGCCGGGCAACGTCACAGTGATCGACCAATTCTGTTCGGCCAGCGAGGTCGCGCGGCTGCTGGCCAGTAGCGACATGCTGCTGCATGCCGGCAATCAGGAGACGTTCGGCCTGGTAGCGTTGGAAGCGATGGCCAGCGGCATTCCGGTGGTGGCTGCGCGTGCTGGTGCGTTGCCGGAACTGGTGCCGCCGCACACTGGCCGTCTGTGCCGGCCGTTGGATGCGCGCTCGATGGCGCTGACCGTGCAGGAGCTGTTCGAGGATGATCCGCAGCGGCTCGGCAGGCAGGCGCGCCAGCATGTCGAGGCCCATCACGCGTGGGATGCGGTGGTCGCCGGCCTGCTCGCTCACTACCACGCCGTGCTGGGTATGGCCGATCTGCCGGTGGCGGTACATGGCTGAACCAGTGCTGATGCTGGTGCTGCACGATGTGGCGCCGCAGACCTGGCCGGACTACCGGCCATTTGTCGAGGCCGTCGATGCGCTCGGCACGATCCCCATCACCTGGCTGGTAGTGCCGGACTTCCACCGGCGCAATCCGCTGCAGGCGCACCCGTGGTTTCTCGACCTGCTCGGTGAGCGCCTGGCGCGCGGCGACGAGCTGGTGCTGCATGGCTACTACCACGCCGACGACGCGCCAGCGCCGCGCACGCCGCGCGACTGGTTCATGCGCCGCATCTATACCCATGAAGGGGAGTTCTACGCGCTGGCCGAAGCCGAGGCACGCCGACGGCTGGAGCAGGGCATGCAGCTGTTTGCCGAGCAGGGCTGGCCGCTGCATGGCTTTGTCGCGCCGGCCTGGCTAATGAGCGTCGGTACCCGGCAGGCCCTGCAGGGCAGTGGCCTGAGCTATACCAGCGATCCGCAACGGTTCTACCGCCTGCCGGACTTTGCGCCGATCACCGCGCCAGGGCTGGTTTGGAGCGCGCGCAGCGCCTGGCGTCGCGGGCTGTCGCGACTGGTCTGCGAGCAACAGCTGCGCAAGCACAAAGCGGCGCCGCTGCTGCGTCTGGGCCTGCACCCAGTGGATATGCGTCACGAGTTCTCCCGCCACTACTGGCTGCAGCTGCTGCAACGCCTGCTCGCGGAGGGGCGGCGCCCGGTCAGCAAGATCGAATGGCTGCGCCAGCAGCCGCTGATGAGTCAACCGGCATGAACCGCAGCGCCTGGCTGTTGCTCGGTGCGTTGCTCGCCGCGGCACTGGTGCCACTGCTGCTGGGTGGTACCGGCTTGTTCGAGCGACTGTTGCGCTTTCCACCCGGGTTGCTGCTGGGCATGCTCGGCATGGTGCTCGCCGGCTGGTATCTGAATGCCTGGCGCCTGCGCTTGCTGGTCGGCCGGCGCACGCTCGGCCAGCGGCGTGCGCTGGGCATCGTGGTGGCTACCGAGTTCGCCATCTGCGCGACGCCCGGCGGTGCTGGCGGGCCGCTGACCGCAATGGCTCTGCTGATGCGCCAGGGCGTGACACCGGCAAGAGGCACGGCGACCTATGCGGTGGAGCAGCTCAGCGACCTGCTGTTCTTCGCCTGCGCGCTGGTCGGCGTGCTGATCTATGCCATGACCCACGCCTTCAATGCCTATGTTGGCAGTCTGCTGGGCTTCAGCGCGGCGCTGTTGCTCGGCGTGCTGATACTGCTGGGGCTGCTCGGGCGTTTCCATCGCCAGGTGTTTCGCTTCAACGGTTGGCTGGTCAGGCACCTGGGAATGCGGGCGAAGCGGCGGCGACGCTGGGCGCGCAAGGTATTGGGGTTTCGCAATGCGCTGCTCGATTGCTTCCGCCTGCCACGGCGGGTGTTGCTCGGCGTATTCGCGTTGACCACGCTGCACTGGCTGCTGCGCTTCAGTGTGCTGTATCTGACGCTGCGCGGATTGCAGAGCGAGATCGCCTGGGCCTGGACCTTCGTGGTGCAGATTCTGGCGCTGACGGCTGGTCAGCTCAGCCTGCTGCCTGGCGGCGCCGGCAGCGCCGAGCTGGCTTCGGCCGCGCTGCTGACGCCGATGGTGGGTAAATCCAGCACGGCGGCGGCGATCCTGATCTGGCGCTTCGTCACCTATTACTTCTACCTGATCGTGGGTGCCCCGGTGTTCCTGCAACTGGCCGGGCGACCACTGCTCAATCGACTGATGCGCAGCCGGCGAGCGACGACCTGACGCGCCGTTCCGATGGCCGGGAGGAAACTATCGGCGCGCGCACCCGGTCCACCCCTTGTAACCGATCACTCAGCAGCAAAGGGGAGCCGCCATGAGCAGCACCGAAGACAAGATCAAGGGCAACACCAACGAAGCTGTCGGCAAGATCAAGCAGGGTATTGGCGAGGCCACCGACAATCCGCGGCTGAAGGAGGAAGGGCAGCGTCAGGAGATCAAGGGTGACGCCCAGCAGGTCAAGGGTGACGTCAAGGATACGCTGAAGAAGGGCATCGACCGGGCCTGATCGGTGCGCTGCACACATGAAAATGCCCGCGAATGCGGGCATTTTTCGTCGCAACGGGCGATCAGCGCTCGAGGTACTGCAGCTTGTCCTTGACGCCGTCCCACTCTTCGGCATCCGGCAGCGAGTCCTTCTTCTCGGTGATGTTCGGCCAGACTTCGGCCAGATCGGCGTTCAGCGCGATGTATTCCTGCTGATCGTCCGGCACTTCGTCTTCGGAGAAGATCGCCTGGGCCGGGCACTCCGGCTCGCACAGGGCACAATCGATACACTCGTCCGGGTGAATCACCAGGAAGTTCGGGCCTTCGTAGAAGCAGTCCACCGGGCAGACTTCCACGCAATCGGTGTATTTGCACTTGATGCAGTTGTCGGTGACGACGAAGGTCATTTCTAGCTATCTCCTCAGGCGGGTCAGGCAGCGTTGGCAGACGCTCCTGTGTGGCAGCAGACAGGGTGGCACCAGGCAAACGCCACCGTATCCAAAAAATTGCGCGCGATTCTACCAGTTTATTGGCGCATCAGGCTTGCGATTTAAGGCTGTATAGCAGGTCCAGCGCCTGTCGCGGAGACAGATCATCGGGATTGATTCGACGCAATTGCTCGATCACAGGATGCGGCAAACTGGCGAAAAGATCGCTCTGCACCGGAGGCGCGGACTGGCCAGCTGCCATTCTCGGCGCTTCGTGGGGCAGGCTGGTGGTTTCCAGGCGCGACAGATGGTCGCGGGCGCGCTGTATGACCTCGCCCGGCACGCCCGCCAGCTGCGCCACCGCCAGGCCGTAGCTCTGGCTCGCCGGCCCCGGCAGCACATGATGGAGGAAGACGATGCGCTCGTTGTGCTCGGTGGCCGACAGGTGCACGTTGGCCACCACGGGCTCGCTTTCCGGCAGCACGGTGAGCTCGAAATAGTGGGTGGCGAACAGCGTGAAGGCGCGCAGCTTCGCCAGCTGCTCGGCGGCTGCCCAGGCCAGCGACAAGCCATCGAAGGTGCTGGTGCCGCGACCTACTTCGTCCATCAGCACCAGGCTCTTGTCGCTGGCGTTGTGCAGGATGTTGGCGGTTTCGCTCATCTCCACCATGAAGGTCGAGCGCCCGCCGGCGAGGTCGTCCGAGGAGCCGATGCGGGTGAAGATGCGGTCCACCAGTGACAGCTCGCACGCCGCCGCCGGTACGAAGCTGCCAATCTGCGCCAGCAGCACGATCAGCGCGGTCTGGCGCATGTAGGTGGACTTACCGCCCATGTTCGGCCCGGTGATGACCAGCATGCGGGTGGCGTCGTCGAGGGCGAGATCGTTGGCGACGAAGGGGGTCTCCAGCACCTGCTCGACCACCGGGTGTCGACCCTGCTCGATGCGCAGGCAGGGCTGTTCGACGAAGCGCGGACGATTCAGATCGAGGTTAAGCGCGCGCTCGGCGAGGTTGCTCAGCACGTCCAGCTCGGCCAGCGCGGCGGCGCTTTCCTGCAGCGGTGCGAGGTGGCCGATGAGCAGCTCCAGCAGTTCGTCATACAGCAGCTTTTCGCGGGCCAGGGCGCGGCTCTTGGCCGAGAGCGCCTTGTCCTCGAATTCCTTGAGCTCCGGGGTGATGAAGCGCTCGGCGCCCTTGAGCGTCTGCCGGCGGATGTAGTCGGCCGGCGCCGATTCGGCCTGCTTACTCGGCAGCTCGATGAAGTAGCCGTGCACGCGGTTGTAGCCGACCTTGAGGTTGGCCAGTCCGGTACGGGCCTTCTCGCGGGCTTCCAGGTCCATCAGGTACTGGCCGGCGTTCTCGGAAAGCGACTGCAGCTCGTCCAGCTCGGCGTCGTAGCCGGTCTTCAGTACGCCGCCGTCGCGGATCACCGCCGGCGGGTTGTCGATGATGGCGCGGGTCAGCAGGTCGGCCAGCTCCGGGTAGGTGCTGATGCTTTTCGCCAGTTCCAGCAGATGCGGTGCCACCAGGTCCCGCATGCCGGCCTGCAGCTGCGGCAGCGCCGCAAGGGCGTCGCGCAGGCGCGCCAGGTCGCGGGGACGGGCGTTGCGCAGGCCGATACGGGCGAGGATGCGTTCCAGGTCACCGATGTCCTTTAGCTGCGGCTGCAGCTGTTCGAAGCGGTAATGCTCGAGCAGGCAGGTGATCGAGTCCTGGCGTGCTTCGAGGATTTCGCGGTTGCGCAGCGGGCGGTTCAGCCAGCGGGTCAGCAGGCGCGAGCCCATGGCGGTCTGGCAGCGGTCCATCACCGATTGCAGTGTGTTCTCACGGCCGCCGGCCAGGTTCACGTCCAGCTCCAGGTTGCGCCGGCTGGCACCGTCGAGGATCACCGTGTCGTCGAGGCGCTCGTGGCGCAGGCTGCGCAGGTGGGGCAGGGCGGTGCGCTGGGTTTCCTTGGCATAGGCCAGCAGGCAGCCGGCGGCACCGATGGCCAGCGTCAGGTTCTCGCAGCCGAAGCCCTTGAGGTCCTGGGTGGAGAACTGCTGGCAGAGGCTCTTGAACGCCGAGTCGCGATCGAAATCCCAGGGCGCGCGACGGCGCACGCCGCGGCGTTTCTCCAGCGGCAGGCCCTGCGGCCAGTCGTCGGGAATCAGCAATTCTGCCGGGCTCAGGCGCTCCAGTTCTGCGAGCAGGGTTTCCCAGCCCTTGAGTTCCTGCACGCTGAAGCGGCCGCTGGCGATGTCCAGCACCGACAGGCCGAACAGCTTCTCGTCACCGACCACCGCCGCCAGCAGGTTGTCGCGGCGCTCGTCGAGCAGCGCCTCGTCGCTCACCGTACCGGGGGTGATGATGCGCACCACCTGGCGCTCCACCGGCCCCTTGCTGGTGGCCGGGTCGCCGATCTGCTCGCAGATCACCACCGATTCGCCCAGCTTGACCAGTCGCGCCAGGTAGCCCTCGGCGGAGTGGAACGGAATGCCGGCCATGGGGATCGCCGTGCCCGCCGACTGACCGCGCGCTGTGAGGGTGATGTCGAGCAGCGCCGCGGCCTTCTTGGCGTCGTCGTAGAACAGCTCGTAGAAGTCGCCCATGCGGTAGAACATCAGCTGATCCGGATGCTCGCGCTTGAGCTTCCAGTATTGCTGCATCATCGGGGTGTGCTGCGAAAGATCGGAGATTGCCTTGTTCATCAGGTGCTTAGAAATGGGTGCTGGACTGGGTGGAGCAGAGTTGGGGCGAATCACGCGGCGGACTGCGTGCCTGACCCGATGTATCGCAGCTCGTTGGCGGACTCGTCGCCCAGCCATTTGGCGTACATCTGGGCCAGCCTCGTGAAGTCCTCGTGCTTCATCTGCTTGGCGATGAACGCAAGGTTACCACGCGCTACCGGGCACTCGCAGGCGCACCAGACGTGCGCGTTTGGGCTCGTTCTAAGGTTCGCGTTCCAGGCAAACCAGGCGCAGCTACGGCTGCCGGGTGTCGACCAGATCGCTGTGCTGGCGCCACTGGCGGGGACTTACGCCGAACCAGCGGCGGAATGCACGGGAAAAGGCACTGGTCTCGGAATAGCCCAGCAAGGGTGCCAGCTCCGAAATGGGCAGCTGCTGCTGGCGCAAGTAGTAGGTCGCCAGCTCCTGGCGCTGCTTGTCCACCAGCGCGGAGAAACTCAGCCCTTCCTCGCGCAGGCGACGCTGTAGCGACCAGCTGCTCATGCCCATCTGCTCGGCGATATCTTCCAGTCCCGGCTCGCCCAGCATCAGACGCTGGCGGATCTGCGCGCGGGCATCATCGACGACGTCCGGCTCATCGCCGCCCGCCAGGCTGAGCTGGCGCAGGGAATCCTGCATGACCATCAGCAGGATCGGGTCGCTGCCCGGCATCGGGCGGTTCAGGCCGACCTTGGGGATCAGCAGCGAGTTGTACGGTTGCTCGAAGTACACCGGCGCATCGAAGACCTTGCTGTGCTCATGCCAATCAGCCGGGCGCGGGTGCTCGAAGTGCACCGCGCGCGGCGCCCATTGGCTGCCGAGCACGTGACGAATCAGGTTGCGGGCCATGCCCAGGGTCAGCTCGGCGTCCTGCCGCCGGCAGAGGATGGCGCCGTGGCGGACCTGATAGTCGAAGCGATAGCACTCCCCATCATCGACCAGACGAATCAGGCTGTTGCGTTGGTGCAGTGGGAAGGCGCGGGCGAAATTGATCAGCGCCTGCTCGACCGTTGCCGAGCACAAGCCGATATAACCCAGCAGTCCCAACGCCTGTGGCTTGAACTGCTGGCCATAGTACAGACCGAAGTTGTCACAGCCCGATTGCCGCGCCGCTTCTTCCAGCACCTGGCAGTAGTTCGGCAGCGCGAGGCTCAGGGTCGGATGCTGCAGCAATTGCGCATCGATGCCCGACACGCCGAGCACCCGCTCGGCGTCGCCTCCCTGCCGCTCGATGAAGGTGCACAAGCCGCTGGCCGCTGCGGCCAGCACGCCGGCATGTTTTTGCCCGCTGGTGACAAGCGCCAGGCCGGCCGACGCATCCGTCTGCTCGAATAAGGAACTCATCGAAGTCTCCACAACGTAACGTTCCGCGACATGAAGCCAGAGCAACCGGGCGCGCCAGAGCACTCGTGCTCTTAAGGCGCGCGCTTGCGAGCGTCACGCCAAAACGCGCAGCAAACAAAGCGCTCGTCCAAGGCCTGCGACATTTCGTCACGAAGTTGACTGTAGGCGACAGCAGAGCTTTGTTCGGGTCAAGTCGCACGCATGAATCTGACTCAAGATCAATATGAGCCGTGCTGAGATTCGGCCAGTGCATCAATTATTACAAGAGTCATCCTTCGGAGAATTCCCATGATCTACGCCCAACCCGGTACTCCAGGCGCCGTCATTTCCTTCAAGCCGCGCTACGGCAACTACATCGGCGGCGAATTCGTGCCGCCGGTCAAGGGGGAGTATTTCGTCAACACCTCGCCGGTAAACGGTGAGGTGATCGCCGAGTTCCCGCGTTCGGGCGCCGAAGACGTGGAGCGTGCGCTGGACGCTGCCCATGCCGCCGCCGATGCCTGGGGCAAGACCTCGGTGCAGGACCGTGCGCTGATCCTGCTGAAGATCGCCGATCGCATCGAA
>NZ_JAYDXP010000078.1:0-543 GCF_036701605.1 Pseudomonas sp. FIP_A4 | reverse complement strand
GGCGAGGCGACCCCGGTGGCGATCATCGTCGCGCCTTCGGGTAGGTAGGCAGCGATGCCGAGCGCTTCAAGCGCTTCTTCCATCTGATGCTCGAGGGCGGCGTCTATCTGGCGCCCAGCGCCTTTGTGCCAAGTTTCGTGGCCCGCGGTCGTAACGTTTCAATGTTGCATCGCAGTCTGAAACAGATGGCGCAGGAAGCCAGTGCGTAACAAGCGAGCGGTACGATACAGGGGCATCGGCCTCGATCTGATCCTGCTGCAGGTACAGCTCGCTGCGATTGCCTTCCTTGAGAAGGGTCATGCTGACCGATAGGTCAGCGGCGGACTTTATCAGCCTCGCCCTCGTTTGGGAAGCTCCCAAACACACAAGCTCCAGTGCCGGTCATGCTTGCCGGAACGAATTTGTTCAGCACTGACGGACGACAAACCGAGCGATCCCTGTGAGCTGCTTCTCGATGACGATCTGTCCGCCAGCATCGATCAGTGGCTTTCCGATCTGACCGAAAAGCAGCGTGAAGTGGTTGTGCGTCGTTTCGGGCTGCGC
>NZ_JAYDXP010000012.1:0-764 GCF_036701605.1 Pseudomonas sp. FIP_A4 | reverse complement strand
TCGATGGCCATGGTGTCCAGCACCTGACCGCCGAAGCGCTCGGCCGCGACGCCGGTGCGGATGCCCTTGCGCGCCGCGTAAATGGCCGCTGCGGCGCCAGCCGGGCCACCGCCGACCACCAGCACGTCGAAGGCATCCTTGGCCTTGAGCTTCTCGGCGTCACGGGCGCCGGCGCCGGTGTCGAGCTTGGCGAGGATCTCTTCCTCGCTCATGCGGCCCTGGGTGAACAGCTTGCCGTTGAGGTAGATGCTCGGCACCGACATGATCTGCCGCGCTTCGACTTCGTCCTGGAACAGCGCGCCGTCGATGGCGACGTGCTTGATGTTCGGGTTGAGCACGGCCATCAGGTTCAGCGCCTGGACCACGTCCGGGCAGTTCTGGCAGGACAGCGAGAAGTAGGTTTCGAAGCGGTAGTCGCCGTCCAGCGCCTTGATCTGCTCGATCACCTCCGGTGCGGTCTTCGACGGGTGGCCGCCGACCTGCAGCAGGGCGAGCACCAGCGAGGTGAACTCGTGGCCCATGGGAATGCCGGCGAAGCGCAGGCTGATGTTGCCGCCGATGCGGTTAAGCGAGAACGACGGCTTGCGTGCATCGTCACCGTCGGTCTTCAAGGTGATCTTGTCGCTGAGGCCGGCGATGTCCTGCAGCAGGCTCAGCAGCTCCCGGGATTTCTCGCCGTCATCGAGGGACGCGACGATCTCGAAGGGCTGGGTGACCTTCTCCAGGTAGGCTTTCAACTGGGTCTTGAGATTGGTGTCCAACAT
>NZ_JAYDXP010000064.1:0-560 GCF_036701605.1 Pseudomonas sp. FIP_A4 | reverse complement strand
TCTGCTTCTTCAACCTCGGCGGCCGCGCCCACGAGCTGGGCGTGATGGAAGTCGCCCATTATCTGTGGAAGAAATACGGCAGCTCGCACCGGGTGCTGTTCATCAGCGTGCCGTTCGAGGAAGTGGTCGGCGCACCGGGCTGACGCAGCGCCCAGGCGAGCGCCACCTGGGCGGGCTGCACGCCATGCCGTCGCGCGACTTCGAGCAACGCCGCATGGCGCAGTGCGGTCATTCCGGCGCCGCTGTCGGCGATGCTGAGCACCACGTAATCGCCGGGCTCCGGACCGTTCGGCTGCGCGCTGGCCGAGCAGATCGATCTGGATTGGCTCAACCTCGCCGCGCTGGCTTTCAAGGAATCCACCCTCAACCCGGCGGCGGGGCGGGGCGGCGGCGGCCCCCCGCGGAGGGCGGGGGAGCCCGCGCACCGCCCCCCCCGGGGGCGGGGGGCGGCGGGCGACCCCGCCCCCCCCGGGGGGGCCCCGCGGCCCCCCCCCGCCGCCGGGTTGAGGGTGGATTCCTTGAAAGCCAGCGCGGCGAGGTTGAGCCAATCCAGATCGATC
>NZ_JAYDXP010000039.1:0-410 GCF_036701605.1 Pseudomonas sp. FIP_A4 | reverse complement strand
CTGCCCAACGCCACCGCATGCGCGATGGCCGATCAGCGTGCCAACGCCGGTAGCGCCTCGGCGCTGCTCGGCAGCCTGCAGTTCGCCATCGCCGCGGCGGGGGCCGCCGCCCGGGGGGCGCGGCAAGACGGCGCGGCGGGGCCGGTGGGCGCGGGCCTCACCCCGTGCGGGCTGCGGGGCGCCGGCCCCCCCCCGCCCGCACTGGTGGATGCCCGCGGCCCGCGCCCCCGCCGCGCCGCCCGGCCCCCCCCCCCCGGCGGCGGCCGCCCCCGCGGCGATGGCGAACTGCAGGCTGCCGAGCAGCGCCGAGGCGCTACCGGCGTTGGCACGCTGATCGGCCATCGCGCATGCGGTGGCGTTGGGCAGCAGGCAGCCCAGGCACGCCACCGAGCAGAACAGCGGCAGCATCA
>NZ_JAYDXP010000054.1:0-440 GCF_036701605.1 Pseudomonas sp. FIP_A4 | reverse complement strand
ATGGTCATCACGCGGCTACGCACTAGGTGACGGCAGAGCCGCCACCCAGGGTCCATCAACGGGATGCCGCTGTACGATCTCGACCGCCTCGACCTCACCGCCAGCACGCCGCTGCAGGGCGAATTGCAGACCAGGATCAGCGCCTATCTGGCGAGCCTTGCCGACCCACAGGTGGCCGGGCCGTCCAGCCAGTAGTCAGACAGCCTGTTCATCTCCACCCCGGCCGCTCGCGCCGCGGCTGATCCGGCGCGCCGACGCGCCTGTTTCGTTTCCCGCGCCCCGCCAGTTCCGGGCGCCGTTTTTTTAAGGAGTCAGTGCGATGGAACTGAGTGTGGATTATATGGGCGGGCGGTCCGAGGCGTGGCTTCCGGGCGTACTGCAATACCGCAGCAAAGTGCTGCAGGGCCAGAGCGAGGATATCCGGCGCGCACTGTTCGCCC
>NZ_JAYDXP010000038.1:0-375 GCF_036701605.1 Pseudomonas sp. FIP_A4 | reverse complement strand
CCCGAAGTTCGCCGGACAAAAAAACGGAGCCTTGCGGCTCCGTCGTGCACCATTATTGTGCGAGCTTTTTGTACTTGCAGGGGCGCTTCGATGCCGCGCACAGCTTTCTGCTCGACAGCCGCACGCGCGACGGCCAGGTCGGCGTGGCGACCGGAGCAGGCGAGCGAGCCGGTCATCCAGATGCAGGGCGTGCACAAGTGGTACGGCCAGTTCCATGTGCTCACGACGAAGTGCGCAGCGGTCGGGTCGATATCCTGGCCGATGCGCGGCTGGTGACGCAGCGTCTGGACGAGATGGATTTCGCGAGGACGGCGAATGGAGTGGTTGATGTACGCCGAGAGTACCTGGTAGGCCGCGAGCTTCTCGCGTCGCGCG
>NZ_JAYDXP010000027.1:0-292 GCF_036701605.1 Pseudomonas sp. FIP_A4 | reverse complement strand
CTGCAGCCCGGCGACACCGGCCCCGAGGATCAGCACGCGCGCGGCCTTCACCGTACCGGCAGCGGTCATCAGCATCGGCATGAAGCGCGGGTAGTGATGGGCGCCGAGCAGCACCGCCTTGTAGCCGGCGCTGGTGGCCTGCGACGAGAGCCCGTCCAGGCTCTGCGCGCGCGAAGTGCGCGGCGCGGCTTCCAGCGCGAAGGCGGTGATGCCGCGCGCGGCCATGCGCGCGATGCAGTCATTGTCGAACGGGTTGAGCATGCCCAGCAGCACGCTGCCGGACTGCATCTGC
>NZ_JAYDXP010000120.1:0-150795 GCF_036701605.1 Pseudomonas sp. FIP_A4 | reverse complement strand
TGATCCCATCCCGAACTCAGTAGTGAAACGACGCATCGCCGATGGTAGTGTGGGGTCTCCCCATGTGAGAGTAGGTCATCGTCAAGCTTCTATCCCAAACCCCCGATCCGCTTGCGCGGTTCGGGGGTTTGTCTTTGTGCGAAAAAATGCTGAGTGGCGATGTTGCGGCGTGATGCCGAGCAGAATTACGGAGGCTCCAAAAGCGGAAGAACAGATTCTCGACTTTTTCACGCAGGTAGAGGCCGGTGTGCCGATTGAGGAGCTGCGCCGGCGGCATTGCTTCAGTGATGCCTCGTTCTACACCTGGCGTGCCAAGTTTGGTGGCATGACCGTGCCGGACGCCAAGCGGCTCAGGGATCTCGAACTGGAGAACAGCCGGCTGAAGAGGCCGCCGGTCGAAGCCCATCTGGATATCAAGGCACTGAAGGTGGTCGCCCGGGGAAAAGGGTAAGCCTGACAGCGCGGGGCGGGAGGCGGTGGAGGAGATTGCAGGCCAGAACCGAACCGGCATCTCCGAGCGCCGTGCCGTTCCGCTGATCTGGTTGTCTCGTTCGTTGCTGCGCTATCAGTCCCGCTCCAGCGAGCAAGGCTCCAGGCCGCAAACCCAACTCGTGGAGCTGGCACAGGAGCGTCGGCGCTTTGGCTACCGGGGCCTGCATATCCTGCTGCGGCGGCAGGTATGCAGGTCAACCATAAGCGGATCTATTGCCTTGACCGGGCTGCCGGTTTGATGGTGAAGCGCCGAAGGCGCCCGCCACGGTGTTGCCGTAGAGCACGAGCGGCTGAGCCTGCCGAGCGCGCCGAACAAGGTGTGGTCGATGGACTTGGTCTTCGATGCACTTAGTACGGGGCGGAGGATCAAATGCGTAACGGTGCTCGATGATTTCGCCAAGGAGACGGTAGGTATCCTTGTGGATCACGGCATCAGCGGCTTTTTTCGCGTTACTCGCGCATTGGATGGAATAGCCCGATTCCGCGATTACCCCATCGCAATTCGCACCGCCCCAGACCCCAATTGACCGACAAGGCACTTGTCCTATGGGCCTATCAGCGCGACATCAAGCTGAGGCGGCTTCAGCCTGGTAAGCCCGCACAGAATCATTCAATGGCAGGTTTTTCGGATGAATGCCTGAACGAGCACTGGTTCTGCTCCCTGGCCGAGGCCAGAAACCGCATCGCGGCCTGGCGACGGGGCACAACGAGCACCGACCGCCCAGTGCTATCGGTACATGCATAAGGTTTGTGTGATGGTGCTATTCCGCATGTTCATCGATCACGGTAGGTCGCTAACGAGCTGGCATGCTCCGAAACGCTCGAGAAATTCTTGCAGCAGGATCACTCGCCGCGATATTCGCAGCCACTGGTGCAGGTTTCATGAATACGGATGCGCGAAAGCTCTGGAAGAAGCGGTTTTAGTTCGTTCCAGATCCATTTAGCGAGATTTTCGCTGGTTGGATTTTCGAGGCCGGCAAGGTCGTTGAGATAGTTGTGATCTAGCTGTTCATAGATCGGGCGGAAAATCGCTTTGAGTTCGCTGAAATCCCGAATCCAGCCGGTAAATGGGTCTACTTCGCCAGCAATGTAGATGGCTACACGAAAAGAATGGCCATGGAGGCGTCCGCATTTATGGCCCGCGGGCACATTCGGAAGTCGATGAGCAGATTCGAAAGTGAACTCTTTGAAAATTTCCACAAGAAACTCGCTAAATGATGAGGCGGCAATGCAGTGATTTTACTGCCTTTCCTGGGAGTCGTCGCGAATAGCCGGCCAGCCTGCACCAGAAGTGCTAGCTAACGTGGACGGGCTGGGCTGGTGCTCAAATGGCAAACTGGACACGGATAATGCGTTATTGCAGAGTACGCCCCTTTCTCTCAAGTCTGGCTCGCGTAACGGTGAAGTTTGATGAATGCAGTGGTGGTTGCGGTCGGCGTGATGCTGATCTTGAGTTTGTGCCGAGTGCACGTTGTAGTTGCGTTAATCGCCGGTGCGCTGTGCGGTGGGCTTCTTGGCGGCTTGGGTATCGAGTCTACGCTTGCGGCATTCAATAAAGGGCTCGGCGGAGGCGCAACGGTTGCGTTGTCGTACGCGCTGCTGGGAGCATTCGCTGTGGCCATCGGTAAGAGCGGTCTCGCTCATGCGCTGGCTGACAAGGCGCTGATGATGGTCGGAAACCGTACGGCGCAGTCAGGTCAGTCCGTCAAATGGATAGTGATGGCATTGTTGCTGGTGGTCGCGATCTCTTCCCAGAATATTTTGCCGATTCACATCGCTTTCATCCCGCTGCTGGTTCCTCCCTTGTTGTCTGTGGTGACCAGCCTGCGCATCGACCGTCGCTTGATCGCTTGTGTGTTGGCCTTCGGGTTGATCACGCCCTACATGTTTTTACCGGTCGGTTTTGGCAACATCTTTCTCAACGAGATACTGCTCGCCAACGTTGCGAAAGGTGGGGTGGATGTATCTGGAGTAAAGGTGACGGAGGCGATGCTGATTCCAGCGCTTGGGATGGTTGCAGGGCTGATCATCGCCTTCTTTAGTTATCGCAAGCCGCGTGATTACGACCTGGGCCGAATAGATGAGGTCGAGCGGGTTAATGCAACCTACAGTCCCGTCACACTGCTCGTGGCGGCTATTGCCATCGGTGCTGCGTTCATTGTGCAGTTATGGCTGGATTCGATGATTATCGGTGCGCTTGCCGGGTTCGTGATCTTCTCTGCCTCCGGTGTGGTGCGTTGGCGTGAGGCGGACGACCTGTTCACCGATGGTATGAAAATGATGGCCATGATCGGCTTCATCATGATTGCTGCAGCGGGGTTCGCCGAGGTCATGCGAGAAACCGGTCAGGTGAAATCGCTGGTAGACGCCTCCGCCGCGTGGATCGGCGACAGCAAGGCGGTGGCGGCGCTGCTGATGCTATTGGTCGGCCTTTTGGTAACCATGGGTATCGGTTCGTCGTTTTCGACGGTACCGATTATTGCGGCGATCTTCGTGCCGCTGGGCGTGGAGCTGGGGTTCAGCCCGCTTGCAATCGTGAGCCTGGTGGGCACGGCGGGCGCGTTGGGTGACGGTGGCTCTCCCGCGTCGGATTCGACCCTGGGACCGACCGCTGGCCTCAACGTCGACGGCCAACACAACCATATATGGGATACCGTGGTTCCGACGTTTCTCCACTACAACTTGCCGCTGCTCGCCTTTGGTTGGGTGGCAGCAATGATCCTGTGATTCGATAGGATCGAACGAAGAGGGCAGGGTAATTCCTGCCTTCTTTTTTGCGTGGAGAGAAAAGCTGCGCACTCGCGAATCCGTATGTTGACTAACGGGATAGCACAACGGATTTCTGGGTGAAGAATGATCAGATCGACGCTCGAGCAGAAGACCTTCCTCATTTTACTGGTGCTGGTTTCCCTCGCATTCGGCTGGATCCTCCTGCCATTCTATGGAGCGGTATTCTGGGCAGCGGTACTCGCCATACTCTTCTCGCCATTGCAGCGACGGCTGCAGCAGCGCTTCGTCGGGCGCCCGAATGTAGCTGCATTGCTGACTTTACTGATATGTCTATTGGTGGCGGTTATTCCCGTAATCGTAATTACCGGAATGCTGGTGCAAGAAGGTGCTGCGCTATATCAGCGCATCGAGACCGGTGAACTGGACGTTGGCAGCTACCTGGCACAAGTGAAGGCAATGATGCCGGATGGTCTGCGGGTGCAGCTCCAGCGGTTCGGCCTTGGCGATCTGGACAGCATGCGAGAAAAGCTTTCCAGCGGCGCGCTGGAAGGCAGTCAGTTTCTAGCGACGAAAGCGTTCAGCTTTGGGCAGGGTACGTTTCAGTTTCTGGTGAGCTTCTGCGTGATGCTCTACTTGCTGTTCTTCTTCATTCGCGACGGGCGTGAGCTGGTGTTGCGGATTCGGCAGGCGCTGCCGCTGAGCGATACTCAGAAACGAAGGTTGTTCAATAAATTCACCCGAGTAGTGAGAGCCACCGTGAAGGGCAACGTCATTGTTGCGATCACGCAGGGCGCGCTCGGCGGAGTGATTTTCGCGGTGCTCGGTATATCTGGAGCCCTGCTCTGGGCGGTCTTGATGGCATTCCTGTCACTGCTTCCCGCCGTCGGTGCCGGACTGATCTGGACACCTGTAGCGATCTACTTCCTATTCAGCGGCGCAGTCTGGCAGGGAGTGATTCTGATCCTGTATGGGGTGATGGTCATCGGCCTGGTCGACAACATCCTTCGCCCGATCCTGGTGGGCAAGGACACCAAGATGCCCGATTACCTTGTCCTCATTTCCACCCTCGGTGGGCTCGCTCTGTTCGGGCTGAATGGCTTCGTGATCGGGCCGCTTATCGCGGCCTTGTTCATCTCATCGTGGGGGCTTTTTACCAATGGCGATCGGCCACGAGGTTCAGCTGACGCGGGCGAATGAACACCTTTTTAATCAAGGGCCGGCAGGGCCGGCCTTGATCAGGGGACGTCTCACATCAGTCGTTTGCCGTCCTTGCGGCTGATGATGACTGTTGCAGAACGCGGCCGCAGGCCAGGACCATCCGGCCAGCTGCTGCTGTAATTGCCCGGCGTAGACCCCTCACCTGGATGCTGGATATTCACGAACAGCGTGCGGAAATCGGGCGTTGCGGTGATGCCAGTCACCTCCGCGCCTAGCGGTCCGACCAGAAAGCGCTTGGTTTCCCCTGTCTTGGGATCAGAAACCAACATCTGATTGTTACCGAACGGGCCTGATTTCAGCTGGCTGCCGCTCATGTCGGTCTGGATCCAGAGTCGGCCTTCGTCATCGAACCACAGCCCATCTGGACTGGCCAGGATGTTGCTGTCATCCAGAGCGCGGCCCCTTGGGGTTCTGCTGTCGCCCTGCGGACCCGCTAACAGGTAGATGTTCCAGCGAAAGCGGGTTCCTGCGTAGTCGCGGCTTTCTTCCGACCAGCGAATGATATGGCCGTAAGGATTGGGCGAGCGCGGATTGGCTGCATCGGCCTCGCTACGCGCACTGTTGTTGGTCAGGGTGAAATAGACATCACCGTTGTCCGGGTGAACGGCACCCCATTCCGGGCGATCCATTCGCGTCGCGCCGGCGATGTCGGCAGCCAGACGGGTGTTGATCAGCACTTCGCCCTGATCGGCGAAGCTCACACCGGCCGTTGCGCAGGCCTGCTGGAACGCCGGGTCGTCAATGTCCAGCGCCAGCCAATCGCCGCTGCCATCCGCATTGAAACGGGCTACGTAGAGCGTTCCCGCATCCAGCAGGCGACCATCGCTACGCAGCGGGCGGTAGCGGTCACGGCTGACATACTTGTAGATGTATTCGTTCTGCGAGTCGTCACCTGAGTAGCAGACCAGCGGGCGACCCGGTTTGACGGGGGCAAACACCAGCCCCTCGTGCGCAAAGCGGCCGAGGGCGGTGCGTTTTACCGGCATGGCGTCCGGATCGAACGGATCGATCTCCACGATCCAGCCGAAGGTGTTCGGCTCGTTGCGATAGTCGGACCGCGGATCGGCGCCGCGGCGTGTCGCATCGAAACGCTGGAACTCATCGCCAGCGATGGTCTCCCAGGCATAGCGGCTGGTGTCACGTACACCGTAACGGCTGAGCTCGCGCGGTAGTTCACTGTCCTGGCTGGCAAAGTAACCGGCCCAGTTCTCTTCGCAGGTCAGATAGGTGCCCCACGGGGTAAAGCCATTCGCGCAGTTGTTCAGTGTGCCGCGGGTGGAAGTGCCGCTCGGGCTGTAGCGGGTGCGCAGCAAGGCATGCCCCTTGGCGGGACCTTCGATACGCATGGCGGTGGCGCCGGTGATGCGGCGATTGCGGGCAGATGGCAGTACGGACCAGTCGCCGCGCACGCCGCGACGGATCTCCACTACGGAAACCCCGTGCGCATTGATTTCCTTACGGACTTCGTCGACTACGGTGCGCTTGCCGTCGACCACGGTCGGCCCGTTGGGGTGCAGCAGCGGCGCATCAATGTACTCGTGATTCACCACCAGCAATCCGTGATCGCTCTGGTGCCCGCCGTATTTGGCATTGATTGGGAAGAAATGCATGCCATCGTGATGCATGCCGGTCTGGTGCGCCTGGTCCTCGGCGCTGTTGCTGGCGTCTTCCAGATAGGCCGGATAGCGCCCGCTAATAGGGGTGCCCCACGGAATGAACGTCGTTGCGGTGTATCCTGGCGGGACGCTGATGCCATCGTGGCGAGTGACTGGAACAGCTGAGAATGGAAGTCGGCTGCGGCGTTTCAGCGGAAAATCCTTGAGCCGCTCTGCCGATTGACCGGCGGCCTGGACCACACCCGGAAGTGTCGCTCCCAGGAAGGCCAGCGCGCCTAGCGAGGCGCCACCGGCCAGTACCTGGCGACGGCCGAGATTGATCACATCCTGAATATGGGTATTTCCGGAACGGTTGCTGGGTAGCTCATCGCCATTGCCGAACAGAATATTGTCGTTGTCAGTGCTCACGTCGCGTTCCCTGAGTCGATTGACGGAATCCTGACTCTAGTTTTATCGTGAGACAGCTATATGACACCGCTCCGCATTACGACGAGCGACATGAGCGCTCGAAACGCAAAGGCCCCGGCTTAGAGCCGGGGCCTTTGCTACACCGCAGCCTGTTGCCAGGCTGAAACCGTTCCTTAGTGGAACTGGTTCATGGTGTTGTCCTTACCGCTCGCCTTCAGAGCCGCTTCGCCAGCGAAGTACTCCTTGTGGTTGTCACCAATGTCGGAGCCAGCCATGTTCTGGTGCTTGACGCAGGCGATACCCTGACGCAGTTCCTGCCGCTGAACGCCCTTCACGTAGGCCAGCATGCCTTGGTCGGCGAAGTAGCCCTTGGCCAGGTTGTCGGTGGACAGCGCGGCAGTGTGGTAGGTCGGCAGAGTGATCAGGTGGTGGAAGATGCCGGCGTGAGCGGAACCGTCCTTCTGGAAGGTACGGATCTTCTCGTCTGCAATCTGAGCCAGCTCGGTTTCGTCGTACTCGACGCTCATCAGCTTGGCGCGGTCGTAGGCGGAAACGTCCTTGCCTTCGGCGACCATGGCGTCGAACACTTGCTGACGGAAGTTCAAGGTCCAGTTGAAAGACGGGCTGTTGTTGTAAACCAGCTTAGCGTTCGGGATCACTTCGCGGATGCGGTCAACCATGCCCTTGATCTGGCCAACGTGCGGCTTCTCGGTCTCGATCCACAGCAGGTCGGCGCCGTTCTGCAGGCTGGTGATGCAGTCCAGGACGCAGCGGTCTTCGCCGGTGCCCTTGCGGAACTGGAACAGGTTGGACGGCAGACGCTTCGGACGCAGCAGCTTGCCACCGCGGTTGATGACGACGTCGCCATTGCCTAGGTCGGAGGCAGCAACCTCTTCGCAATCCAGGAACGAGTTGTACAGGTCGCCCAGGTCGCCCGGCTCTTTGGTCACGGCGATCTGCTTGGTCAGGCCGGCACCCAGGGAGTCGGTACGCGCCACGATCACGCCGTTGTCGATGCCTAGCTCGAGGAATGCGTAACGAACGGCAGCGATCTTGGCGAGGAAGTCGGCGTGCGGAACGGTCACTTTGCCGTCCTGGTGGCCGCACTGCTTCTCGTCGGAAACCTGGTTCTCGATCTGGATGCAGCAAGCACCCGCTTCGATCATGCGCTTGGCCAGCAGGTAGGTGGCTTCCGGGTTACCGAAGCCAGCGTCGATGTCGGCGATGATCGGGACGATATGGGTTTCGTAGTTGTCGATCTGGTTCTGGATCTCGGCAGCCTTGGCGTTATCGCCGGCTTCGCGAGCGGCATCCAGGGCGGTGAACAGCAGATCCAGTTCGCGGCTATCGGCCTGACGCAGGAAGGTGTACAGCTCTTCGATCAGGTCGGAGACTGCGGTCTTCTCGTGCATCGACTGGTCCGGCAGCGGGCCGAACTCGGAGCGCAGAGCGGCAACCATCCAGCCGGACAGGTAGAGGTAGCGCTTGTTGGTGGTCTTCAGGTGCTTCTTGATGGAGATCAGCTTCTGCTGACCGATGAAGCCATGCCAGCAGCCCAGCGACTGGGTGTAGACGGACGAGTCGGCATCGTACTCGGCCATGTCCTTGCGCATGATGTCGGCGGTGTACTGAGCGATTTCCAGACCGGTCTTGAAGCGGTTCTGGGCGCGCATGCGGGCCACGGATTCCGGGTTGATAGCGCTCCAGCTGCTGCCGAACTTCTCTTTCAGGGCGGCAACTGCCTTGATGTCGTCTTGATATGCGGACATGGTCAATCCTTCATAGATGTGAATTTGGTTGAGCACCGACTTTCCCACCAAAAACTGCGTGCTAACGGATCAATGCGAGCAACACGCGGCAGAGCGTCGAACTGCGACCAGGACGAGGATTGAAACCGAGGAGGAGGGCATGGACACGATCGCCGGGCTGGCTCTTGGTTGCGAAGCTCCCGGTTGGCGTGGCTGCCGTGGGGCCTGACAACGTCGAGACTATAAGTCTGGCTGATGCGTTAATCGCTTCCCCGTCCCTCAGGACGACTCGTTCCAGTCGCAACCTCGTCAGTCCGCCTTGTGGGCAGTACAGTCACGGGACGGCTCGGCTGGTTGGCTGGAGCGCGCCCCGGAGACCCTTTCCAGAGCCTCTGGTTAGCGGGAGCGGGGCAATGATGCGCTGCCGGGAAAGCCTCGTCAATCATTTTGTAGTGTTTTTTTTGTGGCACTACATAAGCGGGGCGCTGCCACATTGCGCGAAGCGCTATCACTCCAGTACGTCGACTTTCAGTCGCAGCGAAAGGTCTTGCCGGCCCTGCGTGCTGTAACGTCGCAAGGTGCCGTCGTGTTGTGATGAGGCACTTTCGTCGATGCCGCCCAGGCTGATCCACTCGCCAACGCGGCCACTGACGCGGGTATCGGCGAGCTGCGTTTCGATCACATTCGGGGTCATCTGATTGACCCGATCACGGTTGCTGCTGACGGTGATCTGAACACGATCACCGATGAGATTGGCCGTCACGTAGAAGCCGCGGGTGACGTCGCGATACTGCGTCTGCTGGTAGATCCGGCCATAGCCGTCGGTGCCACTGGTGGTCAGCGGTACGCTCTGGCCGACCTGGATCAGCGCCGGATAGCCCTCATTGGTCTGGATCTGCTGGATGCCGCCCTCCTGACTGCTGGTCGAACGCCGGATGATGCGCACCTGGTCGCGACCATGACGTTCGCCACGGCCTGTCTCGAACTCGACATCTCCGGCGCGGATCGAACCATCCACACTGTAGCCGCTGGAGTTGCCAGCAGCCGAATCCTGGGTGTCGACACTGATAAGCAGGCGCTTGGGTTCGCTGTCGAGCTGCTCGAGTACCTGACGAAGTTCTACGATCGCCGCTTGCGGAGCATTGACGATCAACTGATTGCCGTAGGCGTTGACCCGACCCTGTTCGCCGATCACCGATTGGGCTACCGGCAGGACATCCTCAGCCATCCGGTATTGCAGCGGGATGACCTCCGTGGCGGCGTGCAACGGCAGGCAGATGGCCAGAGCGAGTGTGGCAAGATGGCGGCGTAGGGTCATAGCAGAAAGCTCCGCAGGTTGGCATCGGACAGGCTGCGTTCCCAGGCCTGGTCGAAGCTCGACTGGCTCAGACGGACCCGCGCCGGGTTGTTATACAGCGCATACCCGTTATGGGGATCGCGATGGGGACGTATCAGCAGGCCGGTTTTGTCCGCGATCAGATAGGCGTCCTCTTCGCGCGGATACTCGGGATTGACCTTGCGAATCTGGGCATTGCTGCTGAGGCGCCTGGCCAGCGCCAGCAGGCGGTGACCGCTCTGCACGGCCCGGGTGGAATCCTCGATGAGGATACGCAACCGGTTGCGCGGGTGCGCCAGCAGAAAGCGTGTGCAGGCCTGCTGGATACTGCTGTGGTGAAACAGCCAGGGTTCCAGGTCCGGGCTGTAGAGACACAGGTTGCGTTGCGCCTGCTGGAAGAACGCCAGCGCGTGCGCGCGAACCTGCTCGGGACTGGTGAAGTGCTGTACGCCGGCGTCCTCTCCGAGTCGCGCCGACGCGGCCTGCCAGGACGTCGGCGCCGGTTGGTCCGACAACGGATTATGCACGTCGAATCGCCCCGGCGATTGGAAGTCGATGATTAGCGACTCGCCTGTATCGTCCCGATCATCCTTGGCGTTGTCGTGCATGGCGAACCTCAGTGGCTCTTGCGCAGCATGTCCACGTGCGGGATGCCGGCTTCGAGAAACTCCTCGCTGACGACCTCGAAACCCAGCCGTTCGTAGAAACGGGTTGCATGTACCTGTGCGGTCAGTTTCTGTTCACGCAGGCCGCGGCGTTCGGCTTCGGCGAGTACCGCTTGCATCAGCGCGTCGCCCACATTCATGCCGCGCCAGTCGCGCAGAACGGCGACGCGACCGATCTGGCCGTCCGCGAGCAGCCGTGCGGTACCGATGGCGTAACCATCCTCGAGTGCAAGGAAATGCACGGCCTCGACATCGTCGGCATCCCATTCCTGTTCTGGCGGGACGGCCTGTTCGGCGATGAACACCGCTTCGCGTATGCGCCGCAGGTCGGCGTTGTCCTTCTGCCAATCGGCGATGCGTACTTGGATGTTATTCATCAGCGAACTCCAGGCTTCCCTGTTTGATCAATTCCTGCAGCAGCTTACGCCCGTCGTTATCGCCAAGCCACGGAGCAAGATTGTCCTCGTGCAGGGCGTCGGCCGAGCAGATCAGCTTGAGCAGATCGCGGAGTTGGATGGGGAGCAGACGACTCTGGCCGCTGGCGAACAGTAGCAGGCCGAGATCGATCTCACTCCAGGCCATGCGCGCCGCGGGATTGCGTACCAGCACGGCGCCATCGGCGAGCGCTGCGCGCAGATCCTGCTCGGTCAGTTCGACGCCTTCGATCCGCTCGGGATAGCGAGGCTCGGTCATGAACTGGCCGAACCAGGTTAGCAGCAGTCGCTCGTCGCCCATATGCTCGGCCAGCAGCCTCTTCAGACGTTCCAGCGCGTCACTCTGAATCTGGTAGGGATCGTCGCTCGGTTGCAGATCGGCGTCGCCGTAGCGTTCTTCATCCGGCAGAAACTGGGCGAGGAAATCGGTGAAGTGGGTTAGCACCTCGGCGGCGCTGGGCGCGCGGAAGCCCACCGAATAGGTCATGCAGGCATCCTCGGCCGTGCCGAAGTGTGCCAGGCGCGGCGGTAGGTACAGCATGTCGCCAGGCTCCAGAACCCATTCGTCGGTACCCTGGAAGTCGGCGAGGATGCGCAGGTCGCCATGCTCGAGCAGTGCGCTGTCACTGTCGCACATCTGGCCGATGCGCCAGCGCCGTTGACCGTGCGCCTGCAGCAGGAACACGTCGTAGTTGTCGAAATGCGGGCCTACGCCGCCGCCCGGTGCGGCGTAGCTGATCATTACGTCGTCGATGCGCCAGTTCGGGAGAAAGCGGAACTGCCCGAGCAGCTCTGCCACTTCGGGTACCAGCTGATCGACGGCCTGGACCAGCAGGGTCCAGTCACGCTCGGGCAGCTGCTGGTAGGTGTCCTCGGCGAAGGGACCGCGGCGCAGCTCCCACGGGCTGTCACCGTGCTCGATGACCAGGCGCGACTCGACTTCCTCTTCGAGAGAAAGGCCGGCCAGCTCGTCCGGCGAGATGGAGCTTTGGAAATCCGGAATGGCCTGGCGGATCAGCAGCGGCTTCTTCTGCCAGTAGTCACGGAGGAACTCCCGTGCGCTGAGGCCGCCGAGAATTTGAAGTGGAGCATCAGAAGTCATGCGTAACACCTTGCTCTATATGCAGAGCTGCAAATAAAAACGCCCGGCGCAGCCGGGCGTGCGTATATGGAAATCGGTCAGACGCGCTTGGCCTGATCGCCGGCGTTGCCGATGTAGCTGGCCGGAGTCAGTTTGCGTAGTTCGGCTTTGGCTTCGGCTGGAATCTGCAGCGCGTCGATGAAGGCCAGCAGGGCGTCCGGCGTGATGCCCTTGCCGCGGGTGAGATCCTTGAGTTTTTCGTAGGCGTTTTCCACGGCATAGCGACGCATGACGGTCTGTACCGGCTCGGCCAGCACTTCCCAGCAGTTGTCCAGGTCTTCGGCGATGCGCGCAGCGTTCAGCTCCAGTTTGCCGATGCCCTTGAGGCTGGCTTCGTAGGCGATGACGCTATGGGCGAAGCCCACGCCCAGATTGCGCAGGACAGTGGAGTCGGTCAGATCGCGCTGCCAGCGGGAGATCGGCAGTTTGCTGGCCAGATGCTGGAGGATGGCGTTGGCGATGCCGAGGTTGCCTTCGGAGTTTTCGAAGTCGATCGGGTTGACCTTGTGCGGCATGGTCGAAGAGCCGATCTCACCGGCCACGGTCTTCTGCTTGAAGTAACCGAGGGAGATGTAGCCCCAGATATCGCGGTCGAAGTCGATGAGGATGGTGTTGAAGCGCGCGATGGCGTCGAACAGCTCGGCGATGTAGTCATGCGGCTCGATCTGAGTGGTGTAGGGGTTCCAGCTCAGACCCAGGTCCTGCTCGATGAACTCGCGGGCGTTGGCTTCCCAGTCCACCTGCGGATAAGCGGACAGGTGTGCGTTGTAGTTGCCCACGGCGCCGTTGATCTTGCCCAGCAGCGGCACTTCCGCGACCTGCTTGATCTGCCGCTCCAGGCGATACACGACGTTGGCCAGCTCTTTGCCGAGCGTGGTCGGCGAGGCCGGCTGCCCGTGGGTGCGGGAGAGCATCGGGACATCGGCGAACTTGATGGCCAGCGCGCGGATTGCCTCGGCAATCTGGCGCATCAGCGGCAGCAGTACTTGGTCGCGGCCTTCGCGCAGCATCAGCGCATGGGACAGGTTGTTGATGTCCTCGCTGGTGCAGGCGAAGTGGATGAATTCGTTGACAGCGGCCAGTTCCGGCAGCTGCTTGGCCTGCTCCTTGAGCAGGTACTCGACGGCTTTCACGTCGTGATTGGTGGTGCGCTCGAACTCTTTGACGCGCTCGGCGTGCTCCAGCTGGAAGTTCTCCGCCAGCTTATCCAGCAGCGCGTTGGCTTCGGCAGAGAATGGCGCGACTTCCGGGATGCCCGGGTGAGCCGCCAGACGCTGGAGCCAGCGCACTTCGACCTGAACACGGCAACGGATCAGGCCGAATTCGCTGAAGATCGGGCGCAGGGCGCTGGTTTTGCCGGCGTAGCGGCCATCGACGGGGGAAACCGCCGTGAGCGAGGAAAGCTGCATAGAGGGCATTCTCGGACAGTCGGGCAACGAAAAGGGCGCAGATTATACATGAAAGCACCGGCCACCGGACCGCGCTCCTGGGTGAATGCATCGGGTCCGAACGACTTTCGCCGGTGGCGCTGCCGGCGCTGAACCGCTGTGGCTGGAGCGGCGGCGCGCAGTCAGTGGTTATCGGTCTGCGAGCGAACCTTGGGATACAGCGCGTCGAGCAGTTTGCGTCGGCTGATAATCATCTGCCAGCGATGCCCGCCGAGCTGTCGCCACAGGCGGGCCGAGCGGATACCGGCCAGCAGCAGCGCGCGAATCTTCGCGGCGTTGTCCGGCTGCTGCAGGTGGCGCATGTCGCCCTGCACCTGAATGCGCTGGCGGAATGTGCTCAGAGTGTCCTGATACAGACCGCCGAATGAGGCGATGACATTTTCATGCGTCAGGCCGAAGTGCTCGACCTGCTGCTGGATCTGATCGAGCCGGCTGCCGATGACCTGCAGCATGTCGCCACGCTTGTCCAGTTGCCGTTCGAGACCGACCATCGCCAGCGCGTAGCGCAGCGGTTCGCGTTGCAGGCTGCTGCTGTCGCGCTCCAGCGCGCCTACCAGAGCGCGATAGCCGTCGCGCAGATTGAGATCGTCGCCGCCGTAGATTTCCAGCGTCGTCTGCGGGTTGCGCGCCAGCAGACTGCCGAGCATGCAGGCAACCTGTGCGGTGGGGGCCTGGCCCGTGCGGGCGATGCGATCAACCAGCACGGCAGCCTCGAAGATGGCGCCAAGGGCGATCAGTTGCTCTTCGACGGAACTCATGGGTGGGCTCCTTCGAACCAAGGCTCGGCGTGCTCAATCACGCCGCCCCCCAGGCAGATTTCGCCATCGTAGAGCACCACGGACTGGCCGGGCGTCACGGCGCGCTGCGGAGCGTCGAAGAGCACACGGTAGCCCTGTGCAGTTTTCTCCAGTGTGCAGTCTTGGTCTGTCTGTCGGTAGCGCACCTTGGCAGTCAGTCGGCGCGGGGTGCTGATATCCAGCGGGTTGACCCAGTAGATTTCTGAAGCGAGCAGGGCGCGGGCAAACAGCCAGGGGTGATCGTTGCCCTGGCCGACGATCAATACGTTGCGCTGCAGGTCCTTGCTGAGTACGTACCAGGGCTCGTCCGAGGCGTCCTTGAGGCCGCCGATGCCCAGGCCCTGGCGTTGACCGATAGTGTGGTACATCAGGCCGTGGTGGCGGCCGATAACTTCGCCGTCGATGGTTTCGATATTTCCCGGCTGAGCGGGGAGGTACTGCCTGAGGAAATCGCTGAAACGGCGCTCTCCGATGAAGCAGATGCCAGTGGAGTCCTTCTTCTTCGCCGTGGCCAGCCCGTATTTCTCGGCGATTGCCCGCACCGCAGGCTTTTCCAGCTCGCCGACGGGGAACAGTGTCTTGCTCAGTTGTGCACCGCCGACGGCGTGCAGGAAATAGCTCTGGTCCTTGTTCGGGTCCAGGCCTTTGAGCAGCTCGCTGCGCCCGTCTACGTCGCGGCGACGCACATAATGGCCGGTGGCGATCAGGTCCGCGCCGAGCATCAGGGCATAGTCGAGGAACGCCTTGAACTTGATTTCGCGGTTGCAGAGGATGTCCGGGTTGGGCGTGCGTCCGGCCTTGTATTCGGCGAGGAAGTGCTCGAACACGTTATCCCAGTACTCGGCGGCGAAATTGGCGGTGTGCAGCTTGATGCCGATGCTGTCGCATACGGCCTGCGCGTCGGCGAGATCTTCCTTGGCGGTGCAGTACTCGGTACCGTCGTCTTCCTCCCAGTTTTTCATGAACAGGCCTTCTACCTGATACCCCTGTTCGAGCAGCAGAAGGGCGGAAACAGAGGAGTCCACGCCGCCGGACATGCCGACAATGACGCGAGTGTTTTCCGGGGCGGTGATGGCTGAAGCAGGCATAGGGATATCGCTGGCGGGATCTGCAAAAAGGACCGGATTCTAACAGGCTGCCGAACACATGTTGAAATCGTGTCAGTCGCGAACGACGTCCAAGGCATGTATCGGGCCACGCAGATAGTCGTCGATACAGCGCAGGACGAGTTCACTGCGCCAGCGCCCAGGTTGCGCGACCAGCTCATCGCGACTGAGCCAGGTGGTCGCGACGATCCCGTCATCCAGCTCGCGGTGCGGGTCGTGCCGGATCGCCTTGGCGGTGAAGCAGACGCGCTGGTAGGTCACGCCATTGCTCGGTGCAGTGTAGAGATAGATCCCGGTTACGCCGGTAAGCTCCACGTCCCAGCCGGTTTCTTCGAGCGTTTCCCGTATCGCGGCCTGGCGCAGGGTTTCATTGGCCTCCAGATGGCCGGCGGGCTGGTTGAGCACCAGGCGCCCGGCCTTCAGTTCCTCGACGAGGAGAAAACGACCTGAGTCCTCGATGATCGTGGCCACGGTTACATGGGGGCACCAGTTCATAAGAAATTCCTCAAAAGACACTGCGCGAGCGTAACAGTCGCAATCATCGCTAGCGGGTGTAAAACGGAAAAACCCCGGCGCGAAGGCCGGGGTTTTCTTCAAGCGGGCCGGGGAGGCCCGCGCCTTCCTTTAACGCAGCGCAGCGAGCGCGTTGTTGAAGGTCTGGCTCGGACGCATGACCTTGCTGGTCAGTTCCGGGTTGGAGCGGTAGTAGCCGCCGATGTCGACCGGCTTGCCCTGTGCGGCGTTGAGCTCGGCAACGATGGTTGCTTCGTTCTCGGTCAGCGTTTTGGCCAGCGGAGCGAAGTGCGCCTGCAGTTCGAGGTCTTCGGTCTGAGCGGCCAGTTCCTGAGCCCAATAGAGTGCCAGATAGAAGTGACTGCCACGGTTGTCCAGTTCACCCGTCTTGCGCGACGGCGACTTGTTGTTGTCCAGCAGTTTGCCGGTCGCCGCATCCAGTGTCTTGCCCAGCAGCTTGGCTTTCGGGTTGTTGGTCTTGATGCCGGTTTCTTCCAGGGAAACCGCCAGCGCCAGGAACTCGCCGAGCGAATCCCAGCGCAGGTGGTTTTCTTCGATCAACTGCTGCACATGCTTAGGTGCCGAGCCGCCGGCGCCGGTTTCGTACATGCCGCCGCCGGCCATCAGCGGAACGATGGAGAGCATCTTGGCCGAAGTGCCCAGCTCCATGATCGGGAACAGGTCGGTCAGGTAGTCACGCAGTACGTTGCCGGTTACCGAGATGGTGTCACGGCCACGGATCATGCGCTCCATGCTGACGCGGATGGCTTCGTTGTAGCCCATGATGCTGATATCCAGGCCGCTGAGGTCGTGCTCTTTCAGGTACTTCTCGACCTTCTTCTGCAGTTCGCGGTCGTGGGCGCGCTCCGGGTCGAGCCAGAAGATTGCCGGGGTGTTGGACTGGCGGGCGCGGGTAACGGCCAGCTTGACCCAGTCGCGGATCGGTGCGTCCTTGGTCTGGCAGGCACGCCAGATATCGCCTTTCTCGACTTGGTGCTGCATCAGCACGGTGCCGTCGGCCAGCACGACGCGCATGGTGCCGTCGGCGGTCATCTCGAAGGTCTTGTCGTGCGAGCCGTATTCTTCGGCCTGCTGTGCCATCAGGCCAACGTTCGGCACGCTGCCCATCGTCACCGGATCGAATGCGCCGTTGGTCTTGCAGAAGTTGATCATCTCCTGGTAGATGCGGGCATAGGTGCTTTCCGGCATTACCGCCTTGGTGTCCTTCTGCTTGCCGTCCTTGCCCCACATCTGGCCGGAGTTGCGGATCATGGCCGGCATCGAGGCATCAACGATGACGTCGCTCGGGATGTGCAGGTTGGTAATGCCCTTGACCGAGTCGACCATCGCCATTTCCGGGCGGTGGCTGTAGACCTCGTGGATGTCGTGCAGGATTTCTTCCTGCTGCGAGGCCGGCAGCGACTTGATTTTGTCGTAGACGCTGCTGATGCCGTTGTTTGGATTGACGCCCAGGTCGTCGAACAGCTTGCCGTATTTGTCGAACACGTCTTTGTAGTAGACGCTGACGGCGTGGCCGAAGACGATCGGGTGGGAAATCTTCATCATCGTGGCCTTGACGTGCAGGGACCACATCACGCCGGTTTCCTTGCAGTCCTGCAGGGTGTCTTCGAAGAACGCCCGCAGTTTCTTGCAGCTCATGAACATGCTGTCGAGCACTTCGCCCTCAAGCAGGGAGAGTTGCTTCTTGACCTGAACCTGACCGTCCTTGCCGACGAACTCGAGGCGCACGTCACCGGCCTTCTCCATCGTGATGGACTGTTCGCTGGAGAAGAAGTCGCCACCGCGCATGTAGTCGGCATGCGACTGCGAAGCCTTGCTCCACTTGCCCATGGAGTGCGGGTGCTTGCGTGCATAGGCCTTGACGGCGGCAGGGGCGCGACGGTCGGAGTTGCCTTCACGTAGCACCGGATTGACGGCGCTACCGAGCACCTTGCCGTAGCGCGAGCGAACTTCTTTCTCGGCGTCGGTCTGCGGATCGTCTGGATAGTTCGGTACGTTGTAGCCGAGTGCCTGCAGCTCAGCGATGGCCGCCTTGAGCTGAGGGACCGATGCGCTGATGTTCGGCAGTTTGACGATGTTTGCATCCGGCTGCATGGTCAGCTCGGCGAGTGCGGCGAGACTGTCCTCGACGCGCTTGTCGGCGTCCAGGTGGTCGGCAAAATTCGCAAGGATACGCCCTGCAAGAGAGATGTCGCTGGTTTCGACGGCGATGTCTGCGGAGGCGGCAAACGCTTCGACGATAGGCAGAAGCGAGTAGGTGGCGAGAGCAGGGGCTTCGTCGGTGAAGGTGTAGATGATCTTCGAACGGGTGGGCATATCGTGTTGACTCTCTTCTTTGCTGGGCGTGCTCAAATCCTCGAAATGCGCAGGTAGGCGCTACGGCTCTCCGTTTCGTCGAGCCGGAAGTCAAGGGTTCGCCGCGGTGATGTTGGGTGCATCAGTAGAGTGTGGAGCATTTGATCCGTCAGGCCGCGGTAGCAGTGCGACGGCTTCAAGAAGCGGCGTCTCGATCCGGACAGGCGCTCCTTATGACTCGTTAGTCACCTACGCAGTATACCATCGTGCCGGTACGTCGAAGAATGTCGTCGCATAAGACGAACGAACATGTGGTCTGGCCCGATTCAAGTGGGTTAACCTCGGGCGCTGACCATTGTCAACCACGAAACGGAGTCCAGCATGGGATACCAAAAGATCCAGGTGCCAGCCAGCGGTGACAAAATCACCGTCAATGCCGATAACACTCTGAATGTTCCCGATAACCCGATCATTCCCTACATCGAGGGCGACGGCATTGGTGTCGATATCAGCCCGGTGATGATCAAGGTCGTCGATGCTGCCGTCGAGAAAGCCTATGGCGGAAAGCGCAAGATCGCTTGGATGGAAGTGTTCGCCGGCGAGAAGGCCACCCAGGTTTATGATCAGGATACCTGGCTGCCGAAAGAGACGCTGGAGGCCGTTCGTGACTATGTCGTATCCATCAAGGGGCCGCTGACCACACCCGTTGGCGGTGGTATCCGTTCGTTGAACGTAGCTCTGCGTCAGGAACTCGACCTGTACGTCTGTCAGCGTCCGGTACGCTGGTTTACTGGTGTGCCCAGCCCGGTGAAGAAGCCGGGCGACGTCGATATGGTGATCTTCCGCGAGAACTCTGAAGACATCTATGCGGGCGTTGAGTGGAAGGCAGGTTCGCCTGAGTGCGAGAAGGTGATCAAGTTCCTCACCGAGGAAATGGGGGTCAAGAAGATCCGCTTTACCGAGAACTGTGGCATCGGCATCAAGCCGGTATCGCTCGACGGCACCAAGCGTCTGGTTCGCAAGGCTCTGCAGTACGCCGTGGACAACGACCGCAGCTCGGTAACCATCGTCCATAAAGGCAACATCATGAAGTTCACCGAAGGTGCCTTCAAGGAATGGGGCTACGAAGTGGCGCGGGACGAATTCGGTGCCGAACTGCTCGATGGTGGTCCGTGGATGCAGTTCAAGAATCCGAATACTGGCAAAAACATTGTGGTCAAAGACGCGATTGCCGACGCCATGTTACAGCAGATCCTGCTGCGCCCGGCTGAGTATGATGTGATCGCTACGCTCAACCTGAACGGCGACTATCTATCCGATGCGCTGGCGGCCGAGGTGGGAGGTATCGGTATTGCGCCGGGCGCCAACCTTTCCGATACGGTCGCCATGTTCGAAGCGACGCACGGCACTGCGCCGAAGTATGCCGGTCAGGACAAGGTTAACCCTGGTTCGCTGATCCTCTCCGCGGAGATGATGCTGCGTCACATGGGGTGGATCGAAGCGGCCGATCTGATCATCAAGGCAACCGAGGGTGCGATTGCTGCGAAAACCGTCACCTACGATTTCGAGCGTCTGATGGAGGGCGCGCAGTTGATGTCCTGCTCACAGTTCGGCGATGCGATGATCAAGCACATGTAATCAGCTGCCCGATAAGGCACTCACTGAGCCGGGCCGCCTGTGGGCAGGTCCGGTTCAGTGCGAGCCTTTCGGTGGCAAAAACAAAAAGGCCGATCCATGATCGGCCTTTTTGCGTTCGGCTGGCGCTCAGGCGTCTACCGGAGTGGCGGCCTGGGTTGTCGGCGCTGCGACATCCGCGGATACCTGCTGAGGCCGGATATCTGTTGCGTGAAGGCCCTTCGGACCCTGCAGGATATTGAACATGACTGCTTGCCCAGCTTTGAGTGTCCGATAACCTTCCATCTGGATGGCGGAGTAGTGGGCGAACAGGTCCTCATCACCGCCGTCTGCTACGATGAAGCCGTAACCTTTGGCGTTGTTGAACCACTTGACCTTACCGCTTAGCATGCTGTTGTCCCTCTGCAAAGGAGTCCACTAGTGGAGTAACATCCATTTCATTCCGCGCTTGCAGCCTTGGGCCTTCATTGCGCGCAACCCATTTGCCCGATATAGGCACTTACTGTTTGTATCATCGTTTTGCCGATAGTCAAGGCGACTCGTCAGCTGGCTGTTAGCCCGTTCATTTACCTGGCCTCGGCGCCATGACCAGAACCGTATCCGCATGCGTGCATTTGCTCAGATTCGACTAACATTCAATCAGGATTCCGAACGAGAAGAGGACGATGCTTCCGGCCTGGCCGTGCAGGAAGCCAAGCCGGAATTGAAGGCGCCACCGATGTATAAGGTGGTCATGTTCAATGACGATTACACGCCAATGGATTTCGTCGTCGAGGTGCTGGAAGGCATCTTCAATCACAATCGGGAGGTGGCGACGCGGATCATGTTGGCTGTGCATACAGAGGGCCGCGCGGTGTGTGGTACGTACACGCGAGACGTGGCTGAAACCAAAGCGCTGCAAGTCAATCAATATGCAAGGGAATGCCAGCACCCGCTGCTTTGTGAGATCGAGAAGGACGGTTAACTCCGATTGCTGGGGAAGAGGTGAAGCTATGTTGAACCGTGAGCTCGAAGTCACTCTGAATCTGGCTTTCAAAGAGGCCCGCGCCAAGCGTCATGAATTCATGACGGTCGAACACCTCCTGTTGGCTTTGCTGGACAACGAAGCAGCCGCAACGGTCTTGCGTGCGTGCGGTGCCAGTCTGGATAAATTGCGGCGTGATCTGCAGGAATTCATCGACTCCACCACGCCCCTGATTCCTCCACACGACGAGGAGCGGGAGACGCAGCCTACGCTTGGATTCCAGCGTGTTCTGCAGCGCGCAGTTTTTCATGTTCAAAGTTCCGGCAAGCGCGAAGTCACCGGTGCCAACGTGCTGGTGGCCATCTTCAGCGAGCAGGAAAGTCAGGCGGTGTTCCTCCTCAAACAACAGAATGTAGCCCGCATCGATGTGGTCAATTATATCGCGCACGGAATCTCCAAGGTTCCTGGCAATGCGGGGAATCCTGAAAACGATGCCGAGATGCAGGATGATGAGGGAGGCGATTCAGCGGCCACGAGCAACCCGCTGGATGCCTATGCCAGCAATCTCAATGAGCTAGCGCGCCAGGGGCGGATAGATCCTTTGGTGGGGCGCGAACACGAGGTCGAGCGCGTCGCGCAGATTCTCGCGCGTCGTCGCAAGAACAATCCGCTGCTGGTAGGTGAGGCCGGCGTCGGTAAAACCGCCATTGCCGAAGGGCTTGCCAAGCGAATCGTCGACAAGCAGGTGCCCGACCTGTTGAGCGACAGCGTCGTATACTCACTCGATCTCGGAGCGCTGCTGGCGGGCACCAAGTACCGCGGTGATTTCGAGAAGCGCTTCAAGGCATTACTGCACGAGCTGCGCAAGCGTCCACAGGCCATTCTTTTCATCGACGAAATTCACACCATTATTGGAGCCGGAGCGGCATCGGGCGGTGTGATGGATGCTTCCAATCTGCTCAAGCCGTTGCTGTCCTCTGGTGAGATTCGTTGCATTGGCTCGACGACTTTCCAGGAGTTTCGTGGGATCTTCGAAAAGGATCGCGCACTGGCCCGACGCTTCCAGAAGGTCGATGTGTCGGAGCCTTCGGTGGAGGATACAGTGGGTATCCTGCGTGGCCTGAAGGGGCGTTTCGAGCAGCACCATCACATCGAGTACAGCGACGAGGCGCTTCGGGCTGCGGCCGAGCTGGCTTCGCGATACATCAATGATCGTCATATGCCCGACAAAGCGATCGATGTCGTCGATGAGGCCGGTGCGTTCCAGCGCCTCCAGCCTGAGGAGCGCCGAGTGAAGCTGATCGATGTCCCGCAAATCGAGGACATCGTTGCTAAGATTGCGCGCATTCCTCCGAAGCACGTGAGTAGTTCCGACAAGGAGCTGCTGCGCAACCTGGAGCGTGATCTGAAGCTCACGGTATTTGGCCAGGACGATGCCATCGATTCGCTTGCGACAGCGATCAAGCTTTCGCGTGCTGGGTTAAAAGCGCCTGACAAGCCCGTTGGTTCGTTCCTTTTCGCCGGCCCGACAGGGGTCGGCAAGACCGAGGCGGCAAGGCAGCTGGCTCGGGCGCTGGGAATCGAGCTGATTCGATTCGATATGTCCGAGTATATGGAGAGGCATACGGTGTCGCGTCTGATCGGGGCGCCTCCCGGGTATGTCGGTTTCGATCAGGGCGGTTTGCTGACTGAGGCCATTACCAAGCAACCGCATTGCGTGCTGTTGCTCGACGAAATCGAGAAGGCGCATCCAGAGGTCTTCAATCTGCTACTGCAGGTTATGGATCACGGCACGCTGACCGACAACAACGGGCGCAAGGCCGATTTCCGCAATGTGATCATCATCATGACCACCAATGCCGGGGCGGAAACCGCTGCACGAGCCTCCATTGGCTTTACCTTGCAGGATCATGCTTCGGATGCGATGGAGGTCATCAAGAAGAGCTTTACGCCCGAGTTCCGCAACCGTCTGGATACCATCATCCAGTTCGGTCGGTTGAGCCATGACGTCATCAAGAGCATCGTCGACAAGTTCCTCATCGAGTTGCAGGCGCAGCTCGAGGACAAGCACGTGACGCTCGAGGTCACCGATGCTGCGCGGAGCTGGTTGGCTGAGCATGGTTACGATGCGCGAATGGGCGCGCGTCCGATGGCGAGGCTGATTCAGGACAAGATCAAGCGCCCGCTGGCGGAGGAGATTCTCTTCGGGGAGTTGGCCGAGCATGGCGGCGTCGTGCATGTCGATATGCGTGACGGCGAGTTGTTTTTCGACTTCGAGACGACTGTCGAGCTCGCTTGATCGATAGCCTAGACGAGCGCCCGGCTTCGGCCGGGCGTTTTGTTTTTCGGGTTACCGATGAACGGCAAATACAAAAAAGCCCGGAAAGACCGGGCGTTTTTCTCGCGATTCGCTTAGCGAGCGCGGTAGGTGATGCGACCCTTGCTCAGATCGTAGGGGGTCAGCTCCACGCGAACCTTGTCACCGGTAAGAATCCGGATGTAGTTCTTGCGCATCTTTCCGGAGATGTGCGCAGTAACGACGTGCCCATTTTCCAACTCCACGCGAAACATGGTGTTAGGCAGGGTGTCGACGACAGTACCTTCCATTTCGAAGCTGTCTTCTTTCGACATTCAGTAAAGTCCTCGATATCAAGAAGAGCCCGGTGCAAGCACGCCCAGGCAAAAGCGGCAAGCATTGTGCCCGAAATGGCAGGATGAGCCAAGGACTTCAGCTGAGCGTCACCCAGCGCTGGTTGACCAGCAGCTCGATGGGCCGGTACTCGGTCTTATAATTCATCTTGCGGCAGTTCTTGATCCAGTAGCCTAAATAGACCGCTTTCAGTCCGAGGCGCGCAGCTTCGCCGATCTGCCAGAGAATGGCATAGCGGCCGAGGCTACGCCGTTCGTCCGAGGCGTCGTAGAACGTGTACACCGCCGACAGGCCGTTGGGGAGCACGTCAGTGACTGCCAGGGCCTTCAGGAGGCCGCCGAGGCGAAACTCGTAGAAGCGGCAGAACGAGAGGTCGCGAACGAGAAATGTGTTGAACTGGTCGCGGCTCGGGGGATACATGTCTCCGTCGGCGTGGCGTTTCTCGATATAGCTGGCGTAAAGGGCGTAATACTCCTCTGTGAAAGCTGGCTTGACGGGCCTGACCTGCAGGTCGGCGTTTCGCTTGAGGATGCGCTTCTGCTGACGACTCAGATTGACGCCCGTGGCCGGAATACGCGCCGGAATACAGGCCGAGCAGCGCTGGCAGTGAGGGCGATACAGATGATCGCCACTGCGTCGAAAGCCCATCTCCGAGAGTTCTGCGTAGACCTGCACATCCATTGGCTGGCTGGGGTCGAGAAACAGAGTGGTTGCCTGCTCGTCGGGCAGGTAACTGCAAGGGTGCGGCTGGGTCGCATAGAATTTGAGGCGGGCCAGGGAAGTCATGGTCAACTCTCGCAAATCTTGCGATCAGTGTAGGTCAGCTTGTCATGGCCGACTAGGCGCTCCAGTCGGCTTGGCTGGGCTGATCGATATAAGTCGCCAGCGCCTGCGCAAATGTTGCGCGCGGTATTGCCCTGGCGCCGAAACTGGCCAGATGCTGCGTCGGCATCTGGCAATCGATCAGTTCGAAACCCCAGTCACGCAAATGCTCGGCCAGTGTGGCGAAGCCCACTTTCGAGGCGTCGGTGGCGCGGCTGAACATGGATTCGCCGAAGAACAGGCGGCCAAGGGCCAACCCATAGAGCCCGCCGACCAGTTCGTCGTTGCGCCAGACCTCCACGGAGTGGGCAACGCCCATGTCATGGAGTTCGCCATAGGCGAGTTGCATCTCGCGGGTGATCCAGGTGCCGTCGGCGTAGCTGCGCGGTGCGGCGCAGCCCTCGACCACCGCGCGAAACGCTCGGTCGAAGGTGACGCGATAAGTGCCCTGGCGCATGCGCTTGCGCAGACTCCGCGAAACATGCAGTTCGTGCGGATAAAGCACCGTTCGCGGCTCGGGAGACCACCACAGCAGTGGCTGGCCCTCTTGATACCAGGGAAAGCAGCCGTGGCGATATGCGGCGAGCAGCCGTTGCGGGCTCAAATCGCCGCCGGCTGCCAGCAATCCGTTGGGTTCGCGCAGTGCCTTATCCAGTGGGGGGAAGGCGAGTGAATCGCGTTGCAGCCAAGTCAGCATAGGGCGAGAGGGCGGGGCGATAGCGCCCCGCCGAACGGTCAGTTATCGAGGTACTTTTCAGCGTCCAGCGCTGCCATGCAGCCAGCGCCGGCAGAAGTGATCGCCTGGCGGTAGACATGGTCCGCCACATCGCCCGCGGCGAACACGCCTGGAATGCTGGTGCAGGTGGCATCGCCGTCACCGCCGCCCTTGATCTTCAGGTAGCCATCCTTCATGTCGAGCTGTCCTTGGAACAGATCGGTGTTGGGCTTGTGGCCGATGGCGATGAATACGCCGGTCAGATCGAGCGTCGATTCCTCGCTGGTCAGCGTGTTCTTCAGGCGTACGCCAGTGACGCCACTGGCATCGCCCAGAACTTCCTCGAGGGTATGGTTCCAGTGCAGGCGGATATTGCCGTTGGCGGCCTTCTCCATGATCTTGTCCTGCAGGATTTTTTCCGAGCGCAGCTTATCCCGGCGGTGGATCAGGTGGACTTCCTTGGCGATATTCGACAGGTACAACGCCTCTTCGACGGCGGTATTGCCGCCGCCGATCACGGCGACCACCTGATTGCGATAGAAGAAGCCGTCGCAGGTCGCACAAGCGGATACGCCCCGCCCGGAGAAGGCCTCTTCGGAGGGGAGGCCGAGATACTGCGCGGAGGCGCCCGTGGCGATGATCAGCGCATCGCACGTATAGGTGCCGCTGTCCCCCTGGAGCGTGAACGGGCGCTGTTGCAACTGTGCCGTATGGATGTGATCGAAGACGATCTCGGTGTCGAAGCGCTCGGCGTGCTTTTGCATACGGACCATCAGATCCGGGCCGGTGAGGCCTTCGACGTCACCGGGCCAGTTGTCGACTTCGGTGGTGGTCGTCAGCTGGCCACCGGGCTGGATGCCGGTGATCATGAGCGGCTTCAGGTTGGCGCGCGCGGCGTACACCGCGGCGGTATATCCGGCAGGGCCAGAGCCGAGAATGATCAGACGCGAATGCTTGACTTCACCCATAAAAAGCCCTCATAAGCCTTTGTTGCGAATAGAGAAGCGTGCTCCAGTCGAGCCGCGCTGCGAAAACCGGCGTTTATGCTACACCGAAGCATCGCCAAAAGCCCAAGCCGACGCGGAACCGGCATGCGATCGAACCGACAAACCCGTACAATGCCGGGGTTCTGGCTGACTACGGTTCATCGAGGCGCCGCAGGCGCAGGAAATACAGCGTTTTGAAGAATTCCTCCTCTACTGCGCCAGCAGCCGTCTGGCGCCAGCAGTTGCATTACCGCCTGAAGGAGGGCGCACTGATCGCCCTGGGTGCCCTGTGTGCCTACCTCTGGATGGCATTGCTCACCTACGATCCTTCCGATCCGGGCTGGACCCACACCAGCAATGTTCAGCAGGTGCAGAACGCCGCCGGCCGGGCCGGCGCCTGGTTTGCCGATGTGCTGTTCATGGTGCTGGGCTATTTCGCCTATGTGTTTCCGTTGTTGCTGGGAGTCAAAACCTGGCAGGTATTCCGCGCGCGGCATGAGGCTTGGCGGTGGAATGGCTGGCTGTTTTCCTGGCGGTTGATCGGTTTGGTGATTCTGGTCCTTTCCGGTTCGGCGCTGGCCTATATCCATTTCCAGTCAGCCGAAGGGCTGCCGGCCTCGTCCGGGGGCGCGTTGGGCGAGAGTCTGGGGCAGTTCGCGGTTCTCTCGCTGAACGTACAGGGCAGCACGCTCGCACTACTGGCGCTGTTTTTGTTCGGTTTGACCGTCTTTACCGATCTGTCGTGGTTCAAGGTCATGGACCTGACCGGCAAGATCACGCTGGATCTCATCGAGCTGATTCAGAGCGTCTTCAGCCGCTGGTGGAACGCCCGTGCCGAACGCAAACAGCTGGTCGCGCAGTTGCGCGAGGTCGACGACGTGGTGAGCGAAGTGGCCGCACCGATGGTTCGCGACCGCCGCGAGCAGGCCAAGGTCAAGGAACGCATCATCGAGCGTGACGAGGCGCTGGCCCGACACATGAGCGAGCGCGACAAGCGCGTCGCGCCGGTGATCGCGCCGCCACCACCGTCGAAGCCTTCCGAGCCGAGCAAACGCGTGCTCAAGGAAAAGCAGGCCACGCTGTTCGTCGATCCACTGGTCGAAGGCAGTTTGCCGCCGATCTCGCTGCTCGATGCGGCCGAGAAGCAGCAGAAGCAGTACTCGCCGGAGTCCCTTGAGGCGATGTCGCGGCTGCTGGAGATCAAGCTCAAGGAGTTCGGCGTCGAGGTGGTCGTCGAGTCCGTGCATCCGGGGCCGGTGATCACTCGCTTCGAAATCCAGCCAGCTGCGGGCGTCAAGGTCAGCCGTATCTCCAACTTGGCCAAGGACCTGGCGCGCTCGCTGGCAGTGATCAGCGTGCGGGTGGTGGAAGTGATTCCCGGCAAGACCACCGTCGGCATCGAGATTCCCAACGAGGATCGTCAGATCGTGCGCTTCTCCGAGGTGCTGTCGTCGGCGCCGTATGACGACGCCAAGTCGCCGGTCACCCTGGCGCTCGGCCATGACATCGGCGGCAAGCCGGTCATCGCCGATCTGGCGAAGATGCCGCACCTGCTGGTGGCCGGTACGACCGGTTCCGGTAAGTCGGTAGGAGTCAATGCAATGATCCTGTCGATCCTGTTCAAGTCCACGCCCGAAGAGGCGCGGCTGATCATGATCGATCCGAAGATGCTCGAGCTGTCGATCTACGAGGGTATCCCGCACTTGCTCTGCCCGGTGGTCACCGACATGAAGGAGGCTGCCAACGCGTTGCGTTGGAGCGTCGCCGAGATGGAGCGGCGCTATAAGCTGATGGCGGCGATGGGCGTGCGTAACCTTGCCGGCTTCAATCGCAAGATCAAGGAGGCTGAGGAGGCGGGCACACCGCTGACCGATCCGCTGTTCCGGCGCGAGAGCATGGACGACCAGCCGCCGCTGCTGAAGGCGCTGCCGACTATCGTCGTGGTGGTCGACGAATTCGCCGACATGATGATGATCGTCGGCAAGAAGGTCGAAGAGCTGATCGCGCGTATCGCGCAGAAGGCGCGTGCGGCGGGCATACATCTGATTCTCGCCACCCAGCGGCCGTCGGTCGACGTGATCACCGGGCTGATCAAGGCGAACATTCCGACTCGCATGGCGTTTCAGGTCTCGAGCAAGATCGACTCGCGCACCATCCTCGACCAGGGCGGTGCCGAACAATTGCTCGGCCATGGCGACATGCTTTACCTGCCGCCGGGCACCGGCCTGCCGATCCGCGTGCATGGCGCCTTCGTCTCCGACGACGAGGTGCACCGTGTGGTTGAAGCCTGGAAGGCCCGTGGCGCACCGGATTACATCGAAGAGATCCTCGCAGGCGTGGAAGAAGCCGGCAGTGGCTTCGACGGCGGCGCCGGCGAGGGCGGTGGCGAAGGCAGCGAGGAGGACCCGCTGTACGACGAGGCCGTGCGCTTCGTTACCGAAAGCCGTCGCGCGTCGATTTCCGCTGTGCAGCGTAAGTTGAAGATCGGTTACAACCGCGCCGCTCGGATGATCGAGGCCATGGAAATGGCCGGCGTGGTGACTTCCATGAACACCAATGGCTCGCGCGAAGTCCTCGCGCCGCCACCTATGCGCGATTGACTCGCTTCGAGGGCTTCATGCAATTGATCCGTTTGCTGTGTGCATCCGTCCTGCTGGTCGCGCTGTCTCCGGCGCATGCCGACCAGGCAACATCGACCAAGCGTCTCACCGGGCTGCTCAGCCAGGCCGAGACCCTGACCGGGCGCTTTTCCCAGTTGTCGCTCGATGGCAGCGGTACCCAGCTGCAGGAGACCTCCGGCGAGCTGGCGCTCAAGCGCCCCGGGCAGTTTCGCTGGCATACCGACGCGCCGATGGAGCAGCTGCTGGTTTCCAACGGCGAAAAGGTCTGGCTGTATGATCCGGACCTGGAGCAGGTCACCATCCAGAAGCTCGACCAGCGGCTGACCCATACGCCGGCGCTGCTGCTGTCGGGCGACGTATCGACCATCAGCGAAAACTTCGAGGTCTCCCACAAGGAGGCCGGCGATGTGGTCGACTTCACGCTCAAGCCGAAGGCCAAGGACACGTTGTTCGACAACCTGCGTCTGTCCTTTCGCGGCGGGGTGATCAACGACATGCAGCTAATCGACAGTGTCGGCCAGCGCACCAATATCCTGTTCATGGGGGTGAAGATGAACCAGCCGCTGAAGGCCGATCTGTTCACCTTCGAGATTCCCGAAGGCGCCGACGTCATTTCCGAGTGATCGGCCGTTGCCCGAGGCCCGTATGTTCCGGGCCCTGCCAATAGAGGTAGCCGTCCGCGATGGACCTGTTCAGCCGCGAACCCGTTGCCCAGCCGCTCGCCGCACGGTTGCGCCCGGCCAGCCTCGACGAGTACGTCGGGCAGGAGCATCTACTCGCGCGCGGCAAGCCGCTGCGTGAGGCGCTGGAGCAGGGCGCATTGCACTCGATGGTGTTCTGGGGGCCGCCGGGCGTCGGCAAGACCACGCTAGCACGGCTGCTGGCCAAGGTTTCCGACGCACATTTCGAGACCGTTTCGGCGGTGCTGGCCGGGGTCAAGGAGATTCGCCAGGCGGTAGAGATTGCCAAGCAGCAGGCGGCGCAGTATGGCCGGCGCACGATCCTGTTCGTCGACGAGGTGCATCGCTTCAACAAGTCGCAGCAGGACGCGTTTCTGCCCTACGTGGAAGACGGCACGCTGATCTTCATTGGTGCCACCACCGAGAATCCCTCCTTCGAGCTGAACAACGCGCTGCTTTCGCGGGCGCGCGTCTATGTACTCAAGAGTCTCGACGAAGCTGCGCTGCGTAAGCTGGTCGGGCGGGCGCTGAGCGAGCCGAAGGGGCTTGGCGATCTGCATCTCGAGCTGCCGGAAGAGAGCTTCCAAATGCTGCTGGCGGCTGCCGATGGCGATGGTCGCCGCCTGCTCAACCTGCTGGAGAATGCTTCGGATCTGGCCGAGGAGGGCGGTTCGATCGGACCCGATCTGCTGCAGGATCTGCTCGGCGACAGCCGCCGACGCTTCGACAAGGGCGGCGAGGCGTTCTACGACCAGATTTCGGCGTTGCACAAATCGGTGCGCGGTTCCAATCCGGACGCCGCGCTCTACTGGTTCGCGCGCATGCTCGATGGCGGCTGCGATCCGCTGTACATCGCCCGTCGCGTGGTGCGCATGGCCAGCGAGGAAATCGGTAATGCCGATCCGCGAGCGCTGCCATTGTGCCTGAATGCCTGGGATGTGCAGGAGCGTCTGGGCAGCCCCGAGGGCGAGCTGGCGGTAGCGCAGGCGATTGTCTACCTTGCCTGCGCGCCCAAGAGCAACGCCGTCTACACCGCCTTCAAGGCGGCCATGCGCGATGCCGCCGAGAACGGCTCGCAGGAGGTGCCGCTGCACCTGCGCAACGCTCCGACCCGATTGATGAAGGACCTGGGTTACGGCAACGAGTACCGCTACGCCCACGACGAGCCGGACGCCTATGCCGCGGGCGAGGATTACTTCCCCGAGGCGATGGAGCCGCGCCGCTATTACCATCCGGTTCCGCGCGGGCTGGAAAGCAAGATTCGCGACAAGCTCGAACACTTGGCGCGGCTCGACCGCGAAAGCCCGCTGCAACGGAGAAAGCCATGATCCGTATGGTTCTGGCCGTCACCTGTGGCGGCGTGATCGGCACGCTGCTGCGCTTTGCCATCTCCACCTGGGTCAGCACCCAGTGGCCGCGGCAGTTCTATCTGGCCACGCTGGCGGTCAATCTCGTCGGGTGCCTGCTGATCGGCTATCTCTACGCGACCTTTCTGCTGCGTCCGGAGATTTCGCCGGAGCTGCGGGGGGCGCTGATCATCGGTTTTCTCGGCGCGCTGACGACCTTCTCCAGCTTCTCGCTGGATGCCTTGCGGCTGCTGGAGAGCGGGCAGATCGCAATCGCCTTCGGCTATCTCGCTTCCAGCGTGCTCGGCGGCCTGCTGGCGGCCTGGGCCGGGTTGGCGCTGGCAAGGTTATGAACCCGCACGGCTTCAAGTAAACTCCGTTCCCTCTTCGCCTTTCATCCAAGCTTTCACAGACGAGACCCACCATGCTTGATTCGAAACTGGTACGCACACAGCTACAGGACGTGGCGGCCCGCCTGGCCACCCGCGGCTACCAGCTGGACGTCGCGCGCATCGAGGCGCTGGAAGCCCAGCGCAAGGTGGTGCAGACCCGCACCGAGCAACTGCAGGCCGAGCGCAATGCGCGCTCCAAGTCCATCGGCCAGGCCAAGCAGCGCGGCGAAGACATCGCGCCGCTGCTCGCCGACGTGGATCGCATGGGCTCGGAGCTCGAATCCGGCAAGCAGGAGCTGGACCGCATCCAGGGCGAGTTGGATCAGCTGATGCTCAGCATTCCCAACCTGCCGCACGAGTCGGTACCGGTCGGCGAGGATGAAGAGGGGAACGTCGAGGTACGCCGCTGGGGTACGCCGGTGACCTTCGACTTCCCCGTGCAGGATCATGTCGCGCTCGGCGAGCAGCATGGCTGGCTGGACTTCGAGACCGCCGCCAAGCTCTCCGGGGCCCGTTTCGCCCTCATGCGCGGGCCGATCGCTCGCCTGCACCGCGCGCTGGCGCAATTCATGATCGACCTGCACACCCGTGAACACGGCTACGAAGAGGCCTACACGCCTTATCTCGTGCAGGCTCCGGCGTTGCAAGGCACCGGCCAGTTGCCGAAGTTCGAGGAAGATCTGTTCAAGATCAGCCGTGAAGGCGAGGCCGATTTCTACCTGATCCCGACCGCCGAGGTCTCGCTGACCAATATTGTCGCTGGCGAGATCCTGGATGCCAAAGAGCTGCCACTGAAACTCGTCGCGCACACACCGTGCTTCCGCAGCGAGGCCGGTGCTTCCGGGCGTGACACCCGCGGCATGATCCGCCAGCACCAGTTCGACAAGGTCGAGATGGTGCAGATCGTCGAACCGTCGAAATCCTTCGAGGCCCTGGAGAGCCTGACCGCCAATGCCGAGAAGGTCCTACAGCTGCTGGGCCTGCCATACCGCGTGCTGGCGCTGTGCACCGGCGACATGGGCTTCGGTGCGACCAAGACCTACGATCTGGAGGTCTGGGTGCCGAGCCAGGACAAGTACCGCGAGATTTCCTCGTGCTCCAACTGCGGCGACTTCCAGGCCCGGCGCATGCAGGCGCGTTATCGTAACCCGGAGACCGGCAAGCCGGAGCTGGTGCACACCCTCAATGGCTCCGGCCTCGCAGTGGGGCGCACGCTGGTCGCGGTGCTGGAAAATTACCAGCAGGCCGACGGCAGCATCCGCGTGCCGGATGTGCTCAAGCCGTATATGGGCGGTATCGAGCTCATCGGCTAGGCCTCGCGCAGATGGGTGCGGACGCCGTGCGACCCACGCGTGGCGTTGCGGCAAATGGCCCATCCTTGATTTTCGACAGGGGCAGGCCGATGCCGATCGGCTCAGATGCCCCTATCTACTGAGCTGAAATCGGGATCGAGCCGCATGGATTACCTTCCTCTGTTCCACAATCTCCAGGGCCGTCTGGTTCTGGTCGTCGGCGGTGGCGATATCGCCTTGCGCAAGGCGCGGCTGCTGTCCGAGGCTGGCGCGGTTCTACGGGTGGTTGCGCCACAGCTCGATCCGCAGCTGGTCGCGCTGGTGGAGCAGCAGGACGGCACGATCGCGCCGCGCGGCTATGCCGACGGCGACCTTGCCGGCTGTGTGCTGGCGATTGCCGCCACCGACGACCAGCCGCTCAACGCTCGCGTCTCGCAGGATGCCCGCGCGCTGGGCGTGCCGGTCAACGTGGTGGATTCGCCGGAATTGTGCAGCGTGATCTTCCCGGCCATCGTCGATCGATCGCCGCTGGTGATCGCGGTTTCCAGCGGTGGCGATGCCCCCGTGCTGGCCCGGCTGATCCGTGCGCGTATCGAAACCTGGATTCCGGCGGCCTATGGCCAGCTCGCCGGGTTGGCCAAGCAGTTTCGTGCCAAGGTCAAGGCGAGGTTTTCCGACGTCCAGCAGCGCCGGGTGTTCTGGGAGGAGGCGTTCCAGGGGCCCATCGCCGAACAGGCGCTGGCCGGTCGCACCGCCGAGGCCGAGCGCCTGCTGGCGGAGAAACTCGCCGGCGCCGCGCCGCGTGCGCTGGGCGAGGTCTATCTGGTCGGCGCCGGTCCGGGCGATCCCGATCTGCTGACCTTTCGTGCGTTGCGGCTGATGCAGCAGGCCGACGTGGTGCTCTACGACCGTCTGGTGGCTCCGGCGATCGTCGACCTGTGCCGGCGCGATGCCGATCGCATCTATGTCGGCAAGCAGCGCTCCGAGCATGCGGTGCCACAGGAGCAGATCAACCAGAAACTCGTCGAGCTGGCCCGGCAGGGCAAGCGCGTGCTGCGCCTGAAGGGCGGTGATCCGTTCATCTTCGGTCGTGGCGGTGAGGAGATCGAAGAGCTGGCCGCCAACGGCGTGCCGTTTCAGGTGGTCCCGGGCATCACGGCGGCCAGCGGTTGCGCCGCCTACGCCGGGATTCCGCTGACCCATCGCGACCACGCGCAATCGGTGCGCTTCGTCACCGGTCATCTCAAGGATGGCACCTGCGATCTGCCGTGGGCCGAGCTGGCGGCGCCGGCGCAGACGCTGGTGTTTTACATGGGGCTGGTCGGGTTGCCGATGATCTGCCGCGAACTGATCGCGCACGGCCGCGCTGCGCACACGCCCGCCGCACTGGTGCAGCAGGGTACGACGCGCACCCAGCGGGTGTTCACCGGCACGCTGGCCGAACTGCCGGAGCTGATCGCCGCGCAGGAAGTCCAGGCGCCGACTCTGCTGATCGTCGGCGAGGTGGTACAGCTGCGTGAAAAGCTGGCCTGGTTCGAAGGCGCCGAGGCCTGACGCTCGTCAGAAATTAAAAAGCCCCGGATTGCCGGGGCTTTTTCGTCATGCAGATGGCGGAGGCGGTGAGATTCGAACTCACGGAAGAGTCTCCCCTTCGGCGGTTTTCAAGACCGCTGCCTTCAACCACTCGGCCACACCTCCGCATGAAGCGGGCGCCATAGTACCGGATCGAAACACACTGTCAAACACTGCGAGTCAAACTGCTCCCGGTGCTCTGTTATAGTCGCCGACGAATCGTTTTCATCCTCGGGAGTGTCGCCATGCACGAACACGAATACGCGCTTAGCCACACGCAGGTCGAACAGCGCGAAGTCAGCAAGGTCCTGCGCAACACCTATGGCCTGCTGGCCATGACGCTGGCCTTCAGCGGCCTGATCGCATACCTCGCCATGCAGGCCAACGCCGCGTATCCGAACATCTTCGTGGTGCTGATCGGCTTCTACGGCCTGTTCTTCCTGACCGCCAAACTGCGCAATTCGGCCTGGGGCCTGGTTTCCACCTTCGCCCTGACCGGTTTCATGGGATATACCCTCGGTCCGGTGCTCAACATGTATCTGGGCCTGAGCAACGGCGGCGAGCTGATCAGCTCGGCACTGTCGATGACAGCGCTGGTGTTCTTCGGCTTGTCGGCCTACGTGCTGATCACCCGTAAGGACATGAGCTTCCTCAGCGGCTTCATCACCGCAGGCTTCTTCGTTCTGCTCGGCGCCATGCTGGCCGGCTTCTTCTTCGAGATCACCGGGCTACAACTGGCGATCAGCGCCGGCTTCGTGCTGTTCTCCTCGGCCTGCATCCTGTTCCAGACCAGCGCGATCATCCACGGCGGCGAGCGTAACTACATCATGGCCACCATCGGCCTGTACGTTTCGCTGTACAACCTGTTCCTCAGCTTGTTGCAGCTGCTGGGCATCTTCGGTGGCGACGACTGATCGCGCGCCGGATCGATGGAGCCCGCTTCGGCGGGCTTTTTCGTTTTTCCGGCTCGCGTATCATGTCGGCCCAGCAACCCACTGGTGAGCCATGAAATTCGCGATCGCCCTGTTTTCTCCTCCGCATGCGCCGGCCTCGCGTCGGGCCTTGCGCTTTGCCGAAGCGGTGCTGGCCGGCGGACATGACATCGTTCGCCTGTTCTTCTATCAAGACGGGGTGCACAGCGCGTCGGCCAACATCGTCACCGCGCAGGACGAGCTGGATGTTGCTGGTGAGTGGAGTCGCTTCATCGCTGCACACCAGCTGGACGGCGTGGTGTGCATCGCCGCCGGCCTGCGCCGCGGTGTGTTGGACGAGCAGGAGGCGCGCCGCTACGCGCGTGCTGCGGCCAACCTGGCCGGGGGCTGGGAGCTTTCCGGTCTGGGTCAGTTGCACGAGGCGGCGCAACAGGCCGACCGTCTGATCTGCTTTGGAGGTGACTGATGGCGCGTTCGATGCTGATCATCAGCCGTCAGTCGCCCTGGTCAGGTCCGGGCGCGCGTGAGGCGCTGGATATCGTGCTGGCCGGTGGCGCGTTCGAGCTGCCGCTGGGCTTGCTGTTCCTCGACGACGGCGTGTTCCAGCTGGTGCCGGGGCAGCAGGCCGCGTGCCTGCAGCAGAAAGACCTCGGTGCCAACCTGCAGGCCTTGTCACTGTTCGGCGTCGAGGCGCTCTACGTCGCGTCGCGCAGTCTTGCCGAGCGCGGCCTGGAGGGGCAGCCGCTGAGCCTGCCGGTGGAGCTGCTCGACGATACCGGCCTGCGCGCACTCATCAATCGCTATGACCATGTGATCACTCTCTGATGGCGACCCTGCACGTTCTTTCCGCGTCACCTTTTGCCAGCGACCATTTCGCCGGCTGCCTGCCACTGCTCGGCGCGGGCGACGGTCTGCTGCTTTGCGGCGATGCTGTGTATGCGCTGCGGGCCGCCACGGCCCAGCGCCGCCAGCTCGAACAGCTAGCGCCAGAGATTGCGCTGTTCGCCCTGGCCGAAGACGTCGAAGCTCGCGCGCTCGGCGATCGTCCTGCACGGGTGGCGCTGCTCGATTACCCGGGCTTCGTTGAGCTGTGCGGCCGCTTCGAGCGGGTCAACAGCTGGCTATGAGCGTCCTGAACGTGGACGGCCGGCACATCGAGCTGGACGACGACGGCTACCTGCGCGATCTCGCCGAATGGAACGAGGAGGTAGCCCAGGCGCTCGCCGAGCGCGAAGGACTGACGCTCGAAACCGCGCACTGGGAAGTCATCCACCTGCTGCGCGACTTCTATCGCGAGTTCCAGCTGTCGCCGGCCACCCGCCCGCTGATCAAGTACGTCGCCCTCAAGCTGGGGGCGGAAAAAGGCAACAGCCTGCACCTCAACCGTCTATTCAACGGCACCCCCGCCAAGCTGGCCGCCAAGCTGGCGGGGCTGCCCAAACCGAGCAACTGTCTATGAATCTGGTCACCCCTGAAGAGCATCCGTTTGCCGTTTTCGTGCGTATTCTTGGCAAGGGCAAGCGGGGTGCGCGCGACCTGACCCGCGAGGAGGCCCGCGAGGCGATGGGCATGTTGCTCGATGGGCAGGTCGAGGAGGCCCAGCTCGGTGCCTTTCTCATGCTGCTGCGGCACAAGGAGGAGAGTGCCGAGGAGCTGGCCGGCTTTACCGACGCGGTGCGTGCGCGGGTGGGCGAGCAGAACATTGCGGTCGATCTCGACTGGCCGAGCTACGCCGGCAAGAAGCGTCATCTGCCGTGGTATCTGCTTGCTGCGAAATGCCTCGCCGGCAATGGCGTGCGCATTCTGATGCACGGTGGCGGCGCGCACACCGCCGGGCGCCTCTACAGCGAGCAGCTGCTCGATGTGCTCGGCATTGCACGCTGTGCAAGCTGGCAGGAGGTGGGGGCCGCGCTCGATCGCGACGGACTGGCGTTCACTCCGCTCGGCGCCTGGATGCCGACGCTGCAGCGCATGATCGACCTGCGCAATGTGCTCGGCCTGCGCTCGCCGGTCCACTCGCTGGCGCGCATCCTCAATCCGCTGAACGCGCGCTGCGGTTTGCAGAGCATCTTCCATCCCGGCTATCAGGACACCCACCGGGAGGCGAGCCGGCTGCTGGGCGACCACGCCATCGTGATCAAGGGCGAGGGCGGGGAGATCGAAATCAACCCGGACAATATTTCCCATCTGTATGGCACCACCGCCGGCCAGGCCTGGGACGAGGAGTGGCCGGCGCAATCGGCGCAACGCCACGTCAAGCCTGCGACGCTCGAGCCGCGGCACCTGCTCGACGTCTGGCATGGCCGCGCCAGCGACGCCTACGGCGAGCTGGCCGTGGTGGCGAGCATGGCGCTGGGCCTGCGCGGGCTCGGGCATCCGCATGAGGCGGCGTTCGAGCTGGCGCAACGCTACTGGGCGCAGCGCAATTCATCGAACTGACGGATCGGTTAGACCAAGCATTCGGTCCCATCGACCGAACCATCGTCTCTAGAGTGCTTCCTAATAGAAACAACTGGAGGCACGAATGGGATTGTTGATCGATGGCCAGTGGCACGACCGCTGGTATGAAAGCCGCGACGGACGTTTCGAGCGCGAGCAGGCCAAGCGCCGTCACTGGATCACCGCGGACGGCAAGCCGGCTGCCGATGGGCAGCCGGGATTCAAGGCCGAGGCCGGGCGCTACCACTTGTATGTTTCGCTTGCCTGTCCCTGGGCACACCGCACCCTGATCTACCGCAAGCTCAAGGGGCTCGAAAGCCTGATCGACGTCTCGGTGGTGAGCTGGCTGATGGCCGACCACGGCTGGACCTTCGATCGCAGCACCGGCTCCAGCGGCGATGCGTTGGACAACGACCGCTACCTGCACCAGCGCTACACTCGCGACGATCCCCGTTACAACGGCCGCGTGACGGTACCGCTGCTGTGGGATCGCAAGCAGCAGCGCATCGTCAACAACGAATCCTCCGAGCTGATCCGCATCTTCAACAGCGCCTTCGACCACCTGACCGGATCGTCGCTCGACCTCTACCCCCAACCGTTGCGCGGCGAGATCGACGCGCTCAACGCGCGTATCTACCCGGCGGTCAACAACGGCGTCTACCGGGCCGGTTTTGCCACCAGCCAGGAGGCCTATGAAGAGGCTTTCGCGCAGGTGTTCAGTACGTTGGACTGGCTGGAGCGTCGCCTCCACAAGCTGCGCTATCTCACCGGTGAGTACCTGACCGAGGCCGACTGGCGGCTGTTCACCACGCTCATCCGTTTCGACGCGGTGTACCACGGCCACTTCAAGTGCAACCTGCGGCGCATCGAGGACTATCCGAACCTCTCCAACTGGCTGCGCGAGCTGTACCAGTGGCCGGGGATCGCCGATACGGTGGATTACGGTCATATCAAGCGGCATTACTATCAGAGCCATCGGCAGATCAACGGCAACGGCATCGTGCCGCAGGGCCCGGCGCTGCAACTGGAGCGCGCGCATGATCGCGAGCGCCTGCCGGGCCTGGGCATCTTCAATCGATCGGCTGCAGCCGTTCTGTCCTGAGTGCGACGGCTGCGCAAACGGTCATTCACACCTGAGCTAACGGCGGCATTGCTCACCATTTGCCGCCGAGGCGGCGCGGCAGCGATGCACCGTGCATACTGCGCGGCCAAGCAAGGGTGGATGGACGCGATCGATGTGGGGGCTTTCCGGCTATCTCGGCCTTTTTCTGGCAGCGTTCGGCGCAGCGACGCTGCTGCCGATGCAATCCGAGGCGCTGCTGGCGGGGTTGCTGCTGTCGGAGCGCTATGCCGTCTGGGGATTGCTGGCGGTGGCCAGCATCGGCAACGTGCTCGGCTCGCTGGTGAACTGGCTGCTGGGGCGCTACGTCGAGCGGTTTCGCCACACGCGCTGGTTTCCGGTCAACGAGCGGCAGCTGGCGCGCGCACAGCAGCACTATCACCGTTACGGTCGCTGGACCTTGCTACTCAGCTGGATGCCGATCATCGGTGACCCGCTGACGCTGGTAGCGGGGATGATGCGCGAGCCGCTGTGGAGCTTCGTGCTGATCGTCGCGCTGGCCAAGACGACGCGCTATCTGATGGTGGTTGGCCTGACGCTGGGCTGGATGTGACGGACGTCGGGTTGGAAACCGCAGCCGACTGAACGATGATCCCGAGCGACGTCCAGCGGATACCTCGGCACGCATGACTCACGCACCGTCTTCGACCACACACCTTACCGTTACGCAACGTGACAGCATCTCCGTGCGCCTGGTGCGCGAGGCGCTGCTCGCGTTCGAGCGCGCCGATCTGACGGGCGCGCAGCTGCTGGCCGAGCTGGGCCTCGATCCGGCCTGTCTGCGCGAGCCGGACGGGCGTGTCGACGTGCGCGACTACACGCGGCTGTGGCTCGGGCTGGCGCAGCGCTTCGATGACGAACTGTTCGGCATGGACCCGCGTCGACTGCGTTCCGGCAGTTTCGTCTTCGTCAGCCGCTGCTGCATCCAGCAACCCACCCTGGAAAAGGCGTTGCAGCAGGCGCTGAGCTTCTTCGGCCTGGAGTTGGAGAATTTTCGCGGCAAGCTGATCCGCAGCCAGAGTCTTGCCGAGATCGTGCTGCGCGAGCGCGCCGCCGAGCCCGCACGGGCGTTCTGCTATTTCACGTTCTGGATGCTGCTGCACGGGCTGGCCTGCTGGCTGGTGGGACGGCGCATCCCCTTGCTGGCGGTGGAATTGCGCTGCGCCGAGCCGGAGTACACCGACGACTACCGGGTCATGTTTTCCGACAACCTGCGCTTCGCGCGTCCCTCGACGCGCATCATCTTCGCCGCCGAAGTGCTCGATCTGCCGGTCCGGCGCAGCGAAGCCGAGCTGCACAGTTTCCTTGCCGAGGCGCCGGCGAACATCCTGGTGCGCTATCGCGATCATTCCAGCCTGGCCAGCCGCATCCGCCAGCAGCTGCGTCATCTGCCGGCGGAGCAGTGGCCCGATGCGGCGACGCTGGCGCAGCGCCTGTGCATGTCTGCCTCGACGTTGCGCCGCCGGCTGGCCGAAGCGGGCCAGCCCTACCAGACCATCAAGGACGGACTGCGTCAGGAGATGGCCACGCAGTGGCTGGCCGATGCCAGCGTCAGCTACGGCGAGATCGCCGAGCGGCTCGGTTTCGCCGATGTCAGCTCGTTCTACAAGGCGTTTCGCAAGTGGACGGGTAGCAATCCCGGTCACTACCGCAACTTGATCCTGGCGCCGACTCAGCGCTGACCGCACGCCCAGGCAGCGCCCGTCACCGGCGTGATTGCCCTTTGCCATTGGCCAAAACGCTCAGGCAGGTTGAGTAGATCGGCCATTGCCGCTCCCGTGTCGCTGTCTAAAGATGAATCCCGGCTTCGCACCGAATAACAACAAGCACGGGAGAGCGCCATGCAGATTCGCGACAGGGTATTCCTCATCAGCGGTGGTGCTTCGGGGCTTGGTGCCGCCGCGGCGCAGGCGCTGGTCGAGGCGGGTGGCAGCGTGGTGCTGGCCGATCTCGACGAGGCGGCGGCCATCGCCCAGGCCGAAGCGCTCGGCGCCGGCGCGCTCGGCGTGCAGGCCGATATCCGCGACGAACAGGCCGCGCGTCACGCGGTGACCACGGCCCGCCAGCACTTCGGTGCGCTGCACGGGTTGGTCAACTGCGCCGGGGTTGCCGGTGGCGAGAAAATCCTCGGCCGTAATGGCCCGCACGGCCTCGACAGTTTCAGCCGCATCGTCGGCATCAACCTGATCGGCAGTTTCAATATGCTGCGCCTGGCCGCAGAGGCAATGGCCGAGAACGCGCCGGATGCCAACGGCGAGCGCGGCGTGATCATCAATACCGCGTCCATCGCGGCCTTCGACGGACAGATCGGCCAGGCGGCCTATGCGGCCTCCAAGGGCGGCGTCGTCAGCCTGACGCTGCCGGCCGCCCGCGAGCTGGCGCGCTTCGGTATCCGTGTGATGACCATCGCCCCCGGCGTGTTCGAGACGCCGATGATGGCCGGCATGACCCAGGAAGTCCGCGACTCGCTGGCCGCCGGCGTACCGTTCCCGCCCCGTCTGGGCCGCCCCGCCGAATACGCCGCGCTGGTGCGGCACATCTTCGAGAACAGCATGCTCAACGGTGAGGTGATCCGTCTCGACGGTGCCTTGCGCATGGCCGCCAAATAAAGGAAATGCACATGAAAGATGATCCGATCGTAATCGTCAGCAGCGCGCGCACGCCGATGGGCGGCTTCCAGGGTGACCTGCTGGGCATGACTGCGCCCCAGCTCGGTGCGGCAGCGATCCGCGCCGCGGTGGAACGCAGCGGCCTGCCGCCGGAGAACGTGCAGGACGTACTGATGGGCTGTGTGCTGCCGGCCGGACAGGGCCAGGCGCCGGCGCGGCAGGCGGCGGTGGGGGCGGGGCTGACCCGCGCCACCACCTGCACCACGGTGAACAAGATGTGCGGCTCGGGCATGCAGACGGTGATCCTGGCGCACGACCAGCTGCTTGCCGGCAGCGCCGACATCGTCGTTGCCGGCGGCATGGAGAGCATGTCCAACGCGCCGTATCTGCTCGACCGAGCCCGCGGCGGCTACCGCATGGGCCATGGACGGGTGCTCGATCACATGTTCCTCGACGGTCTCGAGGACTCGTTCGACAAGGGTCGGCTGATGGGCTCGTTCGCCGAAGAGTGCGCCGACACCTTCGGCTTCAGCCGCGAGGCGCAGGACGCCTACGCACTGGAGTCGCTGCGCCGGGCGCAGGCGGCGATCGCCGAAGGGCGTTTCGCCGAGGAAATCGTCACGCTGGAAGTCACCCAGGGCAAACAGCAACGCACGATTCGCGACGACGAGCAGCCGCCCAAAGCCATGCCGGAGAAGATCCCGAGCCTGAAGCCGGCGTTCCGCGAAGGCGGCACGGTGACCGCCGCGAACTCCAGTTCGATTTCCGACGGCGCCGCCGCGCTGCTGCTGATGCGCCGCTCCGAGGCCGAGCGCTGGGGGCTGCAGCCCCAGGCGGTGATCCACGGTCACGCGGCCTACGCCGATGCACCGAACCTGTTTACCACCGCGCCGATCGGGGCGATCCGCAAGCTGATGGAGCGCACTGGCTGGCGCCTTGAGGACGTCGATCTATTCGAGATCAACGAAGCCTTCGCCGTGGTGGCGATGGTGGCGATGCGCGAGCTGGGGCTGGATCACACCAAGGTCAACGTCAATGGTGGCGCCTGCGCGCTGGGGCATCCGGTGGGTGCGTCCGGCGCACGCATCCTCGTCACGCTGCTGGCGGCGCTGCGTGCGCGCGGCTTGCGGCGCGGCGTGGCGGCAATCTGCATCGGCGGTGGCGAGGCCACGGCGATGGCTGTCGAGCTGATCTGAGGAGGTGTCCATGCTGCCCAACGAAGACCAGTGCGCCATCGCGGAGGTGGCGCGGCAGTTCGCCGAAGAACGGCTCAAACCCTTCGCCGAGCAGTGGAGTCGCGCCCATCGCTTTCCGGCCGAGGCCATCCGCGAGATGGCTGTGCTGGGCTTCTTCGGCATGCTGGTGCCGGAGCAGTGGGGCGGCAGCGACACCGGCTACCTGGCGTACGCCATGGCGCTGGAAGAAATCGCCGCCGGCGACGGCGCCTGCTCGACCATCATGAGCGTGCACAATTCGGTGGGCTGCGTGCCGATCCTGCGTTTCGGCACCGAGCAACAGAAGCGTGACTTCCTCGTGCCGCTGGCACGCGGCGAGCAGATCGGCGCCTTCGCCCTCACCGAACCGCAGGCCGGCTCCGACGCCAGCAGCTTGCGTACCCGTGCCCGACGCGACGGCGATGACTATGTGCTCAACGGTGCCAAGCAGTTCATCACCTCCGGCAAGCATGCCGGCACGGTGATCGTCTTTGCGGTGACGGACCCGGACGCCGGCAAGCGCGGCATCAGTGCTTTTATCGTGCCCACCGACAGCCCTGGCTATCAGGTGGTACGGGTCGAGGACAAGCTCGGCCAGCACGCCTCGGATACCTGCCAGATCGCCTTCGAGGACCTGCGTGTGCCGGTCGCCAACCGGTTGGGCGAGGAGGGTGAGGGCTACCGCATCGCCCTGGCCAACCTGGAAGGCGGACGCATCGGCATCGCCGCCCAGGCGGTGGGCATGGCCCGCGCCGCCTTCGAAGCGGCGCGCGACTACGCCAGGGAGCGCGAAGCCTTCGGCAAGCCGATCATCGAGCACCAGGCGGTGGCCTTCCGCCTGGCCGACATGGCGACCCAGATCGCCGTGGCGCGGCAGATGGTGCATCACGCCGCGGCGCTGCGCGAGGCCGGACGGCCGGCATTGGTAGAGGCCTCGATGGCCAAGCTGTTCGCCTCGGAGATGGCGGAGAAGGTCTGCTCGGCGGCGATCCAGACGCTCGGCGGTTACGGCTACCTGGCCGACTTCCCGGTGGAGCGTATCTACCGCGATGTGCGGGTCTGCCAGATCTACGAGGGCACCAGCGACATCCAGCGCCTGGTCATTGCGCGCAACCTGGGCGCGTGAACGAAGCGTCATGCGGCGCGGCGAGCCGCCGTGCCGAGCACAGCCGGGACACGCCGGCCACCTGAAAATAAAAACAAGACGAGGTAGGAAACATGCAGACAGGCTTGATGCAGAACGCGCCCCTGTTGATCAGCGGCATCCTCGCCCACGCCGCGCGCGCTCACGCCGATCGCGAGATTGTCTCGCGGCTGGTCGGCGAGCCGCTCTGGCGCTACGACTACGCCGGCCTGGCCAGCCGCGCGGCCCAGGCTGCCACGATGCTGCGCAGCCTCGGCATCGACGCTGGCGACTGTGTATCGTCGCTGGCGTGGAACACCCATCGGCATTACGAGCTGTTCTTCGCGGTGCCGGGTATCGGCGCGGTGCTGCACACCGCCAACCCGAGGCTGTCGGACGAGCAGATCGTCTACACCATCAACCACGCCGGCAGTCAGGTGTTGCTGTTCGACAGCTCCTTCGCCGAATGCGTCGCCCGGTTGCGTCCGCGGCTGGACAAGATCCGTCATTTCATCGAGCTGGCAGCCCAGCCCGTTTCCGCAATGGCCGACGTGCAGGGCTATGAGCGACTGATCGCTGCCGCAATGCCGCTGGACTGGCCGCAGTTCGACGAGAACGCCGGCGCCGTGCTCTGTTACACCTCCGGTACCACCGGCGATCCCAAGGGCGTGCTGTACAGTCACCGTTCCGTGGTGCTGCACGCGATGGCGGCGGGGCTGTCCGGTGCCTTCGGCCTGTCCGCCTTCGATTGCATCATGCCGTGCTCGTCGCTCTACCACGGCACTGCCTGGGGTTTGCCGTACGCCGCGGCGATCAATGGCTGCAAGTTCGTCCTGCCGTGCGACCGGATGGACGGCCCGAGCCTGCAGGAGCTTATCCAGAGCGAAGGCGTGACCATCTCCGGTGGCGTGCCGACCATCTGGACCATGTACCTGGCCCACCTTGAGCGCAGCGGCGAGGATGCTGGCACGCTCGCGCGGTTGGTGATCGGCGGTTCCGCAGTGCCCCGCTCGATGGCTGAAACCTTCCAGACCCGCTACGGCGTTGCGGTCTGCCAGCTCTGGGGCATGACCGAAACCAGCCCGTTGGGGGTAGTGGCCACGCCGACGCCCAGATTGGCCGGGCGTGGTCAGCAGGCCGTCAACGATACCGTCTGGACGCGCCAGGGGCGCTTGCAGTTCGGCATCGAACTGCGGGTGGTGGACGAAAAGGGCCGCGAATTGCCGCGCGACGGAGTCAGTGCCGGTCGTCTCAAGGTGCGCGGCCCGTGGACGGTGGAACGCTACTACCGGAGCGAAACCAGTGCGCTGGACGAGGACGGCTGGTTCGATACCGGCGACATCGCCACGTTGGATGCCGATGGCTTCATGCGCATCACCGATCGCAGCAAGGACGTAATCAAGTCCGGCGGCGAGTGGGTCAGTTCCATCGATATCGAGAACGTCGCCGCCGCGTGCCCCGGGGTGAAGGTTGCGGCGGTGGTCGGCGTGTTCCACCCGAAGTGGGAGGAGCGCCCGCTGCTGGTGATCGAGCCACATGGTGATGCCGAGGTCACCGCCGAATCGGTCCTCGCGCATCTGGAACCGAACATCGTCAAGTGGTGGATGCCCGATGCGGTGGTCTTCGACGCTGTGCCGCTGACGGCCACGGGCAAGATCGACAAGAAAGTGCTGCGCGAGCGCTACCGCGACCATCTAATCGATAAGCCGCTTAATGCGGCGAACCAGTAGTCGTCGCCGCACGGTGCTCTCGCGTCGACGCGGAGCGCCTGAGGCAAGCCAGAAAGGGGGAGGGACGATGAGCGAGACCGAGCAGGATCGTCAGGGACCGCTGCGTGGCCTGCGCGTGCTGGAGTTCGCCGGCATCGGTCCCGGACCGCACTGCGCGATGCTGCTCGCGGACATGGGCGCCGAGGTGCTGCGCGTCGAGCGCGAGGGCGGTACGGGATGGGCGAACCCGGTGGTCGACCGCGGTCGCACGGTGGTGACTCTGGATATCCGCAACGCTACCGGGCGGGCGCGCTGTGTGGAACTGGCGCAGGGCGCCGATGTGCTGATCGAGGGCTTCCGTCCGGGCGTCATGGAGCGCCTGGGCCTGGGGCCGGACGAGCTGCTGGCGCGCAATCCGCGGCTGATCTACGGCCGCATGACTGGCTGGGGCCAGACCGGACCGCTGGCCCAGGCGGCCGGGCACGACATCAACTATATCGCGCTGACCGGTGCGCTGGCCGCGATCCGCGGCGAGAGCGGACCGGCGGTGCCGCCGCTGAATCTGGTCGGCGATTTCGGTGGCGGCTCGCTGTACCTTGCGGTGGGTATCCTCGCCGCACTGTGGGAGCGCGAGCGCTCGGGCCAAGGGCAGGTGATCGATGCGGCGATCGTCGATGGCGTGTCGTCGCTGATGACCTTTTTTGCCGGGCTGCTACCCAGCGGGCGTATCGAGATGCAGCGCGAGCGCAATCCACTGAGTGGCGCGGCGCCGAACTACCGGTGTTACCTCTGCGCCGATGGCCGTGAGATTGCCATCGGCGCGCTGGAGCCGCCGTTCTGGCGCGAGTTGCTCGAACGCATCGACGCTCCGCAAGCGCTTTGGGAGGGCTGCGCGGACCCGGCTGCCTGGGCCGAGCAGGGCGACGTGCTGGCACGGTTGTTCGCCAGCCGCAGCCAGGCCGAATGGTGCGCCTTGCTGGAGGGCAGCGATGCTTGCTTCGCTCCGGTACTGCCTCTGGACGAGGCAGCCGGGCATGTTCATATGCGCCAGCGTGGCGTCTATCAGGAGGTCGACGGCCAGTTGCAAGCGGCGCCTGCACCGCGCTTCTCACGCACTCCCGGCAAGGCCCGGCGCACGCTGCGCATAGTGGAAACGGACGCCCGCTGGGATTGATGTGAGCTGTCGCTGTTGCCCGCCGCGTGCGTCTGCCGGCTTGGCGGTTCACGCTCACGAACAGGTGATGAATGGGCGAAGTTCATTGTTCGACAATCCGTAATTCACGCCGATTCACTACAGCCTCTTGGTCTCGATGCCGCAACGAAGAGGCGGGCGGGATATCAGAAGTTGAATAAGCAGATGAACTTGAGGTGGTGCGTAGACTGTCGACGGGATGTTGCAGAAGTGCCTGTAAACCAATGTTCATCCGCCTGTAACGCTCGACCTAGACGAGCCGCGCGTCGGTTTGAATTGCATCGGCACGAGAGCTGGCTACCCTCAATGTAGATGCCAATTATTACAACAAAAAGCGGGGAGTCAGACGTCATGAACAATTACAACGAGCCTGTAGTTGCACTTGAGCTATGCCGCTTCTGCGCGCATTGCATCGCTGCCATTGTTGTGGCCGGCATGTTGTTCATTGGTTTGATCGGGTCCTGGAGCGTGGCCCTGAATGTAGGCTTGGTTCCACTGCTCGCACTTGCGGCCTCCGATCTGCTGGCCAAGCGTCAGGAAGATGCGCTGCAATCGGCAATCCGCGCCTGAGCACGATGCGTCGGCGCAACCCATGGCGTCGACGCCCTTCCGATAGAACGCAGGCAGCCGCCGGGTTCCCGCGGCTGCCCCTTCCCATTTTCCGGCTTTTCGAGGCGTCGCACGTTGTGCGGCCGCGTCCCAGTGGTGTGCGCTGAGCGGCGTACCGGTGTTACCGCTTCACAGAAATGTAACGACGCCTGGGGCGCACGGTAACGATGGTGCCCGTTTTCCCTGCGCGCGACACTCTGCTGAAAAACGTAAGTCTATGAAAAATAAGGATTTACAAAAGATGGCACGCCGAATGCTTTATCTCTTGCACAACAAGAACAAGAAAGCAGAACCCACAACAAAAACAACACGTAGCGACTCCAACACAATAAAAACAAGCACGTGGAGGCGTAGCAAACTGATTCTTTTGGAGAGGAATTGCCCGACAGGTTTCCTGTCGACCGGGCCGAGAATGACAAAACTGCCATGAGGCAGCACCAGAACCGGTTGAGCCCTGAGGGGCAGTGGCAAATCAGCGACCAAAATAATCCGTTTGTTCTTTATGTCCCGAACCTGGGACTGCTTCGGGCTCTGGCTCGAACCGGGCGCTCAACAAAAACAACAAGCCCGTCAGCAAAAGAAGAACAAAGCAATAACTCTTGAAGGGGAGCCGTCAGGCTCCCCTTTCTATTTTTGTGCTTCGCCAGCACGGCTGGTCAGGCCCTGACTGACGACAAGCGCCTCAGCGTCTACTCCGCCAGGCCGAGCACCTTGAGCACGAAGGCATACTCCAGCGCCACGTCCTTGAACGCCTGGTAGCGGCCGCTCATGCCGCCGTGCCCTGCGCCGAACTCGGTCTTGAGCAACAGCAGGTTGTCGTCGGTGCGCGTGGCACGCAGCTTGGCGACCCACTTGGCGGCTTCCCAGTACTGCACGCGGCTGTCGTTGTAGCCGGCCACTGCGAGCAGCGCGGGGTAGGCTTGGGCGCGGATGTTTTCGTACGGCGCATAGGCCTTGATCCGCTCATGCACCTCCGGCTGGTTCGGGTCGCCCCACTCGTCGTATTCGGTCACGGTCAGCGGTAGGTCGGCGTTGAGCATGGTGTTCAGTACATCGACGAAGGGCACCTCGGCGACGGCTGCGCCAAACAGCTCCGGACGCAGGTTGAGCACCGCGCCGATCAGCAGGCCGCCAGCGCTGCCGCCACTGATGGCCAGGCGTGGCGACGTGGTGTAGCCATCGGCCAGCAATTGTTCGGCGCAGGCGATGAAGTCGGTGAAGGTGTTCGGCTTGTGTTCCAGCTTGCCGGCGCGGTACCAGGCTTCGCCCAGATCACCACCGCCACGCACATGCGCGATGGCGAAGACGAAGCCGCGGTCGAGCAGCGACAGCCGCGCGTGGGAGAACCAGGGGTCGAGGCTGTGACCGTAGGCGCCGTAACCGTAGAGGTAGAGTGGTGCGGGCTTGCCGAAGCTGTCGCGGCGGCCGACCAGGCTGATGGGAATCTGCGTGCCGTCCTGGGCGGTCGCCCAGATGCGCCGACTTTCGTAGGCATCGGCATCGAAGGGGCCTTCCACCGGGGTTTCCTTGAGCACCTTCTGCGTGCCGTCGGCCAGGGTCAGCTGGCGGATCTGCGCCGGGCGATTCAACGCCTCGTAGCGCAGGCGGATCACCGTGCTGGTGAATTCCAGCGAGTTCTGCACGTGCAGGCTGTAGGCCGCATCGGGCAATTGCAGGCGATAGGGCTGGACGCCCTGCGGCCGCACCTCGATCACCGGCAGGCCGCTCTCGCGCAGGGTCAGGGTGATTGCCTCGGCGTTCAGGCTGACATCCTCGAGCATCACCGCGTCGTCATGCGGGACCAGCACCTGCCAGTGCTCGCGGCCCGGCTCGGCCTCGCTGGCGTGATAAAGGGCGAAGTTGATGCCCGCCTGGTTGCTGCGAATCAGCCAGCGCCACTGGCCCTCGTACAGGCCATGATCGGGGAAATATTCGTGGTCTTCCCGGCGTGGCGCCAGGCAGGTCCAGCTGCCTTCCGGCTGATCCGCCGACAGCACCCAGGCTTCGCTGGTGGTCTTGCTGTGGGAGAGGATGACCAGCTGGCGGTCGGAGCTGGCGCGGTAGCAATGCACGAAGAAGCGCCCGTCCGGGTCGTGATAAACCTCGCTGCTGCCGGTTTCGCCGAGGCGATGGCGGTAAATCCTGTGTGGTCGGTGGGTCTCGTCCAGCTCGCCGTAGAACAGGGTCTGGCTGTCGTTGGCCCACGTCATGCTGCCGTCGCAGTTGTCGAAGGGCAGCTCGGTGATCGCGCCGCTGGCCAGGTCCTTGACGTACAGCCGGTAGATCTCGTCGCCCTCGCGGTCGAGGCTGTAGGCGAGCTTGCTGTGGTCCTGGCTCATGCTGAAGGCGCCCAGCGAGAGGAAGCCGCCACCGGCCAGCTCGTTGGGGTCGAGCAGCAGCTGTTCGGCGCTTTCATCGACGGTCAGCGAACCATCCAGTGGGCGCGGGCAGCGGTAGTGCCGGGGATACTCGTCCCCAGCGGTGGTGCGCTGGTAGTACAGCCACGGCCCCCACGGCGAGGGCAGTGACAAATCGGTTTCGCGGATGCGGCTCTTGATTTCCTGGAACAGGGTTTCGCGCAGTTCGGCTTGATCGGCGAGCTGCTCTTCGAGATAGGCATTCTCCGCCCTGAGATAGGCCAGCACGTCCTCCGCGTCGCGATTCTCCAGCCAGCGGTAAGGATCGGCGCCTGCATCGGCGCGGGCGATAGGGGCTTGGGACATGCAGTACTCCAGTCTGGGGGCGGCGGCATTTCGGTCCGCGTATGGCGTGCGATGACAGGCGGCAGTGTACCCGCTGGGCGCTTTGTAGGTTGACTGACGCGCTGAGCTACGGTTTCAGCGATGAGTGCTGCTGGCCATCGGTCGATAGATGCTGCAAATGGGCAGAAATTCGTGTGGCTGAGAATGACCGGTCAGTCGCGAAATGTCCGAATCCGTCTCGATGAGAGAGCCGATTGACAAGGCAGTGCTTTTGCTCGAAGGTGTGCCGACCCAAATCAAACGGGCGTATGAATCGAGCGTTTGTCAGCGCATCGCCGATTGCCCGATGTATCGTGTCGGTGGGTGTCGTCGCCGCGAGGCGTGGTCGCAGTAGACCGAAGACGTGCGGCACGTAACGTTCAGCTTCCATTCCTGGAGATCAGTTGATGATTTACGAAGGTAAAGCCATCACGGTTAAGGCTCTTGAGAGCGGCATCGTCGAATTGAATTTCGACCTCAAGGGTGAGTCCGTCAATAAATTCAATCGCCTCACTCTCAACGAACTCCGTCAGGCGGTCGACGCCCTCAAGGCCGATGCATCGGTCAAGGGCGTCATCGTCACCAGCGGCAAGGACGTATTCATCGTCGGTGCCGATATCACCGAGTTCGTCGACAACTTCAAGCTGCCCGACGAGGAGCTGGTCGCCGGCAACCTCGAAGCCAACAAGATCTTCAGCGATTTCGAGGACCTGGGCGTGCCCACCGTGGTTGCCATCAACGGCATCGCCTTGGGTGGCGGTTTCGAGATGTGCATGTCTGCCGATTACCGGGTCATGTCCACCGCTGCCAAGGTCGGCCTGCCGGAAGTGAAGCTGGGCATCTACCCGGGCTTCGGCGGTACCGTCCGCCTGCCGCGCCTGATCGGTGTCGATAACGCCGTCGAGTGGATCGCGTCAGGCAAGGAAAACGGTGCCGAAGACGCGCTCAAGGTGCACGCGGTCGATGCCGTCGTCGCTCCGGAAAAGCTGCAGGAAGCGGCACTGGATCTGGTCAAGCGCGCCATCTCCGGTGAGCTGGATTACAAGGCCAAGCGCCAGCCGAAGCTGGACAAGCTCAAGCTCAACGCCATTGAGCAGATGATGGCGTTCGAGACCACCAAGGCCTTCGTGGCCGGCCAGGCCGGCCCGAACTACCCGGCGCCGGTCGAAGCCATCAAGACCATCCAGAAAGCCGCCAACTTCGGCCGTGACAAGGCGCTGGAAGTCGAGGCCGCCGGCTTCGTCAAACTGGCCAAGACTTCGGTTGCCGAAAGCCTGATCGGCCTGTTCCTCAGCGATCAGGAGCTGAAGAAGAAGGCCAAGGCTTACGACAAGCAGGCGCGCGACGTGAAACTGGCTGCCGTGCTGGGCGCCGGCATCATGGGTGGCGGCATCGCCTACCAGTCGGCCGTCAAGGGCACGCCGATCCTGATGAAGGATATCCGCGAAGAGGGTATCCAGATGGGTCTGGACGAGGCCTCCAAGCTGCTCGGCAAGCGCGTCGAGAAGGGCCGTCTGACTCCGGAGAAGATGGCGCAGGCGCTCAACGCGATCCGCCCGACCATGTCCTATGGCGATTTCGGCAACGTCGACATCGTTGTCGAGGCCGTGGTCGAGAACCCGAAGGTCAAGCACGCCGTGCTGGCCGAGGTGGAAGGCCACGTGCGCGAAGACGCGATCATCGCCTCCAACACCTCCACCATCTCCATCAGCTACCTGGCCCAGGCGCTCAAGCGTCCGGAAAACTTCTGCGGCATGCACTTCTTCAACCCGGTACACATGATGCCGCTGGTGGAAGTGATCCGCGGCGAGAAGACCAGCGAAACCGCCATCGCCACCACCGTCGCCTACGCCAAGAAGATGGGCAAGAGCCCGGTCGTGGTCAACGATTGCCCGGGCTTCTTGGTCAACCGCGTGCTGTTCCCGTACTTCGGCGGCTTCGCCCGCGCCATCGCCCACGGTGTCGACTTCGTTCGCGCCGACAAGGTGATGGAGAAGTTCGGCTGGCCCATGGGCCCGGCCTATCTGATGGACGTCGTCGGCATGGACACCGGCCACCACGGCCGTGACGTGATGGCCGAAGGCTTCCCGGATCGCATGAAGGACGACACCCGCACGGCTGTCGACGTCATGTACGACGCCAACCGCCTCGGCCAGAAGAACGGCAAGGGCTTCTACGCCTACGAGATGGACAAGAAGGGCAAGCCGAAGAAGGTCGTCGACCCGCAGGCCTACGAGTTGCTCAAGCCGATCGTCGCCGAGACGCGCGAGCTGTCCGACGAGGACATCATCAACTACATGATGATCCCGCTGTGCCTGGAAACCGTGCGCTGCCTGGAAGACGGCATCGTCGAGACCGCTGCCGAAGCCGACATGGGCCTGATCTATGGCATTGGCTTCCCACCCTTCCGTGGTGGTGCGCTGCGCTACATCGATTCGATCGGCGTCGCCGAGTTCGTCGCGATGGCCGACAAGTACGCCGACCTGGGCCCGCTGTACCACCCGACCGCGAAGCTGCGTGAGATGGCTGCCAACGGCCAGCGCTTCTACGGTTAATCGAGGGAGAGAGAATTCATGAGCCTGAATCCAAGAGATGCAGTCATCGTCGACTTCGGTCGCACCCCGATGGGGCGCTCCAAGGGCGGCATGCACCGTAATACCCGCGCCGAGACCATGTCCGCGCAGCTGATCGATGGCGTGCTGGCGCGCAACCCTAAGATCGACCCGGCCGAAGTCGAGGACGTGATCTGGGGCTGCGTGAACCAGACCCTCGAGCAGGGCTGGAACATCGCCCGCATGGCGTCGCTGTTGACCCGCATTCCGCACACCAGCGCCGGCCAGACCGTGAGCCGCCTGTGCGGTTCGTCCATGAGCGCCCTGCACACCGCAGTGCAGGCTATTCAGACCGGCAACGGTGACGTGTTCGTCATCGGCGGTGTGGAGCACATGGGCCACGTCAGCATGATGCACGGCGTCGACCCGAACCCGCAGTTGTCACTGCACGCGGCCAAGGCGTCCGGCATGATGGGTCTCACCGCCGAAATGCTCGGCAAGATGCACGGCATCACCCGCGAGCAGCAGGATGCCTTCGGCGAGCGTTCGCACCGCCTGGCACACAAGGCTACGGTGGAAGGCAAGTTCAAGGACGAGATCATTCCGTTGGAAGGTCACGACGAGAACGGCTTCCTCAAGGTCTTCGATTACGATGAAACCATCCGTCCGGATACCACGCTTGAAAGCCTGGCCGCACTGAAGCCGGCATTCAATCCGAAGGGCGGCACCGTGACTGCGGGTACGTCCTCGCAGATCACCGACGGTGCGTCCTGCATGATCGTCATGTCCGCCCAGCGCGCCAAGGATCTCGGCATCCAGCCGATGGCCGTGGTTCGTGCCATGGCAGTGGCGGGTGTCGACCCGGCAATCATGGGTTACGGCCCGGTGCCGTCGACCCAGAAGGTGCTCAAGCGTGCCGGTCTGACCATGAATGACATCAGCCACGTCGAGCTGAACGAAGCCTTCGCCGCGCAGGCGCTGCCGGTGCTCAAGGACCTCAAGCTGCTCGACCAGATGGAACAGAAGGTCAACCTGCATGGCGGCGCCATCGCCCTGGGCCACCCGTTCGGCTGCTCCGGTGCGCGTATCTCCGGCACCCTGCTGAACGTGATGAAGCAGAACAACGGTACGCTCGGTGTCGCCACCATGTGTATCGGTCTGGGGCAGGGGATCAGTACGGTCTTCGAACGCGTCTGACAGATGCAGATGACTGCGCTAGGCTGACAGCCGCGCCCGCAGGTTCGCGGGGCGGATTGTCAGACGGTGCATGGAAGCCGGGGCCAAGTGCCCCGGTTTTTCTTTTTGTGACGGCAGGGGAAGCAGATGATGCAGGTGGAGCCGGGGCGATATCGCCATTACAAGGGGCCCGAATACCGAGTGTTCGCCGTGGCGCGACATTCGGAGACGGAAGAGCCGATGGTGTTCTATCAGGCACTGTACGGTGAGTACGGACTGTGGGTTCGCCCATTGTCCATGTTCGTCGAGACCGTCGATGTCGATGGCGAAACTGTGCCGCGGTTCGCTCTGATCGAGGCCGAGCCGAGCCGTTACTGATGCGTGCGAACGCTTGCTTGCCAGGCTCGGCGCTTGACCTCGTCGCGCTCGCCACTATATATAGCGGTGCCTTTCGGACAGAGTGGCCGTCTTTGCACTCGTTCATGCGTTCTCGGGCATGCTCGGAAAGCTCATTGAGGCGCGTCGACGCCGCTGCCAGCAGTCCGACCTCCGGTCGCCGATTTGCGCGCACCTTGCCGCAGATACTCGCTCCGTTCACCTCTCGATTCAGGAACTCTGCTCTCCATGGGTAAATCGCTGGTCATCGTGGAATCACCGGCCAAGGCCAAGACAATCAACAAGTATTTGGGCAACCAGTACGTGGTGAAGTCGAGTATCGGCCACATCCGCGACCTTCCCACCAGTGGTTCCGCCAGCAAGGAGCCGGCAAAGCGCGGCAAGGCCGCCGCTGGTGAGACGCCTGCGCTGTCGCCCAAGGAGAAGGCCAAACGTCAGCTGTTCGCGCGCATGGGCGTCGACCCGGAGCATGACTGGAAGGCCAAGTACGAGATCCTGCCGGGCAAGGAGAAGGTGATCGAGGAGCTGCGTCGCCTGGCCAAGGAAGCCGACACCATCTATCTCGCGACCGACTTGGATAGAGAAGGGGAGGCGATCGCCTGGCACCTGCGCGAATCCATCGGCGGCGATGACAGTCGCTACAAGCGCGTGGTGTTCAACGAAATCACCAAGAAGGCGATCCAGGAGGCGTTCTCGCAACCCGGCGAGCTCGACATCAATCGCGTCAATGCCCAGCAGGCCCGGCGTTTCCTCGACCGCGTGGTCGGTTACATGGTGTCCCCGCTGCTGTGGGCGAAGATTGCCCGCGGCCTGTCCGCTGGCCGGGTGCAGTCGGTGGCGGTGAAGCTGGTAGTGGAGCGCGAGCGTGAAATCCGTGCTTTCGTACCGGAAGAATACTGGGAAGTGCATGCCGACCTGGCGACCGCGCAGCAGGCCAAGGTGCGCTTCGAGGTGGCCCGCCAGAACGGTGAGGCGTTCAAGCCGCTGAACGAAGCGCAGGCCACCGCCGCGCTGGAGAAACTCAAGAGCTCGAACTACCGCGTCAGCAAGCGCGAGGACAAGCCGACCTTCAGCAAGCCGTCGGCGCCGTTCATCACCTCGACCCTGCAGCAGGCGGCGAGCAACCGCCTCGGCTTCGGCGTGAAGAAGACCATGATGATGGCGCAGCGGCTCTACGAGGCGGGCTACATCACCTACATGCGTACCGACTCGACCAACCTCTCGGCCGACGCCATCGCCATGGTACGTGGCTTTATCGAGAGCGAGTTCGGTGGCAAGTACCTGCCCGAGAAGGCCAATGTCTATTCGAGCAAGGAGGGCGCGCAGGAGGCGCACGAGGCGATCCGCCCGTCTGACGTCAATCTGCGCCCCAACCAGCTTTCGGGAATGGAGCGCGATGCCGAGCGCCTTTACGAGCTGATCTGGCGCCAGTTCGTGGCTTGCCAGATGCCGCCGGCCCAGTACCTGTCCACCAGCGTCACGGCAACGGCCGGCGAGTTCGAGCTGCGTGCCAAGGGCCGCATTCTCAAGTTCGACGGCTACACCAAGGTCATGCCGCAGCAGAGCAAGGCCGGCGAGGACGACGTGCTCCCGGATATGCAGCAGGGCGAAGCGCTGGCGCTGCTCAAGCTCGACCCGAGCCAGCACTTCACCAAGCCGCCCGCGCGCTACTCGGAAGCCAGCCTGGTCAAGGAGATGGAGAAGCGCGGTATCGGTCGTCCGTCCACTTATGCGGCGATCATTTCCACGATTCAGGATCGCGGCTACGTCTCGCTGCACAACCGCCGCTTCTATTCGGAAAAGATGGGCGACATCGTCACCGAACGCCTTTCCGAGAGCTTCGAGAACCTGATGGACTACGGCTTCACCGCCGGCATGGAAGAGCATCTGGACGACGTCGCGCAGGGCGAGCGCGAATGGAGGCACGTGCTCGATGAGTTCTATGGCGACTTCAAACGCAAGCTCGAGCAGGCGGAGGGCAGCGAGAACGGCATGCGCGCCAACCAGCCAACCCTGACCGACATTCCCTGCAAGGTCTGCGGCCGGCCGATGATGATCCGCACCGCGTCCACCGGCGTGTTCCTCGGCTGCTCTGGCTACAGCCTTCCGCCCAAGGAACGCTGCAAGTCGACGATCAACCTCGTGCCTGGTGACGAGATCGCTGCAGATGACGAGGGTGAATCAGAATCCCTGGTACTGCTGGGCAAGCATCGCTGTCCGATCTGCAGCACGGCGATGGATGCCTATTTGCTCGATGAGAAGCGCAAGCTGCATATCTGCGGTAACAACCCCGATTGCTCGGGCTACGAGATCGAGGAAGGCCAATACCGGATCAAGGGCTACGAAGGCCCAAGCCTGGAATGCGACAAGTGCGGCAGCGAGATGCAGCTCAAGACCGGTCGTTTCGGCAAATTCTTCGGCTGCACCAACGCCGAATGTAAGAACACTCGTAAGCTGCTGAAGAACGGCGAGCCGGCGCCGCCGAAGATGGATGCTGTGAAGATGCCGGAGCTACGTTGCGAGAAAGTTGACGACACCTACGTACTGCGTGACGGTGCATCGGGGCTGTTCCTGGCCGCCAGCCAGTTTCCGAAGAACCGCGAGACACGTGCTCCGCTGGTGAAGGAGCTGATCCCGCACCGTGACGAGATCGATCCGAAGTACCACTTCCTGCTGGACGCACCGCAGCAGGACGCAGAAGGTCGCCCGACGGTGATCCGCTTCAGCCGCAAAACCAAGGAGCAGTACGTGCAATCGGAAGTCGACGGCAAGCCGACCGGCTGGAAGGCCTTCTTCGTCGGCGGTAAGTGGAAGGTCGAGGAGAAGTAACGCACGCCGCTGCGACGATGCGCTTGCAGATACCGTCCGACTAGGCGGTGTCTGCGGCTGTTGAGCTCTGCCTGTAGCGCTGGCGTTGACGGGCGGCAGAGTTCATTCTTGCAGTTTCCCGACATTCGGAGAGCGCCCACATGGCTCACGAGCTCTACACCCGGACCAATCAGAAAATCTACTTCGCTGGTCTGTCGCTGGATAGTTGGCGCAAGGCCGAAGCATCGGGCTCGCTGAATGCGCAGGGGCTGATCCAGGCCGAGCGTGAGGCGAGCCTGTTCCATCTCTACGGCGCCCTGCTGGGGCTGTGTCATGAAATTGCCGGCTACTACCGCTCGCCTGGCGCCGGTGCGTCGCGGGTCGAACTGATTCTCTCGCGCTCGGTTCTCGACGCAGCGCCGAGTCCGGAGCTGGCCGAGCTGGTGGAACTGGCCGAGCAGGGGGAAACCTGGCTGGCCAGCCTGTTGCAAGCCTACGCGGCGCTATTCGAGCCGCCGCGTGCGCCGGCAAAGGTTAAATCCGATCCACGCCAGCCATTGATCGAGGCCGTCAGCCTCGACGAGCCGGAGCCCGCCCTGACCCGTGAGGAACTGGAGCTCTGGCGACAGAACCTGAAGAGTCTGGCCTTGCGCTTTCGCGAGTCGCTGACCGAGTGGTGAGCGGGCGCTTCCACATCATGCCGCTTCTGGCTTGCGAGTCAGCATGACCAGGGCAATGCCGCAGAGAATTGCCGTGCCGGCGATCAGCAGGCGGTCCGTCAGTGCTTCGCCAAGCAGCAACGCGCCGGCAAGGGCGGTCAACAGTGGCACGCTCAGTTGCACGCTGGCGGCCTGGATCGCCGTTAGACCGGGTAACGCCGAATACCAGATGGCGTAGCCGACACCAGAGGCCAGAGCGCCCGAGAGCAGCGCGTAAATCAGGCCTGGGATATCCCACTGCAATTGATTCCAGCCCGCCAGGCTCAGCAGGATGCCCAGCGGCACCGCTCGCATGAAGTTGCCGGCGGTGGCATTCAGCGGATTGACGGTCCCGCGTCCCCGCAGGGAATAGATTCCCCAGGCGACTCCGGAGGCCAGCATAAGCAGCGCAGCATGCCATGACGGCGCGCTACTCCCCGGCAGCAGCAGAAATACCAAGCCGCCCAGCGCCAGGATCAGGCCAACGATCTGCCAGTGGCCGAATCGCTCGCCACGTATCAGCCCCCAGACGATCATGCTCAGCTGCACGGCGCCGAATAGCAGCAGCGCGCCGGTGCCGGCGTCGAGATGCAGATAGGCGAACGAGAACGCTGCGGCGTACACGAACAAGGCCGCGGCACCGTGCCAGTCACCGTCCGGTATCGCGCGGCGTTCCCGTCGCAACATCAGAAACCAGAGTGTCAGCGCACCGCCAAGCAGGCGTACGCCGGTGAAGCTGGCGGGGTCTATGGCGGTGTCTCGCAAGGCGATCCGGCACAGCAGCGAATTGCCGGCGAAGGCGAACATGGCCAAGGTAGTAAGCAGCAGAATGCGGGGCGTCATGGATACTCGGCCTGTTCTTGGTGTGTTGTGCCGGGCGGTGTCGGTTCGGGCAATGCTACGTCCTGGACCGCCACCATGAAACCCGGCCATGGCGGGTTGGCCTGTTGCCTGAAGGCTGCCCCGTCGATAGTCGACTGGTACAATGCGCGCCTTTCTCGGAGAGCTGATCGAATGCCTACCTCGTTTCTGGAAATTGTCGAGCTACCTGACGGCCGCATCGTCCTGCGCCGTGCCGAAGACGAAGAGGTGCTGGTGACGCTGGATTTCTCCGACGACGCGAAACTCTTTCTGCAGGGCCAGCATGTGGAGATCGCCAAGGCGATGTTCAACGTGGGTGTGCAGATGGCTGGACGCATGTCAGAAGGTGAGGGCGAGATCGAGTACGAGGATGAGCCGCGGGTACTGCACTGAGCGAGGTGGGGGTGTAGCGGGGGGGATTCGGCACGATCCATGTGCCTTTCGGGACTACTAGCGGCCTAGGCGAATGTTGAGACTCTGAGTGTTGCCCTGGCTGGCGGCGCTATGCAACCTGCTGCGCATGCGGGCATCCATGTGAGCAAACCAGCTGACGACGGTGTGGCTGCAGCCGGAAGTCAGCGCCTTGCAGGTCAGCTCCAGCGCGCCCTGAATACCGCGCGGTTGCAGCAGGATGATGCGTTCGCGATTCAGTCCGGTTTCGCGTAGCCACTGGGACGACAGAAATGCCGGAGGGGCGACCAGCGTGAGCCAGCGGCTGTCGGGAGCATCGCTGAGTTCGCGCAGCATGGGGGCGAGTAGCAGCCGACAATGCTCGCTGTTGCCGCTCAGGCTCAACTCACTCAGGCGCTCGAGTTGCGGCGGCGCTGGTTCGGCGAGAAAGGGCGGCATGCCATGAGCGATCAGTCCCTCGAAGAGGGACAGCTGCGGCTTGGTGTTTGGTGTGGGGAGGTACTGCATCGAACGTCTCCTAGCGGCGTATCACGCCGACACTCAAGCCCTCGATCACGAAGTCTTCATGTTCGAGATCCACTTCGATAGGTGCGAACTCGGGGTTTTCCGCCAGCAACCAGACCTTGTCACCTTCGCGCTTGAGGCGCTTGACGGTAACCTCTTCGCCGACCCGTGCGACGACGACCTGGCCGTTGCGCGCGTCGCGGGTGCTGTGGACTGCCAGCAAGTCGCCATCGATGATGCCGATGTCCTTCATGCTCATGCCACGTACCCGCAGCAGGTAGTCGGCGCGCGGGTGGAAAAAGTCCGGATTGATCTGGCAGGACTCCTCGACATGCTGTTGCGCCAGGATCGGTGCGCCTGCTGCCACCCGGCCGATGATCGGCAGGCTGCCTTCCTGCGCAGCGGGCTCGAAGTCCGGGATGCGTATCCCGCGCGAGGCGCCGGGCGTCATCTCGATTGCGCCCTTGCGCGCCAGCGCTTTGAGATGTTCCTCGGCGGCGTTGGGGGACTTGAAGCCGAGCTCCTGTGCAATCTCGGCGCGCGTCGGCGGGTAGCCGTGGTCTTCCAGGCAGCGCTTGATGAAGGCGAGGATTTCCGACTGGCGGGGCGTCAGCTTGATCATGGCGGTCTCTGTTCTTTTATACAGTGACTGGGATTATATACAGTGATCGGGTGTTGGCAACGAGTTCTGCGAGCATTCGATCGCGACGGCCGTGAATGCGAAGATGAGCTAGGCGCCACGCCGCTTTCATGGTTGACTTGGCTATTGGCTGAAACGTAAGTTTCAAACAGATGTTCGTCATTGGAGGGGGCATGGCGCAGTCCGAGACAGTCGAGCGCATTTTGGATGCAGCGGAACAGCTGTTCGCTGAAAAAGGCTTCGCTGAGACTTCGCTTCGCCTGATCACCAGCAAGGCCGGCGTAAACCTGGCGGCGGTGAATTATCACTTCGGTTCGAAGAAGGCGCTGATTCAGGCAGTTTTCTCACGCTTTCTCGGCCCCTTCTGCGCCAGCCTGGAACGCGAGCTGGATCGCCGCGAGTCGATTTCCGATAAGCCGGATACGCTCGAAGAGCTGCTGGAAATACTGGTGGAGCAGGCCCTGGCGGCTAAACCGCGCAGCGGCGACGACCTGTCGATTTTCATGCGCCTGCTCGGACTTTCCTTCAGCCAGAGCCAGGGCCATCTGCGGCGCTACCTCGAAGATATGTACGGCAAGGTATTCCGTCGCTACATGCTGCGTGTGCATGAGGCCGCGCCGAACATTCCACCGATTGAGCTGTTCTGGCGCGTGCATTTCATGCTCGGTGCGGCGGCGTTCAGCATGTCCGGGATCAAGGCACTTCGCGCGATTGCCGAGAATGACTTCGGTGCCCGGACTTCGATCGAGCAGATCATGCGGATGATGGTGCCGTTCCTGGCGGCTGGCATGCGGGCCGAGAGCGGTGTGGCAGATGCTGCGCTGGCCGAGGCCCAGCCCAAGGGCAGGCGCAACGCCGTAGCCGTGCCGGCGAAGGGGTGAGGTGCTAGGCGCCAGATCCTTCGTTTAAGCTAGTCGCCCATGACCCATCTCGATTGTTTGTACATCTCCCTCGCCGACCAGCAGCTCTATGGCTTTGCCGACGGGAAGCTGCGTTGCCGCTTTGCGGTATCCACTGCCCTTAATGGCGCCGGCGAGCGAAACGGCTCGGGTTGCACGCCGCGTGGCCGGCATCAGGTGCGTGCGCGTATCGGTGGCGGTCTGCCGCTTGGTGCGGTGCTGCGTGGCCGGCGCTGGACCGGAGAAATCTGGTCGGCCGAGCTTCACGAGCGTTTCCCCGGGCGCGACTGGATTCTGAGCCGAATTCTCTGGCTGAGTGGCTGCGAGATCGGCCGTAATCGACTCGGCGATGTCGATACCTTTCGCCGCTACATCTATCTGCACGGCACGCCTGATTGCGAACCCATGGGCGTTCCGCTGTCGCACGGTTGCATTCGTATGCGCAATGTCGATCTGGCCCGGCTGTTCGAGCAGGTGCCGCTGCATTGCCCCGTCCACATAGACGAACGCGCCCGCCCGGAATGGGCAAGCGCCGAACTTGCTCAAGGATTTATCTGACCCATGCACGGTTCACTGATGCTGGATATCGGCGGTACCTGGCTGACGCCCGAGGATCGCCACCTGTTGCGCCAGCCGGAAGTCGGCGGGTTGATTCTGTTCGCTCGCAATATCGAGCATCCCCGCCAGGTACAAGAGCTGTGCCGGGCGATTCGCGCGCTACGGCCCGATCTGCTGCTGGCGGTGGATCAGGAAGGTGGGCGCGTGCAGCGGCTGCGTCAGGATTTCGTGTGGCTACCAGCAATGCGCGAGTTTTCCCGTCACGCCGACGGTGCGCGCCTGGCTGAGATCTGCGGCTGGGTGATGGCTACCGAGGTGCTGGCCGTGGGGCTGGATTTCAGTTTCGCGCCGGTGCTCGACCTCGATCACCAGCGCAGCGGCGTCGTCGGTACGCGTGCCTTCGAGGCGGACCCTGAGCGCGCGGTCGAGCTGATCGGCGCGTTCATCCGTGGTATGCGCGCGGCCGGTATGGCCACAACCGGCAAACACTTCCCCGGTCATGGCTGGGCTGAGGCAGATTCGCACGTGGCGATTCCGGTTGACGGACGCAGCCTCGACGAGCTGCGCAATCACGATCTGGTGCCGTTCCGCGCACTGGCGCCTGTGCTCGATGCGGTGATGCCGGCGCACGTGATTTTTCCTGAAGTCGATGCGCAGCCGGCAGGCTTTTCCCGGTGCTGGCTGCAGGACATCCTGCGTGGTGAGCTGGGCTTTCGTGGGGTGATCTTCAGCGATGATCTGTCGATGGCAGGGGCGCATGTGGCAGGTGATGCGGCGGCCCGCATAGAGGCTGCGCTGCTGGCCGGTTGCGATATGGGGCTGGTATGCAACGACCGCCCAGCAGCGGAGCTGGCGCTGACCGCACTGCAGCGCCTCGGCGTGCAGCCCGCACCGGCGCTCGCACGCATGCGCAGCGCCGGCACCGCGTCGCTTGACTACAAGCAGCAGCCGCGCTGGCTCGAATCGATTGGTGCGCTGCGCAGCGCCGGGCTCATCGACTGATCACACCGATCCTCCAAGGAAAGAATCCATGACTGTCCACGCCATTATCGGCGGCACCGGCCTGACCGAGCTCAGCGGGCTCGTGCTGCGCGAGATCAGAGCGATCGAGACGCCCTACGGCTTGCCTTCTGCCGACATCGTGTGCGGTGAGTTCGCCGGACGCGAGGTCCTGTTTCTCGCCCGTCACGGACACCCGCATCGCATCGCGCCGCATCAGGTCAACTACCGGGCGAACCTGTGGGCGTTGCGTCATGCCGGCGCGCAGGCTGTCATCGCGGTAAATGCCGTCGGCGGTATCCACGCCGCTATGGGGACCGGGCATTTTTGCGTACCGCATCAGATCATCGACTACAGCTACGGTCGCGAACATACCTTCTTCGCTGGCGACCTCGACCACGTCACCCATATCGATTTCACTCATCCCTACGATGCGCAACTACGTGAACGGCTGATTGCCGCGTTGCAGGCTCAGGGTTGCGCTTTCAGCGACCATGGCGTCTATGGCTGCACGCAAGGGCCGCGCCTGGAGACGGCTGCCGAGATCGCCCGAATGGAGCGCGACGGCTGCGACATCGTCGGAATGACCGGCATGCCCGAGGCTGCGCTGGCGCGTGAACTGCAGTTGCCTTACGCGTGCCTGGCGCTGGTGGTCAATCCCGCGGCAGGCAAGGCGAATGAGGTGATCACCATGAACGCGATCGAGGCGGCGTTGGTCGAGGGTATCGGTCAGGCACGTGCCGTGCTGGCGCGAGTTCTGGTCTGAAGACCGACGTGACAAACGAGGTCGCGGACGGAAACCGGCCTGTCATCCAAATGTAGGAAACTGCCTTCTTTTATGGTCGCTCCCCGTTGCGGCCCAAGCGCCGCTTGCTACACTGAGCCGTCTTTTGGAGTACCGGTATGCTTTGCCCGCCACGAATAACAAGAACGCTAAACACCGTGGTTCTGCTGGGTCTTTTCAGCCTGCTGAGCGGTTGCTCCACCTGGTTCGGCGCCGAGTTTCGCGATCCGCGCGTCGAGCTGACGAAGGTCGAGATCATCAAGGCTCGGCTGCTGGAACAACAGTTTCTGCTGCGCTTTCGCATCGAGAATCCCAACGACCGCAGTTTGCCGGTACGCGGGCTCGTCTATACCGTACACCTGAACGATGTCGAGCTGGCGAGCGGCGAGTCCAGCGGCTGGCTGACAGTGCCGGCCAACGGCTTCGACTATTACGAAGTGCCGGTGCATACCAACCTGTGGCGGCACATGAAATACATCGTGCGCCTGCTGGAAAAGCCTGATCGGCCGATCCGCTATCGCTTCGACGGCGAGATCAAGACCGGCCTGATGTTCGGCCGCAAGGTGCATGTCGCGAGCAATGGCGAGATAATCCCCGGCAACTTCATCCCTGAGTAGTAGACGCAACATGAACCACGAAACCCACGTCCACGGCCCCGACTGCAATCACGATCACGACCATGCGCACGATCACCATCACGTGCACGGGCCGCACTGCAATCACGGCCATCATGAGCCGGTGCGCAATCCGCTGAAGGACGTCGGTCGCAACGACCCGTGCCCGTGCGGCAGCCAGAAGAAATACAAGAAGTGCCACGGCGCCTGACCGACCATGACTCCGCTCGTTGTCACGCTGCTCGTTGTCGCGACGCTGTTGGTCGGCGCGCTGGCTGGCTACGCGTTGTACCTGTGGCGCCGGGTGTGGCGTAACGAGCGCCTGCTGGCGGAAGCGCAGATCAAGCGTCACGCCGCGCTGGCCGAAGACCTGCGGATTCTCGCCAGCAGTCTGCTGGATGAGCAGCTGCCGCTGATCGAAGGTGCCATCCGCATCAAGGTGCTGCTCGACAACTACGACTCGGCGTTGGGGCAGGACCCGCGCTGCGAGGTGTTCCAGAAACTGTTCGAGGCGACCGAACAGGTCCCCACGCACGCCGCCTGGAAAGCGCTGGACAGCAAAGAGCGACGCCGTCACGAGGCGAACTTCAGCGCGCTGGAGCTGCAGCACAAGGCGGCCGCGCGACGCTCGGCGCGCTGGTTGCTCGACGAGGCGCTGCCCAAAAACGGCCGCGCGGCCTGAGGCGTCAATCCCGGCACTTCCTGCGGTTCATACACTCACTACCATTACTACGGCTTTGCGCTCTCAGGAGTCGTCGATGACGCTGCGTCTGCCCTTTCCCTTGGTTCGCCTGACCGTCGGCATGGCGTTCGGCCTGGTCAGCCTTGCCGGTTGCCAGTCCTATCTGGACAACCGCTACAGCGCCAGCTTGCCACCGGCGCAAGGTATCCAGCCGCTGTCCGGCCTGGCCGGTAGCGCGAGCATTCGGCGCAACGCTCTGGGTATGCCCTTGATCGAAACCTCGTCGTTTCACGATGCGCTGTTCGCGCTGGGCTACGTTCACGCCACGGACCGTCTGAGCCAGATGGTCAGCCTGCGGCTGACCGCTCAGGGCCGGTTGGCGGAGATGGCTGGACCGGGCGTGCTGGAGATCGATCGCTTCATGCGCACGGTGAATCTGCGCCAGAGCGCCGAGCTGCTCTATCGCGAAAGCTCGCCGCGGATGAAGAAGTTCTTCGAAGTCTACGCCCGCGGCGTCAACGCCTATCTGTTCCGCCATCGCGACCGGTTGCCGATGGATCTCGCCGAGTCCGGCTACCGCCCCGAATACTGGAAGCCCGAGGACTCGGTGCTGGTGTTCTGCCTGCTCAATTTCGGCCTGTCGGTGAACCTGCAGGAGGAGATCGCCGCGCTGGTCATGGCGCAGAAGGTCGGCAGCGACAAGCTGGCCTGGCTGCTGCCGACCTACCCGGACGAGCCGCTGCCGGTGGAGGAGGCGGCCAAGCTGCAGGGTCTGGATCTGGGCGGGCAGATTTCGGGGCTGGCCGCGCTGGAGCGCGCCGCCGGTCGGGTCTCCGCGCTGAACATGCTCGGTGTTGCCGCATCGAACAACTGGGCGATTGCCGGCAGCCATACGCGCGGCGGCAAGCCGATCCTGGCCAACGACACCCATCTGCCGCTGTCGATGCCCTCGTACTGGAATTTCGTGCAGATCCGCGCACCGAAATTTCAGGCCGCAGGCGTCTCCATCGCCGGTGTGCCTGCGGTGGTCGCCGGTTTCAACGGCAAGCTTGGCTGGGGCATGACGATGGTCATGGGCGACAACCAGGACCTGTTCCTCGAGCGTATTCGTCGCGAAGGCCCGCGCCTGATGTATCAGGCCGACGGCAAGTGGCTCGCCGCGCGCGAGCGGCATGAGACGTTCTTCATCAAGGGGCAACGGCCGGTTCGCGAAATCATCTACGAAACCCGCCACGGTCCGTTGCTCAACAGTGCACTGGGCGAGCGCAAGCACCCGATTCAGCCGTTGCAGCTCGGCAGCGGCTACGGCCTGGCGTTCAAGACCACGCAGCTGGAAGCGGACAAATCGCTGGATGCGTTTTTCGATCTGTCGCGCGCGCAGTCCGTCGATGAAGCCTTCGCCGCCACCGGCAGGATCGGCACGACCGCGTTGAACATGGTCTTCGCCGACCGTCAGAGCATTGGCTGGCAGGTGACCGGACGTTTTCCCAACCGTCGCGAAGGGCTAGGGCTGATGCCTTCGCCCGGCTGGGATGGACGCTACGACTGGGACGGTTTTGCCGATCCGATGCTGCACCCCTACGACCAGGACCCTGTGCAGGGTTGGCTGGGCACCGCCAACCATCGCATAGCCCCGCGCGGTTATGGCATGCAGCTTTCCAGCACCTGGTATGGGCCGGAGCGCTTCGAGCGTCTGGCCGAGCTGGCCGGGCGCGGCAAGCACGACACCCGCAGCACCATCGCCATGCAGTACGACCAGACCACGACATTCGCCGCCAAGCTCAAGACGATGTTCGAGGCGCCCGGCATGGCCGAGCCGCTGCGTGCCGCCATCGCGGCGCTGCCAGCCGGCGAGCGCGCCAAGGCCAAGGAGGCCTATCGGCGCCTGCTGGCGTTTGATGGCCGTCTCGCCGCCAGCTCGGCGGATGCCGCGCTGTATGGCGCGTTCCTGCATGAAAGTGCGCGCCACACCTTCCTCGATGAACTGGGGCCGGACGACAGCCAGACCTGGAAAGCGCTGCTGCAGGTGTCTGGCCTGTCCTACTCGGCGCAGGCCGATCATCTTCTCGGCCGCGACGACAGCCCGTTCTGGGACGACATCGGCACGCCGCAGGTCGAAGACAAGCCGGCAATCCTCGCGCGCAGTCTGGCTGCGGCGGTGAATCTGCTGGAAGCACAGGTGGGGCACGAACGCAGCGCTTGGCAGTGGGGCAAGCTGCATCGTTACGAATGGCTTACCGGCAATACCCAGCTGGCGCCGCACCTGCCGGCGGGGCAGGGGCGCTCGATCAAGGCGCTGCACGGCTATCTGGATCGCGGACCCTACCCGGCGGGTGGCGACCACAGCACGCTGAACGTCTCGGCGTACCACTGGGGTGCGGGGTTCGATACCTGGCTGATACCAGCGATGCGCATCATCGTCGATTTCAATCAGGCAGAGCCGATGCTCGGCGTCAACAGCTCGGGTCAGTCAGGCAATCCGGCCAGCCCGCATTACGCCGACGGTATCGAGGCCTGGATGAAGGCGCAGTACCTGAGTTTCCCGTTCCAGCCGGCCAACCTGGACAAGGTCTATGGCACCCGGCGCCTGTTGCTGACGCCGAAGCAGTAGCCGCTTCGCGTGCCGAGGTGATGGCGCTAGGCGCGAACCACCTCGACCACGCGGATTGTGCCCGGCGTGGGGTAGTGCCAGCGGACTTGCACGTCCCAGAACTGCGTACCGTAGCGCCGTTCCGGATCGGGCTTCTGGTACGCCGGGCGCGGGTCCTGCGCCAGACACTGTTCGATCAGTTCCACCAGGGGCTCGCCCAGGCGCAGCGCCTCGCCACGGGCCTGAGCCAGCCCGGGCTCGCTCCACTGCACCTCGAGCAACCGGGGCGGTGCCACCGCCATCGCATTCGTGGCGTCTGGCAAGGCGTCGGCGTAGGGCACGTAGGGTTTGATATCGATCACCGGCGTGCCGTCGAGCAGATCGATGCCGGAAAGCCACAGCCGATTCGCCTCCACCTTCTCGAGTTTCACCACCGATTGACCGATGCCGTTGGGGCGATGCGTCGCGCGGGTCGCGAACACACCCATCATGCGGTTGCCGCCCAGGCGCGGCGGACGCACCCTGAGCCGCGGCTTGTCCTCCAGCGCCTGATGGAACAGGAACAACAGCCAGACATGGCTGACCTGCTCCAGTCCGGCCACCGCCTCGCCGGTATCGAACGGCGGCAGCAGTTCCAGCACACCGCGTGCGGCTGGGGCCAGCTGCGGTTGGCGCGGGATGGCGAACTTCTCTTTGAAGCAGGAGTGCAGGATGCCGACGGGGCGGACGTGATGCAGCATGGAAGGCGCCCGGGAAAGGAACGAGGCTGCGGATGATACGCGCCGCACGCGGCGAGAACACCCCGCGCCGCGAGCGCGGGGCGCGGGTTCGACTACAGGCCCAGCAGGCGCGCGACGTAGTCGGCGTCCTTGTCGCCACGGCCGGACAGGTTGACCAGGATGTGCGTGTCCTGCGGCAGCGTCGGCGCCACGCGGATCGCCCAAGCTACCGCGTGGGCGCTTTCCAGCGCCGGGATGATGCCTTCCACGCGCGACAGGGTCATGAACGCGTCGAGGCATTCCTGATCAGTCGCGGTCTGATAGTTCACCCGGCCGAGATCCTTCAGATAGCTGTGCTGCGGGCCGACACCGGGGTAGTCCAGCCCGGACGCGATGGAGTGCACCGGCGACGGATTTCCCTCGGCATCCTCTAGCACGTAGCAGGCCATGCCGTGCAGCTCACCCGGCTTGCCCTTGGACAGCGTGGCCGAGTGACGGCCGGGCTTGTCCAGGCTCTCGCCGGCCGGCTCGATACCAACCAGGTCGACCGCGGCATCCTCAAGAAACGCGGTGAACATGCCCATGGCATTGGAGCCGCCACCCACGCAGGCGACGACCTGATCGGGCAGACGGCCATGTTTGGCCAGGAACTGCGCACGCGCCTCGGTACCGATGATCGACTGGAAGTCGCGCACCATCTTCGGGAACGGATGCGGGCCGACCACCGAGCCGATGGCGTAGATGTAGTTGTGCGGGTCCTTCAGGTATTCCTCGAAGGCGCTGTCCACCGCTTCCTTGAGCGTCGCCGCGCCGCGGGTCACCGGCACCAGCTTGCAGCCGAGGATCTTCATCTTGGTGACGTTGGGGTGTTCCTTCTCGATATCCACCTGGCCCATGTGAATCTCGCAGGGGATGCCCACCAGCGCGCAGGCGGTAGCCAGCGCCACGCCGTGCTGGCCGGCGCCGGTTTCGGCGATCACCTTCTGCTTGCCCATAAATTTGGCCAGCAACGCTTCGCCCAGGCAGTGATTGATCTTGTGCGCGCCGGTGTGGTTCAGGTCCTCGCGCTTGAGATGAATCTGCGCGCCACCGAGCTGCTCGGACAGGCGTCGGGCATGGAAGATCGGGCTCGGCCGGCCGACGTAGTCAGCGAACAGGGCCGCCAGTTCCTGCTGAAAGTCCTCGCGCTGGCGGATTTCCTCGTAGGCCAGATTGATGTCATCCATGGCCTGCTTGAGGTGCGGCGGTACCAGCTGGCCACCATAGGGGCCGAAGTATCCGTTGGCATCAGGCATGGCGGCGAAGCGCGAGTCTTGGGTCATGGGCGTGCGAGTCCTGATAGGGGGCGTGAAAATCGGCAGTTTATCGGAGGCAATTCGTTCGGGGCTGCGGCAGATCAGCATGCGGGCCAGCCTCGTGCATCCACAGCGACCAGCGTGGCGCGTGGTTGCCCGCCAAGGCAGCGCTGGACGGGCTTCCGGCTTCCACAGTCGCGGGGATAGCGGGTATCCATGCGGCGACCCGGGCCGAGGCGTGGGCGGATTCTATGCCGCCTCACCACAATCGCGGAACCGGCCAGAGGTCAGCTGTACTCGGCCGAGGACCGAGGTCGCTCTTTCAGCAATAGCTGGTTTTGGCGGAGCTTGGCCGGTGGGGAGGCGGGCGGCAGATTGCTCCTCAGCCGCAGCGTGGAACGGGCCGGCCTGGGTGCAGGCTCGGTTGAATCTGGAGTTAGCCATCACCCTCGGTAGCTGGTCGCCTTGAGAATTGGTGGATCGAGGTAATTTCGCCCGGTGCTATTCCGAGCGATTCCAGAAAATCCTGATGCGCATCAGGTGACATCTTCTCGAATTCCGCATGCCATGTTTCCATTCCTTCCTCGTTCAATCCGGTGAAGGCGAGTAGCGCAATCCACCGCTCCTTGGACATTGAGCGACTATTTCGCAGCACCTGCGCGTCGCCGAGCAGTTGGGCGATGACGTGTTGTTGCTGTCGGAGTCTGGCGATCCTCGTTGACCTTCTGCAAGTGACGTTCCAGCACCACAGGAGCAGATGCGCCATCGGCCTGTAATAGCGCTCCGATGACATCCAGCGAGAGCCCCGTATCGCGATAGGTCATTATCCCTACCATGCGCTGCACATCATCTTAGGAATAAAGGCGATAGCCAGATTGGTGAGGAGAAAATATAAAGATCTCGATGGCCTCGATGCTTATTTGGGATGTAGTTTGATATTTTCTCTAGTGTAAGCTCACCATGCTTTTCAAGCATTTTTTAGTATTTTAATTGCATGCCCTTTCATGGCGATTGGCCAGCTTCTAACGATTAAGCTAACGGGCGGACAAAAGCGCAGCTTTTGGACGTCCAGCGAACGAAGTGAGCGACAGTTGAGCGCATTGTTGTGCGCTGAACTGGCCCAGGGCTGCCATTAACGATATAGCGAACACGAGGATTCCGACGCAGCATACATACGCCTCATTTTTTGATCCGCTCAGCCATTCGCGCTTGGGGTATTTCCCAAGTGTGACGGCTTTTACAAAAGGCCAGCCTATCGCGTAGAAGAAGGTTCCGAGTAGTAACTCGCTTACTACGTAGCCTAGGAAGCGGAGTATCGCGCTGAGTAGTTCGTCCATGTGGCTCCAGCGTATAACGATTAAGCTAACAGGCGAGCAAAAGCGCAGCTTTTGCGAGTCCAGTGAGCGAAGCGAGCGGTGTTGAGCGATTTGTTAGAGCTTATATTGCACGGCGTCGCCATGGGCTCCCTCCGATGGACTTTCTTTGAATGAAATCTGCCATTGCGTTATCTGTGTCTATTACACATCGAAGTATCTGGGCTCTGTATTCATGGAGATTTATAATTGTTATGTATCCCGCATTCCTTCCCCGGTGAGCAATGTCACCTCTGGCGGTAACGAATGCATTTAATGCTTCTTCGCCAATAGACCACGAATTTGATAAATTTTCGATTCCAACGAAGCGCTTAAACAAGGGGTCAATATTTGTGCTCTTTGGTGTGTTTAAGCCTTGGATTGTTTGAGTGGTGTGGTTGTCGTAAACAGTTTTCCAACCGTCGCCCGCCAGCTCAAGTGGCTTGAGTTCATGTTTGGACTCTCGGACAGTCTTTGAGATTTCTTTCTGAACGTGTTGTGGTAACTGGGTAGGAATGTCCGCGCGGCGAATCAAGGTGCGCACGCTCTCTACCAAAAGTTCCTCTAGATATAGCTCCCATGCTGCGCAAAGCATAAGGACACCACTTCTAGTGATATGGCCAAGACCTCTGCGCCCTAAGCCGTCGTGATTGAGTTGCCCATGGCTCTCAATAATCCTGTCGACGTCCACAAGCATGTTGCGTTCAAATTTTTGCAGGGCAGATGACGGCATGCGTTTAGCTCTAACGATTAAGCTAATGGGCAGACAAAAGCGTAGCTTTTGGCTGTCCAGCGAACGAAGTGAGCGACAGTTGAGCGCATTGTTATACGCAAGGCACCTATTGCCATTGGCAAACTATGGTTCTGCGCTTTTTCTCGTCTAACTCTTTAATGTTTTTTAATAGTACTGGTTCGAGATTACACTGCCCATTGCTTACTTTATAGCAATGAATTGCGGCCTGTTTGCCATTTTTTATAATCCAATTCTCTGCGTTTTCATGAGCTGCTTTTATGCTATTTGCTAGCTCTGCCAGAGTGTCGTCGTCACTGACGATCATGCGTACCACTACTGTCGGAAATTCTCCAGGCCTGCATAGAATGCTCCGATACTCGATGGTTTCTTTTCTGTTTAATGGAATGTTGTTGCGAGCTTTATCTATAAATTTTCTCAGGCTTTCTTTGAATTTTTCCTCGAATAGTTCATCGAGAACTTAATTTCCTGCCCAGGCGTGCAAATAAGGCGAGTCCGCCAATAAAGGTTGAAGCGCCGGCATCAGCAGTAGCTGTTGTCTTGAATGTTAATTCTTGCCGTTTGGCAACTGAGTCCTCTGCCTCCGTAATTCCGGCTTCTTGGAAATGCGGGCGTAACTCTTCATCAAAAGCTTCTAGGAACCTCAGCATTTGGTGGGATTGCCCGCCAATAAAGAACCTGTATCTCAGGCCATCCATGCACTGGCTCCTTGTGTATAACGATTAAGCTAAGGGGCCGGCTTCGCCGGTCCCAGCGAACGGAGTGAGCGCTTTGAGCGCATTGTTAGGTGCCATACCCATTGCTTGCCATGAGGCGTGCAAGGATGTAGTAGCCAAAGCTTGCTAGCTCTGCCTCAGGTAATGAATTTAGCTCAGCAAGAGTTTCCGGCGGGTAGTCCTTGAAGGTAAACAGACTTTGGTGCTGCCAGGTGCACAGCTGTTTACCTTTAGCGACATCATCTAGTGTCACGCGCAATGAACCATCAGGCAGCTCAGCTAGACTGCACAGAACTGCCATATTCTTGGTCGGGGCTTTCTGAGAACTTTCCATGGCACCTAACTATCAAGTAGGCGACACAAATGGCGTAAAAAACTACGCCACATGTGTCGCATAAAATTCCTTGCCGCCCTGCAGGTCTTGTCTAGCCTGAAAAACGCATCAACAGATGCGACACGAATCAGGGAGCAACAGCGACATTGATAACAAGCCTAGGCTGCTCGACCAGGTGCGAGGGCAGATTCGATTGCGACACTATTCGATTCGTACCGAAGCTGTCTATTTGGAGTGGATCAGGCGCTTCATTCGTTTTCATAAGTACCGACATCCACAGGATATGGGCGCGTCTGAAGTGGAGGCCTTTCTCAGTGATCTGGCGGTGCGCCGTGATGTTTCGGCGTCCACGCAGAACCAAGCGCTGTCGGCGATTCTGTTTCTGTACAAGCAGGTGTTGCAGATAGAGTTGCCGTGGCTGGAGGGTGTGATCAGGGCGAAGCACGCATTTGCTGAGAGCGGCCAGGACATTCTCACGGTGCAGGAGCTGCTCGGCCATGCCGATGTGAAAACCACGCAGATCTACACCCATGCCTCAATCGCGGTGGTCTGGCGATGCTCAGTCCGCTCGACCGCCCATGAAAAAGCCCCGCATGAGCGGGGCTTCTTTGGCAGGCGCGGTGATCAGATCACTTCGGCCCAGAGGTCGTACTCGTCGGCGTTGGTGACGCGTACACGGACTTTGTCGCCCGGCTGCAGCGGCTGTTCGCTGTCGACGTAGACCATGCCGTCGATTTCCGGTGCGTCGGCCCAGGAGCGGCCGATGGCGCCGTCTTCGTCCACTTCGTCGATCAGCACGTCCATCTCGCGGCCGACTTTCAGCTGCAGGCGCGCTGCGCTGATGGCCTGCTGGTGGGCCATGAAACGGTCCCAGCGATCTTGTTTGACCTCGTCCGGTACCGGCTCCAGGCCCATATCCTCGGCCGGTGCGCCGTCGACCGGTGAGTACTGGAAGCAGCCGACGCGGTCGAGTTGGGCTTCGGTCAGCCAGTCGAGCAGGTACTGGAAGTCTTCCTCGGTCTCGCCGGGGAAGCCGACGATGAAGGTGGAGCGGATGGTCAGCTCGGGGCAGATCTCGCGCCACTTCTGGATACGTGCCAGGGTCTTGTCCTCGAAGGCCGGGCGCTTCATGGCCTTGAGCACCTTCGGGCTGGCGTGCTGGAAGGGGATGTCCAGGTACGGCAGGATCTTGCCGGCGGCCATCAGCGGGATCACGTCGTCGACGTTGGGGTAGGGGTAGACGTAGTGCAGACGCACCCACACGCCCATCTTGCCCAGCGCTTCGCACAGTTCGAGCATGCGCGTCTTGACCGGCTGGCCGTCCCAGAAGTCGAGCTTGTACTTGAGGTCCACGCCGTAGGCGCTGGTGTCCTGGCTGATCACCAGAATCTCCTTCACGCCAGCCTTGACCAGCCGCTCGGCCTCGGACAGCACGTCACCGACCGGGCGGCTGACCAGCTTGCCGCGCATCGAGGGGATGATGCAGAAGCTGCAGCTGTGGTTGCAGCCTTCGGAAATCTTCAGGTAGGCGTAGTGGCGCGGGGTGAGCTTGATGCCCTGCGGCGGCACGAGGTCGATGAAGGGATCGTGCTCGATGCTCGGCGGCACCACTTCATGCACCGCGTTGACCACCTGCTCGTATTGCTGCGGGCCGGTGACGGCCAGCACGCTGGGGTGCACGCCGCGGATGTTGTTCTCGTCCACGCCCATGCAGCCGGTGACGATCACCTTGCCGTTCTCGGCGATCGCCTCGCCGATGGCGTCCAGCGATTCGGCCTTGGCGCTGTCGATGAAACCGCAGGTGTTGACCACCACCACATCGGCATCCTCGTAGGACGGCACGATCTGGTAACCCTCCATGCGCAGCTGGGTGAGGATGCGCTCGGAGTCAACGGTTGCTTTCGGGCAGCCGAGGGACACGAACCCTACGCTTGGAACTTTATTCGACATGACAGGCCGGGCCTCGGTGATGCGGCAGGGGAAAAATGGCGCGAGATTATACAGCGATCCGCGCCTTTTCGATGCCCGTCGCGATGCCGAATATCAGCTCGTACCATGGCCCGCCTGCAACGGATCGCCGTTGTGGCACGGCGATCCGCTGCGCACCGGCGATCAGCCGCGGTAGTAGCGTTGCGGCACGAACGGTGTCTTGGACACTTTCATCGGCACGCGCTTGCCACGCACCACGGCCCAGACCTCGCTGTCGAGCGCAGCATGGCTGCTGGCGACATAACCCATCGCCAATGGCGCGCCCAGGCTGGGACCGAAGCCGCCACTGGTGACCTGGCCGATCGGGCTGCCATCGGCATCGACGATCTCGGCACCTTCGCGTACCGGCATGCGGTCCTGCGGCAATAGGCCGACGCGCTTGCTCGGCACGCCGTCGCGCTGCTGAGCGAAGATGCGCTCGGCACCCGGGAAGCCGCCGGCCCGCGCGCCATCGGCGCGGCGTACCTTGGAGATGGCCCACAGCAGGCTGGCATCGATGGGGGTGGTGGCGCTGCTCATGTCGTGGCCATACAGGCACAGGCCGGCTTCCAGGCGCAGCGAGTCGCGCGCGCCGAGGCCGATCGGCTGGACTTCCGGCTCGGCCAGCAGGGCGCGGGCGAGCTGTTCGGCGGCGACCGCCGGCACGGAAATCTCGAAACCGTCCTCGCCGGTGTAGCCGGAGCGGCTGACATAGCAGTCGATGCCGGCCACGGCGACCCGCGCGAAGTTCATGAAGGTCATCTTCGCCACGTCCGGCGCCAGGCGCGCCAGCACGTCGACGGCGCGCGGTCCCTGCAGGGCGAGCAGCGCGCGCGACTCGAACAGCGATTCGATCTCGCAGCGGTCGCCGATGTGTTTGCGCAGATGGGTAAGGTCCTGCTCCTTGCAGGCGGCGTTGACCACCAGGAACAGCCGGTCGTTGCCCAGGTTGGCGACCATCAGATCGTCGAGGATGCCGCCGTTCTCGTCGGTGAACAGCGCGTAGCGCTGCATGCCCACCGGCAGGTCGATGATGTCCACCGGCACCAGGCTTTCCAGCGCGGCCGCGGCCTGCGGGCCGTGCAGCAGGATCTGGCCCATGTGCGATACGTCGAACAGACCGGCCTGCTCGCGGCAGTGCAGGTGTTCCTTGAGCACGCCCAGCGGGTATTGCACCGGCATGTCGTAGCCGGCGAACGGAACCATCTTGGCGCCCAGTTCCAGATGTAGGGCGTGCAGCGGAGTTTTTTCCAGGGACATTGCTCGTTCCTCAATATGAAGGAGCCGCAAACTTCAAACCGCACGCCGCAGGGTGAAACCGACGCTTCACCTGCCGCCGCCGATGTCAGCTTGCCGCTGCTTTTTTCAACATTCGATGATGTTCACGGCCAGCCCACCGCGGGCGGTTTCCTTGTACTTGCTCTTCATGTCCGCACCGGTCTGGCGCATGGTGCGGATGACCTTGTCCAGCGAGATGAAGTGATGACCGTCGCCGCGCAGCGCCAGGCGCGCGGCGTTGATCGCCTTCACCGAGCCCATCGCGTTGCGCTCGATGCACGGCACCTGCACCAGCCCGCCGACCGGGTCGCAGGTCAGGCCGAGGTTGTGTTCCATGCCGATCTCGGCGGCGTTCTCGACCTGCTGTGGGGTGCCGCCGAGCACCTCGCACAGTGCGCCGGCGGCCATCGAGCAGGCCACGCCGACCTCGCCCTGGCAGCCGACCTCGGCGCCGGAAATCGAGGCGTTCTCCTTGTAGAGGATGCCGATGGCCGCGGCCGTGAGCAGGAAGCGCTCGACGCCCTCGATGTTGGCGCCCGGGATGAAGCGCATGTAGTAGTGCAGCACCGCCGGCACGATGCCGGCCGCGCCGTTGGTGGGCGCGGTAACCACGCGTCCGCCGCTGGCGTTCTCCTCGTTCACTGCCAGCGCGTAGAGGTTCACCCAGTCCACTACCGACAGCGGATCGCGCAGGGCGGCCTCGGGGTTGCCGCTCAGCTGGCGGTACATCGCCGCCGCACGACGCTTGACCTTGAGCCCGCCGGGCATGATGCCCTCGTTGTGGCAGCCGGCTTCGACGCAGTCCTGCATGACCTGCCAGATGCGTTGCAGGCCGTTGCGGGTTTCCTCGTCCGGGCGCCAGGCGCGCTCGTTCTCGCGCATCAGCGCGCTGATCGACAGACCGTGCTCGGCGCACAGCGCCAGCAGTTCGGCGCCGCTGCGGAACGGGTAGGGCAGCGGGGTACTGTCCTCGACGATACGATCAGCACCGGCGGCGCTGTCGTCGACCACGAAGCCGCCGCCCACCGAGTAGTACTCACGCGAACGCAGCTGCAAGCCAGCGGCGTCGAAGGCACGAAAGATCATGCCGTTGGGATGGTATGGCAGCGGCTTGCGGATCAACGCCAGGTGTTCCTTCTCGACGAAGCGGATCGGCCGCTCGCCGCCCAGTTTCAGCTCGCCGTTGGCGCGGATCGTCTCCAGACGCTGCGGGATCAGCGCAGTGTCGACCCGCTCCGGCAGTTCGCCTTCCAGGCCGAGCAGCACGGCCTTGTCGCTGCCGTGGCCTTTGCCGGTGGCGCCGAGCGAGCCGTACAGCTCCACCCGCACGCTCGCCGTGGCGGCCAGCAGATCGTCGCGACGCAGGCCGTCGACGAAGCGCACCGCGGCGCGCATCGGGCCGACGGTGTGCGAACTGGATGGCCCGATGCCGATCTTGAACAGGTCGAAAACGCTCAGGGACATGGCATGTACTCCAATTGCGGGAGCCGTACCAGCGGCCCGCACAACATCGATGGCCTGGTTATTCAACATAGACGGGGAACGTCGCGCAGAGGTCGGTGACCTGGCCTTTGACGCGCTCGATCACCGCCGGATTGTCGATGTCATCGAGGATGTCGCAGATCCAGCCGGCCAGCTCGCGGCACTCGCCCTCGCCGAAACCGCGCGTGGTCACCGCCGGCGTGCCGATGCGGATGCCCGAGGTCACGAATGGCGACTGCGGGTCGTTGGGCACGGCGTTCTTGTTCACCGTGATGTGCGCGCTGCCCAGCGCGGCGTCGGCGGCCTTCCCGGTCAGGCCCTGGCGGATCAGGCTGACCAGCATCAGGTGGTTGTCGGTGCCGCCGGACACCACGTCATAACCGCGGCCGACGAAGACTTCGGCCATCGCGCGGGCGTTCTGTACCACCTGCGCCTGGTAGTCGCGAAAGCCCGGCTCCAGCGCCTCCTTGAAACACACCGCCTTGGCGGCGATCACGTGCATCAGCGGGCCGCCCTGGGCGCCCGGGAACACGGCGGAGTTGAGCTTCTTCTCGATCTCCTCGTTCTTCTTCGCCAGGATCAGGCCACCACGCGGGCCGCGCAGGGTCTTGTGGGTGGTGGTAGTGACCACGTCGGCGAACGGCACCGGGTTGGGATACAGCCCGGCCGCGACCAGCCCGGCGACGTGGGCCATGTCGACGAACAGGTAGGCGCCGACCTTGTCGGCAATCGCGCGGAAACGGGCGAAATCCAGCACGCGGGAATAGGCGGAGAAGCCGGCGACGATCATCTTCGGCTTGTGCTCGACGGCCAGGCGCTCGACCTCGTCATAGTCGATCAGGCCCTGCTCATCGATACCGTATTGCACGGCGTTGTACAGCTTGCCCGAGGAGGAAACCTTGGCGCCGTGGGTCAGGTGGCCGCCGTGGGCCAGGCTCATGCCGAGCAGGGTGTCGCCGGCGTTGAGCAATGCCAGGTACACCGCGCTGTTGGCCGAGGAGCCCGAATGCGGCTGGACGTTGGCGTAGTCGGCGCCGAACAGCTCCTTGGCGCGGTCGATGGCCAGCTGCTCGACCACGTCGACGTACTCGCAACCGCCGTAGTAGCGCTTGCCCGGGTAGCCTTCGGCGTACTTGTTGGTCAGGCCGCTGCCCTGAGCCTGCATGACCTGCGGGCTGGTGTAGTTTTCCGAGGCGATCAGCTCGATGTGGTCTTCCTGGCGGCGGTCTTCGGCCGCGATGGCCTGGGCCAGCGCCGGGTCGTACTGGGTCAGCGTCAGGTTTTTGTGGAACATGTTCTTCACCTCTTGTAGGGAGCGGGCGCGACGAGGGTCGCGCCTCGAATCAGCGGTTCGCGCCTTCAGCGCTCGAAGGACACGGCCGCCTGCATACGGCGGCGGGCGAAATATTCACGGGTGAGCTTGACCACCACCGGGCTGAGCAGCACCAGCGAGATCAGGTTGGGGATGGCCATCAGGCCGTTGAGGGTGTCGGCGACCAGCCAGGCGAAGTCGAGCTGGGCGACGGCGCCGAAGGGAATCGCCACGACCCAGAGCACGCGGAACGGCAGGATCGATTTGGTGCCGACCAGGTACTCCCAGCAGCGTTCGCCGTAGTAGCTCCAGCCGAGGATGGTGGTGTAGCTGAACACCACCAGCGACAGCGCCAGTACGTACTGGCCGACGCCCGGCAAGGCGGTCTCGAAGGCCGCGCTGGACAGTGCCGCACCGCTGGCGCCGCTGGTCCAGACGCCGGTGGTGAGGATCACCAGTGCGGTCATCGAGCAGACGATGATGGTGTCGATGAAGGTGCCCAGCATGCCGATCAGCCCCGAGCGCACCGAGCAACGGGTGGTGCCGGCAGCCTGCGCGATACCGGCAGTGCCCAGGCCCGCTTCGTTGGAGAAAATGCCGCGCGCCACACCGAAGCGGATCGCCGCCATCACCGCTGCGCCGGCGAAGCCGCCGGTAGCCGCTGCCGGGTTGAAGGCGTGGTCGAAGATCAGGGCGAAGGCGCCCGGGATGGCCTGATAGTTCAGTGCCAGCACGGTCAGCGAAGCGACGACGTAGCCGACGCACATGAACGGCACCAGCATCTCGGCGACCTTGCCGATGCGCCGGACGCCGCCGAGGATCACCATTCCGGTGACGACCATGGTCGCCACGCCGGTGGCCCAGTCCGGAATGCCGAACGAGCCCTGCAGCGCGTCGGCCATGCTGTTGACCTGCACCATGTTGCCGATGCCGAAACCTGCCAGGCCGCCGAACAGCGCGAAGGCGCCGCCCATCCAGGCCCACCGGCTGCCCAGGCCGTTCTTGATGGCGTACATCGGCCCGCCGACATGCTCGCCGCGCTCGTCCTTCTCGCGGTAATGCACGGCCAGAACCACTTCGCAGTATTTGGTGGCCATGCCCACCAGCGCCGTACACCACATCCAGAACACCGCGCCGGGGCCGCCGAGGAAGATCGCCGTGGCCACGCCCGCGATGTTGCCAGTGCCGACGGTAGCGGCCAGACAGGTCATCAGCGCCTGGAACGGGCTGATCTCGCCGGATTCGTCATCGTCCTTGTGGCGCCCTTTCCAGAGCAGGGCGAAGCCGGCCGGGATGTTCAGCCAGGGCATGAATTTCAGATAGATCATCAGGAACAGACCGGTGCCGAGGATCAGCACCAGCATGGGTACGCCCCAGACAAGGGCATTGATGTCGTTTACCAACGTATTGAGGGTTTCCATAACTACTCCAATCTTGTTTTTATTTGGTAGCCGGTTATTGGCGTGGCCCGGAGGCGGTGGGTGCTTGTGGCTCCCGTGTTGTTATGGGTACGGATTGGTAGTGAGGACACTGGCCGGCGTGCGGCGGGGGATCGCCCCGCCCGCAGGCCGGCTTCCGGTCGAGGCCGGGGGCGCGTCAGTCCTGATAGGCCTCCATCGGTGGGCACGAGCAGACCAGGTTGCGGTCGCCGTAGACGTTGTCGACACGGGCCACGGGCGGCCAATACTTGCTGTCCACCGCGGTCTTGCCGGGGTACACCGCCTGCTCGCGGCTGTAGGGGTGCGACCACTGGCCGGCCAGTTCCGCCGCGGTATGCGGCGCGTTGGTCAGCGGATTGTCGGTGCTGTCCAGCTCGCCGTTTTCCACCGCGCGGATTTCCTCGCGGATGGCGATCATGGCGTCGATGAAGCGATCCAGCTCCTCCTTCGACTCGCTCTCGGTCGGCTCGATCATCAGCGTGCCGGCCACCGGGAAGGACATGGTCGGCGCGTGGAAGCCGAAGTCGATCAGGCGCTTGGCCACGTCGTCCACCGAGATACCGCTGCTGTCCTTCAGCGGGCGCAGGTCGAGGATGCACTCGTGCGCCACCAGGCCGTTGCCGCCGGTGTAGAGCACCGGGTAGTGCTCCTCCAGGCGCCGGGCGATGTAGTTGGCGTTGAGGATCGCCATCAGCGAGGCCTGCCGCAGGCCTTCACCGCCCATCATGCTGATGTACATCCAGGTGATCGGCAGGATGCTGGCGCTGCCGAACGGCGCGGCGCAAACGGCACCGTCCTTGCGCTCCATCCGATCATGCCCCGGCAGGAACGGCGCCAGATGCGCCTTCACACCGATCGGGCCGACGCCCGGGCCGCCGCCGCCGTGCGGAATGCAGAAGGTCTTGTGCAGGTTCAGGTGCGAAACGTCGCCGCCGAACTGGCCCGGGGCACACAGGCCGACCATCGCGTTCATGTTGGCGCCGTCGATGTACACCTGGCCGCCGTGCTGGTGAACGATGGCGCAGATCTCGCGGATGCCTTCCTCGAATACACCGTGGGTCGAGGGGTACGTGATCATCAGCGCGGCGAGCTGAGCCGCGTGCTGCTCGGCCTTGGCGCGCAGGTCGGCGATGTCGACGTTGCCGCGGCTGTCACAGGCCACCACCACCACGCGCATGCCGGCCATGTTGGCGGTTGCCGGGTTGGTGCCGTGGGCCGAGGAGGGGATCAGGCAGACGTCGCGCTGGTCATCGCCGCGGCTCTGGTGATAGGCGCGGATCGCCAGCAGGCCGGCGTACTCGCCCTGCGAGCCGGCGTTGGGCTGCAGCGAGACGGCGTCGTAGCCGGTGGCGGCGCAGAGCATGCGCTCCAGGTCGTCGGTCAGCTGGCGGTAGCCCTGGCTCTGCTCGGCCGGCGCGAACGGGTGCAGGTTGCCGAATTCCGGCCAGGTGACGGGGATCATCTCGCTGGCAGCGTTGAGCTTCATGGTGCACGAGCCCAGCGGGATCATCGCGCGGTCCAGCGCCAGGTCCTTGTCCGAGAGCTTGCGCAGGTAGCGCATCAGCTCGGTTTCGGAGTGATAGCGGTTGAATACCGGGTGCTGCAGGATCGCCGACTGACGCAGCAGGCCCTGCGGCAGTCTGGTCGCGCTGCTGGCCAGCGCATCGAAGTTCGGCAGGCTCTGGCCCGGTTGGGCGAAGACTTCCCACAGACGCTCGACCGCAACGCGATCGGTGGTTTCGTCCAGCGACAGGCCGATGCGCCCGGCATCCACTTCGCGCAGGTTGATGCGCATGTCGCGGGCCTGACGGTGCAGCTGCGCGGTGCGCTCGCCCGTGGCGAGGGTAAGGGTGTCGAAGAAGTTCTGCTGCTCGACGGTAACGCCCAGCGCACGCAGACCCTCGGCGAGGATCACGGTCAGCTGGTGCACCCGCCGGGCGATCTGCGTGAGGCCGCGCGGGCCGTGGTAGACGGCGTACATGCTGGCGATGTTGGCCAGCAGTACTTGCGCGGTGCAGATGTTGCTGGTGGCCTTCTCGCGGCGGATGTGCTGCTCGCGGGTCTGCATGGCCAGGCGCAGTGCCGGCTTGCCGTGACGATCCACCGAGAGGCCGACCAGCCGGCCCGGCATGTCGCGCTTGAACGTGTCGCGGGTGGCGAAGTAGGCGGCATGCGGACCGCCGAAGCCCAGCGGCACGCCGAAGCGTTGCGCACTGCCGAGCGCGACGTCGGCGCCGAATTCGCCGGGTGGGGTGAGCAGGCACAGCGCCAGCAGGTCGGCAGCAACTGCCACCAGCGCCTTGGCGTCATGGAAGCGCTCGACCAGTGCGCGGTAGTCGAAGATGTCGCCGTTGCTCGCCGGATACTGCAGCAGGGCGCCGAAGTACAGGCTGACATCCGTGAGCTCACGCTCGTCGCCGACCACCACCTCGATGCCCAGCGGCTCGGCGCGGGTGCGCAGCACGTCGAGGGTCTGCGGGTGGCAGTGCTGCGAAGCGAAGAAGGCCTTGGCGGCCTTGTTCTTCGACAGGCGCTGGCAGAAGGTCATGGCCTCGGCGGCCGCGGTGGCCTCGTCGAGCAGCGACGCGTTGGCGATCTCCATGCCGGTGAGGTCGCTGATCAGCGTCTGGAAATTCAGCAGCGCCTCCAGGCGACCCTGGGAGATTTCCGGCTGATAAGGCGTGTAGGCGGTGTACCAGGCCGGGTTTTCCAGCAGGTTGCGCAGGATCGGCGCCGGCGTGTGGGTGCCGTAGTAACCCTGGCCGATATGGCTGGCGAACTGCTGGTTCTGCGCAGCGATGGCCTTGAGCCGGGCCAGTGCCTGGGCTTCGCCGAGGCCGGCGGTCAGCTCGAGTACGCTGGTGTCCTTGATGCTGTCGGGGATCACGCTGGCGCCGAGCGTCTCCAGCGAGTCATAGCCCAGCTGCTGCAGCATGGCGGCGGTATCGGCCGCACGCGGGCCGATGTGACGGCCAACGAATTCGTTGGCGGTGTCGAGGGGGAAGGGCTTGTTCATCGGGCCTCCTCAGACATCGTCGCTGGCGTTGAGCAGGCGGTCGTAGGCGGCCTGGTCGAGCAGATCGGCCACGGCGCTGGCGTCTTGCGGGCGGAAGCGGAAGAACCAGCCATCCTGCAGCGGCGAGCTGTTGACCAGCTCCGGGCTGGCTTCCAGCGCGGGGTTGACCTCGACGATCTCGCCTTGCAGCGGCATGGCGATATTGCTGGCGGCCTTCACCGACTCCAGTACCGCGACCTCGTCACCGGCGGCGTATTCCTGCAGCTCCGGCAGCTGCACGAAAACCACATCCCCCAGCGCCTCCTGGGCGAACGGTGTGATACCCACGGTGACCAGGCCGTCGCTATCCAGACGCAGCCATTCGTGATCGGCCGTAAAACGCAATTCGCTCATGGGTGAACTCCTGACTCTTGTTAGGGGCCCGCGACAATCCGCAGCGGGTGGAAAGGCTCGTGCGTTGCAGCGAGCGATTACCCTGATCAGAGCAAGGACAATGCCTGATTTGAAATATCCTTATAAATCAGTAGCTTGTCTAATTCGTGAGTAAGCCGTCGTAGCCGATCTGGAGCGATTTCGATACAGCTGAGGCGACATTGCGCACGCCAGCGTGCGCAGTCGGCCGCTTTGATGCTCTGTAACGATTTCATTCCGTTTGTAGCGAAATCGAAACGGCTCTGGAGCCAATGCGACATGGGCGCTGAGCGGGGCGTTTGGCGACCGCTTACCGGGAGGGAATGCCGTACTTGCGCAGGCGCATGGCGATGGCCGTGTGCGAGGTGCGCAGGCGCGTAGCCAGCAGGCGGCTGGAGGGGTAGCTGGCGTAGAGCGTTTCCAGCAGTTCGCGCTCGAACTGGCTGACCGCTTCGCTGAGACTGCCGACTTCCTCGGTAGGCACGGCGGTGGTCGTGCAGGCGATGTCCAGATCGCTGATCTCCACCGCGCTGCCTTCGCAGATTGCCGCGGCGCGGAAGATCACGTTCTGCAATTGCCGCACGTTGCCCGGCCATTGGTTGGCCAGCAGCGCCGGATAGGTGGCCGGCACCAGGCGGCAGGGCGTGCGGCGAATCTGCGCGCAGGCCTGTTCGAGGAAATGCCGGGCCAGCTGCAGGATGTCCTCGCCACGCTCGCGCAGCGGTGGCACGGCGAGGGTGAGCACGTTGAGGCGGTAGAACAGGTCTTCGCGGAAGTGGCCTTCGTCGACCATGCGCTGCAGATCGCGGTGCGTGGCGCTGAGGATGCGCACGTCCACGCGGATCTCGCGCTCGCCGCCGACGCGACGGAAGCTGCCGTCGCTGAGAAAGCGCAGCAGCTTGGCCTGCAGATAGGGCGACATCTCGCCAATCTCGTCGAGAAATACCGTGCCCTGGTGCGCCAGCTCCAGCAGCCCCGGCTTGCCGCCGCGCTGGGCGCCGGTGAAGGCGCCGGGCGCATAGCCGAACAGCTCGCTTTCGGCGAGGTTTTCCGGCAGCGCCGCGCAGTTCAGCGCGAGGAAGGGCGCGTTGCGCCGCGCGCTCAGCGTGTGGCAGGCGCGCGCCACCAGCTCCTTGCCGGTGCCGGTTTCACCCTGGATCAGCAGCGGCGCATCCAGGCTGGCGACACGCAGCACGCGGGCCTTGAGGGTGCGCAGCGGCGGCGAATCGCCGAGCAGCGCATCCAGGCCTTCGGCGTGGTCATGGTGCAGCGCTGCCAGGCGGCCGCCGATACGGTTCGGTGTGTAGAGCGTCAGCAGCGCGCCGGCCAGATGATGCGCACCCGACAGGTCGGGATCGCTGATGGGCATGGCGTCGAGCAGCAGCGACTGGCCTTCGAGCGTGACCTCGTGCATCGGCAGGCGAAAGCCATGCGCCACCAGATTGCTGTGCAACTGCGCATCGCCGAACAGCGCGCTCAACGGCTGGCCCTGCGGATCGTGGCCGGCCAGCTCGATCAGCGCGGGGTTGGCCAGCAACACCTGGCCGCTGGCATTCACCGCCAGCACCGGATCGGGCATGGCGGCGAGCAGCGCATAGAGCTGCAGGTTGCGTTGCTGGCCCGGCAGGAGGTCGACCACCTCGACCGCGCGTACACCCCGCACGTTGAACAGCGCCTCGCGCAGTTCTTCGAGTACCTCGGCGCTGAGCGCCGGCGCGTCGATATAGACATGCGGCGGAATCATCTCCACCGCATCGAGGTTGAGGTTGCGTCCGCCGAGCAGCGCAAGAACTTCCTGGGTGATGCCGACGCGATCGATGAAGGTGACGTGGATGCGCATGGGTGAGCCGGAGCGATTGCGGGAGAGAGCAAGTATGCCGCTATTCGCCGCGCCTCACACGCGGGCGAACGGAGCGCTATTTCGACAGGAAGGTCGGCTCGGTCAGGGGCAGCGACTCGGCCTCCAGGCCCAGGCGCTGCGCGTCGGACAGGTCGCGAACCGCCTCGCGGGCGGCCACGCCGGCGTTGGCGCGATATTCACTCGGGGTGCAGCCGACGAGCTGTTTGAAGGCCCGGGCGAAGTAGGACGGATCGCGAAAGCCGGCCTCGTAACCGATGGTGGTGATGGACATCCGGCTGTTGTCGAGCCGGTCCTTGGCCAGTTCCAGGCGCTTGCCCAGCACGTACTCCTGGTAGCAGACGCCGTGCACGTCCTTGAACAGGCGGCTGAAGCGCGAGGGCGTCATCCCGCACAGCTGCGCCAGGTCTCGCTGGTCGATGTTTTCGCACAGGTGCTGGTCGATGTAGTGCAGCGCGCGGGCGAGCGACTGGTGCTTCTGGTGATCGGCAGTAAGACGGATGCTGGCCGGCAGGTCGGGAAAGTGCTCGCTGGGCGTCTTGCGGTTGCCGCCCTCGGGCTGCTGGCGCAGCTCGCAGAGCTGTTGCAGTGCCAGGCGATAACGCTGCAGCTCGGCTGCTGACAGCGGCAGGGTGAGGTACTCCCAGACCCGCGAGCGCATCGCCCACACCGCCAGCTCCTCGGAGTGCTGCACGGTGAACATGGTGATCGGAATCGACGGCGCGGCGCGCTTGACCTGCTGCAGCTGGTTCAGGCCGAGCACGTCGGGGCGATCGTAGTGCATGCAGATCATGTCGATCCGGCGGTTGTGCGGGCTCGCGACAAGGCTGTGGCTCTGTAGCAGACGGCATTCGGCGAACGGGGTGAACTGTTGCATCAGCGTCGCGGTACTGCGGTCATGGGACAGGTCGAGCCAGAGCAACAAAGGAAGGGTGGGCGAGTTTGACTTCTGCACAGACTCAGCTCTTGGTTGTACTTGTTCGCAGAGAGTATTGGCGATGCGCCATCAGTCGCTAGGAATCGATTCTGCTAAGCGCTGCGCTAGATGGCTATTTGCCGTTATGAGTGTGCGAACGCTTCCCATCCGCCCCGCCAACGTCGCCCGAGGGCGCCAACCAGAGCGTTTGCGGCGTCTGGAAATTGAGTCCTAGCGACCCGCAACGGAGTCCTAACCGAGTAGTGGCACTCTGACTATCTTCCACCTCGAGCGGCGCACGAAGCGTCGCCAGCTGTTGAACCGACATTCCTCAGTGAGGTGAGCGAAATGACCATTCAAACGATCAAGCGCGCAGTGCTGAAGTTCGCGAAGGACGAAGACGGGCTGACCATCGTGGAGTATGCGGTGGCGGGTGGGTTGATAACGGCGACTGTCGCGCTTGCATTTACCAACCTTGGCGCTGCGGTTCTTGCCAAGATCAACCAGCTCATTACAGCGCTTGGCGGGACTACGGCTGCTGCTCCGACGAACTAGTAGTTATGAGCCCTCAAGGCTGGGTCAGCGGGCTGTTGCTGCTCTCGCTGCTGGGTTATGCGGTGGTCAGCGATCTGCGCCACCACCGCATCCCCAACCTGTTGATCCTGACCGGTTTGGCGCTGGGGCTGGCCGGGCAGCTGTTCAGCGGGGGGCTGGGCGGGCTGGGGCAGGGGCTGCTGGGGGGATTGATCGGCTTCGGGCTGTTTCTGCTGCTGTACGCCGTGGGCGGTATGGCGGCTGGCGATGTGAAGCTGATGGGGATGGTCGGGGTGTTCCTGACGCCCGCACAGGCGCTGGGGGCGACCGCCGCCAGCCTGATGGCCGGCGGCCTGTGCGGGCTGGCTCTGGTGGTCTGGCGCGGGCAGTTGCGCCAGACGCTGGGGCGCTACGGACTGATGCTGCGCACCCAGACCTACCTCGCCGCAGTGCCGGGTGAGGTCGCCGGCCAGCCGTTTCCGTATGCCATCGCAATTCTGCTGGGCACGCTCGCCAGCAGCCTGTGGTTCCACTTCAACTAGCGCGGGAGGCCGCCATGTACGCCGTCAGCGATAGCGATGCCTACCCGAGCGAGCGTGAAACGGTGCAGCGCCTGGCGCCGCAGCCGCGCACCATCGCCGAGACCGGGCTGAGCGACCAGCTGCTCGTCGATCTGCTGTGCAAGCACCTGCACGAAGGCGGCGCGCTGGACATGGCGCGGCTGGTCGACCGGCTGGCGTTGCCCGGCACCGTGCTGGAGGAAGTGCTGGGCCTGCTGCGCAAGGATGGCCGCATCGAGGTGCTCGGCCAGCACAACGGCCAGGCGCTGCGCTACGGTCTGACCGAGCGTGGCCGAAACGCCGCGCGCGACGCGCTGGATCGCGGCGGCTACATCGGTGCCGCGCCGTTTCCGGTGAGTACCTATCGCTCGCTGGTCAAGCTGCAGACCGTCCACCACGCACGAATCGACGCCGAGAAGATGCGCGCGGCCTACAGCGGCGTGGTGCTCGCCGGCGAACTGCTCGACCAGCTCGGCGTGGCGGTGAATTCCGGCCGCGCGATCATGATCTACGGCCCGGCCGGTACCGGTAAGACCTACATCAGCGGCCGCCTGATACGGCTGTTCAGCGAAGCGATCTGGGTGCCGCACGCCATCGCCGTCAACGATGCGGTGGTGGAAATCTACGACCCGCAGATTCACCAGCGTCTGGATGAACCCGGACAGAACAACCTGCTGCTCAACGAAGGCATCGACCGGCGCCTGCTGTGCTGCATGCGCCCGCTGGTGGCCTGCGGTGGCGAACTGAGCATGGAACAGCTGGACGTGCGCTACGACCCGCTGAGCCGGCGCTTCCTGGCGCCGCTGCAGCTCAAGGCGAGCAACGGCCTGTTCATCATCGACGACCTCGGGCGCCAGCGCATGCCGCCGGCCGAGCTGTTCAACCGCTGGATCGTGCCGATGGAGGAAAAACGCGACTTCCTCAACCTCGGGGGCGGCCGCCAGTGCGTGTTGCCGTTCGACCTGATCCTGGTGTTCTCCACCAACCTCAATCCGCTGGAACTGGCCGACGAGGCCTTCCTGCGGCGCATCGGCTACAAGCTGCGCTTCAGCTACCTCAAGCCCTCGGAATACCAGGGCATCTGGCGCCAGGAGAGCGAGCGCCTGGGGATCGACTTCGATCCGCAGCTGCTGCGCTACGTCCTGCGCGAACTCTACGAGGCCGAAGGCATGCCGCTGGTGCCCTGTCACCCGCGTGACCTGCTGGGCATGGCGCTCGATCGCCAGCGCTACGTCGGCGCCAGCGGCCCGCTGACCCCGACCGACCTGCACTGGGCCTGGAAAAACTACTTCGTTCAGCTCGACTACCTCGAATAAGGAGATGCAGACATGGGCTCACGTACCCTCACGCTGATCGCGCTATCGCTGCTGCTCGGTCTGGGCGCGGTCTGGATGGCCAACAACTGGCTGAGCGCCCGGCTCGACGCCGGCACCACCGACAAGACCCAGAACGTGGTGGTGGCCACCACCGAGATTCCCTTCGGGCAGATGGTCGAGGCGCAGCACGTGACCCTGGTGCGCATGCCCAAGGGCACCGTGCCGGACGACTCCTTCGCGACCACCGAGGAGGTGATCGGCAAGATCGCCACCTTCGGCATGCTGCGCGGCGATGTGCTGCGCGGCGCGCGGCTGGCCGAGCACCTGGGCGGCAGCACGCTGGCCTCGCTGATCGCCACCGACAAGCGCGCGGTGTCGGTGCGCGTCGACGACGTGGTGGGGGTGGGCGGCTTCCTCCTGCCGGGCAACCGGGTCGATGTACTGGCCACCAAGCGCAAGGGCAGCGGCGATGAAGCCGAGGCCAAGACCATCCTCGAAGACCTGCGCGTGCTGGCCGTCGACCAGACCGCCAGCACCGACAAGACCCAGCCGGTGGTGGTGCGCGCGGTCACGCTGGAAATGACTTCCGAGGAAGCCGAAGAGCTGGTCAAGGCCATGACCGAAGGGCGCCTGCAACTGGCGCTGCGCAACCCGCTGGATAACCAGAAGAAACCCGTCGCCGCCGCGCCGGCCGCGGCTCCCGTGGCCGTGGCGCCGAAACCGGTGGTGCGCCGGCGCGCGCCGGCGGATAGCGGCGTGACGATCATTCGCGGCACCGAGGTGAACATGACGAAGGTGGGCCTGTAGGCCACCACCGCCAGCGACGCGCGGCCGCGACGGCCTGACATGCAAGGAGAGGGCTATGAAGAACATGCGCAGAGTGGGGGCTCTGGCCCTGATGCTGGGGAGCCTGGCGATGCTGTCCGGGCTGGCGGGCGCCGAAACCGTGCCGGCAGTACGCGCCACGCCGGCGGCCAATATCAGCGACGTGCAGGTGCCGATCTACAAATCGCGGGTGCTGACCACGCGCACGGCGGTCAAGCGTATCTCGGTGGGCAACCCGGCGATCGCCGACATTCTCATCACCAGCCCAACGCAGCTGTACCTGCTCGGGCGCTCGCTGGGCAGCACCAACGTGCTGCTGTGGGACGGCAACAACCGCCTGATCGACAGCCTCGATCTGGAAGTGGTGCACGACCTGAGCGGGCTCAAAGGCAAGCTGCATCAGGTGCTGCCCAACGAGCCCATCGAAGTGTTCAGCGCCCAGGGCGCGCTGGTGCTGCGCGGCCAGGTGAGCAATGCGGCGGCGATGGACAGCGCGCTGAAGCTGGCCGAGAGCTACGCCCAGCAGGCCACCAAGGACGATAAGCAGGGCGCGCCAGCCGGCGCCGCCGCTGAGCAGCCGATGCCGCTGATCAACCTGATGAGCGTCGGCGGCAGCCAGCAGGTAATGCTGGAGGTGAAGGTCGCCGAGATGCAGCGCAACCTGTTCAAGAACCTCAACGTGCGCTTCAACGCGTTGGACTTCGGTTCGTCCGGGCGCTGGTCGGGCGGGGGGTTCAACAATGGCGACGGGTTGGGCTTCGACGAGGACGGCCTGGTCAACCCGACCACGCTGTTCGGCGACGGCACCGGCATCTTCGGCCAGTTCCTGTCGGACAACTTCCTCTTCAACGTGGTGCTCGAAGCGGCCAAGGACAATGGCTCGGCCAAGGTGCTCGCCGAACCGACGCTGACCACGCTGACCGGGCAGCAGGCGGAGTTCATCTCCGGTGGCGAATTCCCGGTGCCTATCACCGAAGACGATGGCATCACCATCGAGTTCAAGGAATTCGGCGTCGGCGTGAAGTTCCTCCCGGTGGTACTCGATTCCGGGCGGATCAACCTCAACCTCAACGTATCGGTCAGCGAACTCTCCAACGCCAATTCGCTGGTGCTCGACACCGGCCTGGAAAGCATCCTCGGCAACGGCGTCAACCAGGTCATCCCGTCGCTGACCAAGCGCAGCGCGCAGTCCACCGTCGAGCTGGGCAACGGCCAGACCATCGCCATCGCCGGCCTGATCAGCGAGAACACCCGCGACTTCGTCAGCCGCTTCCCCGGCCTGGGCGATGTGCCGGTGCTGGGCCAGCTGTTCCGCAGCCAGCAGTTCATCCACGGCGAGACCGAGCTGGTGATCCTGGTCACGCCGCATCTGGCCAAGCCGGTGGATGCGCGCACGGTGCGCCTGCCGACCGAGCATTTCGTCGAACCCAGCGACGCCGAGTTCTACCTGCTCGGCAAGACCAAGGGCAGCACGCCGGGCCGCGCGGTGCCGGTGAGCCTGGGCATCAGCGAAGGCCGCTTCGGCCACGACCTCAAATAACGGAGCCGCCACCATGAAAACCATCGTTCCGCTGTGTCTGTTCGCCCTGCTGGCCGGTTGCATTCCCTATCAGGAAGGCCGCGTCGGCCCGCTCGGCAGCTCGGTCAACGCCACGCTCTACCAGCAGATCGCCGACCAGCAGACCGCCGCCAACCCGGGTACGGCGCTGCCGGCGACCGGCTTCGACGGCCCGCTGACCGAGCAGGTGCTCGACGGTTACCGCGACGTCACCGGCGATGCCCGGCAGGTTGCGCAGCCGATCCAGATCAACCTGGAAAACTGAGGCCGGCGCCATGCACGCCTCACGCGCAACGCACTCGCTACCCCGGCACCAGCGTGGCTCGGTCATGGCGTTGGTCGTCCTGGCGCTGGCCGCAATCCTGCTGATGGCGGCGCTGGCGCTCGATGGCAGCCACATGCTGGTCAACAAGACACGCCTGCAGAACGCCGTGGACGCCGCCGCGCTGAGCGGCGCCAAGACGCTGCAGCAGGTCATGGGCTCGGGCAACGCAGGCACGCTGAGCCGCGACGCCGCGCTCGACACCTTCCGGCGCAACGCCGAGGCGGCCGGCAACCACGAGCTGGGCGAGGCGGTGGGCAGCGACCTGGGCGACTTCGTGCGCGTCGAGCTGGCGGCCAGCGTCTATGGGCCGTTCGCCTTCCCGGGGCCGACCGATGCCCGCTACGTGCGCGTGACCGTGGCCGAGTTTCCGCTGGCGCGTTTCTTCTGGGGAATGCTGTCGATGTTCGGCAGCGACGCGGACAAGCGCGTGGCGGCGGTCGCCACCGCCGGCCCCAGCCCGACCATCGCGCCGTGCAAGATCGAGCCGATCCTCGTATGTGGCGATCCGACTAAGCACAACCCCGAAAACAACGAGTTCTGGGGGTACGAATTTGGCGATCTGGTCGCGCTTACCTGCGACAAGCCTGGCAGCCCGAGCGCGGGCAACTGCCAGTTATTGCGTCTGGCTGGCGGTTCTGGCGGCGCCGCTATCCGCGAGGCGTTCTGCGCAGGCGTCGAGCAATGCACCATCGTGGGCGATTCGGTGGATACCGAGCCCGGCATGACCTGGGGGCCGGTGGCCCAGGGTTTGAACACTCGTTTGGGTATCTACAACGGCCCAGTCAACGCCACAAGCTGCCCGGCGGACTGGTTCACGGATTACAGCGAGCCGCTAGTGGTCATGGACGGTTCCACGCCCAAATTTCAGGGACAAGAGGTCATCAGCAACTCCGGCAACCTGTCGGCCGGCGGCACCTCTCTGGTTGATGCCAATGATTGGCAGCAGACCACCCAGGAATGCGCCAGCAATCCTGATTTATGTAGCGGGGTAGCCGAGCGGCGAATGCTCAATGTGGTAATCGGCGATTGCGCTGGTGTTCCCGGTAGCGGCGCCACTTCGGTACCCGTGCTGGGATTCGGTTGCTTCTACCTGCTGCAGCGAGTGGAGCAGGGTGGGACCGATAAGCAGGTGCTTGGCCAGTTCGTGCGTGAATGCCAGGGCGATGGTGTCGCCGGTCCCACGCCAACGGAAGACAGCGGCCCGCAGATCATCCAGCTGTACAAGACCTACATCGATAACAACCGCACGCCGAGCAGCGATTCGTGAGGAGGCAACCATGCACAGCCTGACGAACACCCGGATGCGCCAGCGCGGGCTGGCGATGGTGGAATTCGCCATCGCGCTGCCGCTGCTGCTGCTCTTGCTGCTCGCCGTCGGCGAGATGGGCCGCCTGCTGTACCAGTACAACAGCTTGCTGCAGGCCAGCCGCGACGCCAGCCGCTTCGTCGCTGGCCAGGCCTGGAACCGCACGCTCGGACGGCTGGAGCTGACCGACGAGCTGCGCGCCCAGGCCCGTGCGTTGGCGGTCTATGGCGTACCGGTGGCGAGCGCCGGCAGCCAGCCGCTGGTCAGCGGGCTGACCACCGCCCAGGTGACGGTCGGTGTGCAGGGGGCCGATCACGTGCAGGTCAGCATCAGCTATGCGTTTCGGCCGATCATCGGCAGCGGTCTGCCGGACGTCGGCTATGGCGCGAGCGTGCTGAGCTTTCCGCTGGTGGCCACCAGCGTGATGAGGGCGCTGTGATGAACGCCAGACGCATGCGCGGGGTTTACGTGGTGGAGTTCGCCATCGTCGGGCTGCTGCTGTTCGTGCTGCTGTTCGGCGTGCTGGAGATGGGCCGGCTGTTCTTCACCGTCAACGCGCTCAACGAAACGGTACGCCGTGGCGCGCGGCTGGCGGCGGTGTGCAACATCGACGATCCGCGCATCCTGCGCCGGGCGATCTTCAACGCGGCCGACGAAACCGGCGCGAGCGGCCTGATCGCCAACCTCGACACCAGCGACCTGCGGCTGGTGTACCTGGACGCCAATGGCGCCGAGATCGCCCCGGCAGCCGCCGGCAGCACGGGCTTCAGCAACATCCGCTACGTGCAGCTGCGCGTGGAGAACTTCACTTTCAACCTGCTGATTCCCGGTCTGCGCGGCGTGTTCACGCTGCCGCCGTTCTTTTCCACCCTGCCTCGCGAAAGCCTCGGCCGCCACGCCGAGCCTGATGTCATCCCGGAGATCACGCCATGCTGAATACACTCGAAATGCCCAGCGTCGTCGTGACCGGTCGGCAAACCTTGCGCATATTGATCAGCAGCCGCGATGCTGCCGCGCTGACCCGCCTCAAGGCGCTGATCCAGGAGCTTCCCGGCTTGGAGGTCAGTACGCGGCTGGTGAGCAACGGCCACACCGATCCGCTGTACGGGCTGGAGCAAATGCCCGATGTGCTGCTGCTGCATGCCAGCCACCTGTGGCGCGAGGAACTGGGCGCGCTGCAGCAGCATCCGGCGCAGTTGCGGCCGCCGCTGCTGGTGTGCGGCCCGCAGGACGATCGCGACTGCATGCGCCTGGCGATGCAGGCGGGCGCACGGGATTTCTTCCCGGAGCCGGTGCTGGCGCACGAGCTGCTTGCCGCCATCGGCCGTATTTCGCTGGAGCTGCGTGACGGCCAGGCGTGCGGCGGCAAGGTGATCGCCATCATGAACGCCAAGGGCGGCTCCGGCGCCACCATGCTGGCCTGCAACCTGGCCCACGCGCTCAGCGCCCGCGGCCGGCGTACCTTGCTGCTCGACCTGGACCTGCAGTTCGGCAGCGTCGCGCATTGCCTGGACGTCCATCCGACCCATAGCCACATCGAGGTGCTGCAGCGCGTCAATGAGCTGGACGGCATCGCGCTGCATGGTTTCTGCAGCCACTTCAGCCCGACGCTGGATGTGCTCGGCGGACGCGCTGGCGAGCTGTGCCTGACTCAGGACGTGCAGCTGGAGCAGCTGGAAAGCCTGCTCAGCCTGGCGCGCGGCAGCTATGACTGGGTGGTGGTGGACCTGCCGCGGCAGATCGACCACCTCACCGGCATCGCCCTGGAGCAGGCCGATCACGTTTATGTGGTGATGCAGCAGTCGCTCAGCCACCTCAAGGATGCCGCGCGACTGGTGCGCATCCTGCGCGAAGACCTCGGCGTTGCCGGCGAGCGCTTGCAGGTGGTGGTCAATCGCTACGACAAGACGGCACCGGTCAGCCTCAAGGACATCGCCGAGGCGCTGCGCTGCGGCGAACCGCAGAGGCTGCCGAACGACTACGCGGTAACCAGCGAAAGCCAGAACACCGGCGTGCCGCTGGAGCTGCACGCTCCGCGCGCAGCGCTGACCCAGAGCATCGCGCAGATGAGCCGGGAACTGCTCGGTGGCGAGGCCGTGGCGCCGGGGCTGCTCAAACGCACCTTTGGCCGATTCTTCGGGGGTTGATCATGCTCAGCGAACTGCGCAACCGCCTGCAGGCAGGCAAGCGAACCCCGCCCAGCGCACCGACGCCGCAAGCCGCGGCCGCAGCGGCGGACAACCTCATGGCCTGGGAGAGTGCGACGGTCGAGTCGCTGTACGAGACCCGCAGCCAGCTCAACCCGATCGATGCCGAGTGGCGCGAGAAAATCTACCAGCAGCTGCTCAAGGTGATGGACCTGTCGCTGCTCGATTCCCTGGAGCCGGCGGATGCGACGTGGCAGATCCGCGAAATCTGCCAGCGCCTGCTCGACGAACATGCCGCGCCGGTGAGCGCCGCCGGGCGCCAGCAGATCATCAAGCAGATCACCGACGAAGTGCTCGGCCTCGGCCCGCTGGAGCCGCTGCTGGCCGACGCCACGGTGTCGGACATCCTGGTCAACGGCCATGCCTCGGTCTACGTCGAACGCCACGGCAAGCTGCAGCGCACCGATGTGCGCTTTCGCGACGACCAGCACCTGCTCAACATCATCGATCGCATCGTGTCCAGTCTCGGCCGGCGCATCGACGAATCCTCGCCGCTGGTGGATGCGCGGCTGAAGGACGGCTCGCGGGTCAACGCGATCATCCCGCCGCTGGCCATTGACGGGCCGAGCGTGTCGATCCGCCGCTTCGCCGTGGACCTGCTGAATGCCGAGAGTCTGGTGCAGATGGGCACGCTGACGCCGGCCATCGCCCTGGTGCTCAAGGCCATCGTGCGCGGGCGGATGAACGTACTGGTCTCCGGCGGCACCGGCACCGGCAAGACCACCATGCTCAACGTGCTGTCGAGTTTCATCCCGCACAACGAGCGCATCGTCACCATCGAGGACTCGGCCGAGCTGCAGCTGCAGCAGCCGCATGTGGTGCGCCTGGAAACCCGGCCGCCGAATATCGAGGGGCGTGGCGAGGTGAACCAGCGCGAGCTGGTGCGCAACAGCCTGCGTATGCGCCCGGACCGCATCGTCATCGGTGAGGTGCGTGGCGCCGAGGCGCTGGACATGCTGGCGGCGATGAACACCGGCCACGACGGCTCGATCACCACCATCCACGCCAACACCCCGCGAGACGCCCTGAGCCGCATCGAGAACATGGTGTCGATGAGCGGCGCGACCTTCCCGATCAAGGCCCTGCGTCAGCAGATCGCTTCGGCCATCGACGTGGTCATTCAGCTCGAACGTCAGGAAGACGGCAAGCGGCGGCTGGTCAGCGTGCAGGAGATCAACGGCATGGAAGGCGAGATCATCACTATGACCGAGATCTTCACCTTCGAGCGCCGCGGCATTGGCGAGCACGGCGAGGTGCTCGGCGATTACCGGCCGACCGGCATGGTCCCGGCGTTCCGCGACGTGCTGGCCAAGCGCGGCATCGAGCTGCCGCTGGAGCTGTTCCGCCCGGATTGGATGGAGGCCTTGCAGCCATGAGCCAGCTTCCCGCTGAATTCTTCCTGGCGTTCTTCGGCATGATCTTCGTCGCGGTGTTCTTGCTCAGCCAGGGCCTGACGGTGCCGGTATTCGGCGAGGCGGGGCGGGTACGCAAGCGCATCCGCGAGCGTCTGCAGCTGCTCGAACAGGCCAGCGATCTGCCGAACATGCAGGTGCTGCTGCGCCAGAAGTACCTCAAGCGCCTGTCGCCGCTGGATGCCGCGCTGGAGCAGCTGCCGCTGATGGAGCGGCTGGCGCAGACGATCGAGCAGAGCGGACACCACTACCGCGCCTATCGCGTGGTGCTGCTGGGGCTGGTGCTGGGCGTCGCAGTGGCACTGCTCGGTTGGTTGCTGTTGCGGCTGTGGTGGCTGGCGGCGCTGCTGGGTTTTGCGGCGTTCTGGCTGCCGCTGCTGAAGATCGGACGTGACCGTGCCAATCGCTTCGCCGAGTTCGAGGAGGGCCTGGCCGATGCGCTGGATGCCATGTGCCGCGCGCTGCGCGCCGGCCATCCGTTCAACGAAACGCTGCGGCTGGTAGCTGACGAGCACCAGGGCGCGGTCGCCCACGAGTTCGGCCTGACCTTCGCCGACATCAACTACGGCAACGACGTGCGCCGCGCCATGCTCGGCCTGCTGGAGCGGATGCCGAGCATGACGGTGATGATGCTGGTGACCAGCATCCTCATCCACCGCGAAACCGGCGGCAACCTGACCGAGGTGCTGGAGCGCCTCAGCCGGTTGATTCGCGAGCGTTTCCGCTTCCAGCGCAAGGTCCGCACGCTGTCGGCCGAAGGGCGGATGTCGGCCTGGGTGCTGGTGTCGGTGCCGTTCGTGCTGGCGGCGGTGATCATGCTGACCACGCCGGAGTATCTGCCGTTGCTGGTCAACGAACCCATCGGGCAGAAACTCAGCATGGCGGCCTTCGGCGCGATGCTGCTGGGCATCTTCTGGATACGCCGGATCATCCGTATCCAGGTTTGAGCGGGGGGCGCGGTGATGGACTATCTCTACGGGCTGGTGCAGAGCGTGGTGGGCGATGAACAGCAGGTACGGCTGATCTTCCTGCTGGCCGTGGCGCTGAGCGCGATGCTGGCGGTGGGCACCCTGTCGGTCCTGGTGATGGGCCTGCAGGACCCGGTGCGCCGGCGTCTGGCGGTGATCAAGCGCGGCGACCTGCGCGGCGCCGAACATGCCGCGCAGGTGCCACGCGGCAATCTGCACGTGCTGCTGGAGCAGGTCGGTCAGCGCTTCGTCAGCGCCGAAGACGGCCAGCGCTCGGCGACCGCCGCGCTGCTGCAGCATGCCGGCTACCGCTCTGCCGCGGCGGTGCAGATGTACTGGGCGATCCGCCTGCTGCTGCCGCTCACGCTCTTGGTGGCGACTTTGCTGGTGCTGCCGATGGTGACCACGCCCAGCCTGACCACCGGCCTGCTGGTGGCGGGGCTGGCGGTCGGCCTCGGTTGGCTGGCGCCGGCAGTGATCGTCGAGAAGCGCCGCGACCGCCGGCAGGCCCGGCTGCGCGGGGCGTTTCCCGATGCGCTGGACCTGATGGTGGTCTGCGTGGAGTCGGGGCTGGCCCTGCCGCAGGCCATCGAGCGGGTCGCCGAGGAAATGGCGGTGAGCCAGGCCGAACTGGCCGAGGAGCTGGCGACGGTCAATGCCGAGATTCGCGCCGGTATTTCCAGCGCGGCGGCACTGGCGCATCTGGCCGAGCGCACCGGCCTGGAGGATGTGCGCGGGCTGGTCAGCCTGCTGGCGCAGAGCATCCGTTTCGGCACCAGCGTTGCCGACACGTTGCGCATCTACGCCGAGGAGTTTCGCGACCGGCGTACCCAGGCGGCGGAGGAGCAGGCCGCCAAGATCGGTACCAAGCTGGTGTTCCCGCTGATTTTCTGCCTGTGGCCGAGCTTTTTCCTGGTCGCCATCGGCCCCGCCATGATCGGCGTTCTCAAAGCGTTCGGGAGATTGTGAGATGAGAAGAATCAGTCTGCTGCTGGCCCTGTCGGCCGTGCTCGCCGGGTGTCAGTCGATGGGGCCGGAGCCGGGCGAGGGACGTTCCATCTACGCCGGCAACCATTCGGTGCTGTATCGCGCGCGGCAACAAGCCGGTTCGCTGGAGCAGGCGCTGCAGCTGGCCGACATGGCCTATCAGGCGGGGGATCTGGATCAGGCGCTGTTCCAGTATCTGCGCGTGCTGGAGCTGGAGCCCAAGCGTTATTCGGCGCTGGTCTGGGTGGGGCGGATTCACCGCGAGCGCGGCAACATCCAGCTCGCCGAACTGGCCTTCGAGGAGGTGCTGAGCAAGGCGCCGAACGATCTCGACGCGCTGGCGGAGATGGGCATGCTGCAACTGGCCAAGCGCGATCAGGATGTGGCGCGCGAGCTGCTGTCGCGCGCACTGCTGCTGGATCAGCAACGCCTGGCGAACACGTCGCAGAACGTCATGCCCGCGGTGGATGCGCTGAAGGTGGACCGGCAGTCGCCGCTGCGCCTGTACAACGCGCTCGGCGTGCTGGCCGACCTGACCAACGAGTTTCCGCTGGCCGAGCGTTACTACCGACTGGCGTTGCAGATCGAACCGCGTTCGGCGCTGGTGCAGAACAGCCTCGGCTACTCGTACTACATGGCCGGACACTGGGTGGAGGCCGAGCAGGTCTACCGCCGCGCGCTCGACCGTAACGGCAGCTACGCGCCGCTGTGGCGCAACTACGGCCTGTTGCTGGCGCGTACGCAGCGCTACGAGGCGGCGCTGTCGGCGTTCGAGCAGATCGGTTCGCGCGCCCAGGCCAGCAATGACGTGGGTTACGTCTGTCTGGTGGAGGGCCGGCTGGACGAGGCCGAGCAGTTCTTCCGCAGCGCGATGGAGCAGTCGCCGTCGCACTACGCCACCGCCTGGGACAACCTCGAGCGCGTGCGTCAGCTGCGCAAGGTGCGCCAGCTCGGCCAGGAACCGATCCAGACAGAGGCGGTCGCCGCGGCGGCCGACGTCAAGGTGTTCGCCGTACCGTAGTGGCGCCGACCAGCGAGGGACTGCTGCGCGTCGCGCGACGCGGGCCGCGCGGCAGGTAGCGCTTGAGCGCCAGCGCCGGCGCCTCGACCAGATGCCACGAGAGCACGGCCGCCAGCAGGCTGGCGCTGAAGCCAAGCACCATGAACGGCAGCAACGGCAGGTTGCCGGCGCTCCAGTACATCAGCAGTTGCTGGAGCGGAAAGCTGAATATGTACAGGCCGTAGGAAAAATCCCCGGCCTTGCCGAAGCCGGCAAGCCCTGGGATGCGCAGGTGCGCAAGGTAGATCACCAGATAGGGCAGCGTCAGCGAATGTACCAGCGGCCAGATGCCGTGGCCGGCGCTGAGCAGGCTGGTCGCCAGCAGCGGCACGGCGATCTTCCAGCTCCAGCGGATGCGATGGCGGTACAGGTACAGCACCGCGCCGAAATAGAAGAACACCCCCAGCCGGGTGAACTTGCGCAGCAGGTCGCTCTGCAGATCGAATGCCGGAATCAGGTAGAACTGCGTGGCGATCAACAGCGCCAGCCCGAGCAGCGCCATGCGCCGGCTGAACAGCCCGAGCATGCCCAGCAGCACCACCGAGGCATACATCAGCACCTCGTAGGGCAGGGTCCAGAGCGAGCCGTTGACCGTGTTGGGGAAGGGGTTGTCGACGAACACGCCGGGTAGCTGGAACTGCGTCAGCAGCGCGATGTTGCCCAGGTAGCCCAGCGTCTGCTGCCCGCTCCAGTAGTCGGCCAGCGGCAACTGCGTAGCCAGCGGCCCGATCACCAGCACGCCGAGCAGCACCGAGACGGCCAGCGCCGGGAAGATGCGCAGCGCCCGCTTGCCGACGAAGTCGATCACGCTGCGGCTGTTGAGCCAGGACGCGGCGATCAGATAACCGCTCATCACGAAAAACAGGTGAACGGCAATGTCGGCGCTGTCGTAACGGCCAGTGAACAGGCGTACCGGCTCGCTGGTGCCACGGCCGGACAGCCAGAAGCTGTGGCCGAACACCACCGCCGAGGCGGCGAAGAAGCGCAGGAAGTCGAAGTTGTTGTCGCGCGAATCGGTGGCATTCATTGCCGGTAATCTCCTGGATCAGCGCTCAGCGCAGCGGGAACGCCTCGCTCATGCCCAGTGCACAGCGTTCACCGTCGTGGATGGCTCGTTCCAGCAGGCGCAGGCGTTGCGGGGCGTTGCGCCGATGGGCGACGAGCCGTAGCAGGGCGAGGAAGATCGTGCGGTTCAGGCGCAGCAGCCAGCGCGAGCCGACCCAGACGTGGGTATCGAACCAGGCCTGGTTGCGCGCGCTGTAGTAGGCGCGAAAGTCCGAGTCGCCGAGCAGGAAGGCCTCGTAGATGTTGCGAGTGCGCGCCTTGATGTTCCACGACAGCTCCAGCTCGTCGATCAGCGCATCGGTGAGCAGGTACAGCCTGCCGCCGTCTTCGGTGATGCGGCGGGTGTATTCGGTATCGTCGGCGTACAGCACCAGATCGCGCAGCGGCACGCCGATGCGCTGGTACAGGCTGCGGTGCGCGAGCATGCCGCCATAAGGCGCGAACGGCAGGCTGATGCGCCGTGGCGGCGTGCCGCGCGGCGAGCCCCAGGGCAGGCGTCGCCAGAGCTTGTAGGGTAGTTGGGCGACGTGGAAGCCGAAGTAGCTCGAACGCGGCTGGATGGCGAAGCAGGCCGGCACGCCCTGGGCGATATCGGCCTGCTGGGTGGGGCGAAAACCCAGAACCGCGACACGCGCCAGGCCGTGCTCATTGCCCAGTTCGGCCAGCTCGCGATGCAGGATTTCCACGGCGGCGGCGCTCGGTGCGTTGTCGTCGTCCATCATCCAGATGTATTCGGCGCCGCGCTGCAGCGCGGCTTCGATGCCGACCGCGTAGCCGTTGGCCGAGCCGCTGTTGTGCGGCAGCTCGAGCAGCTCGACCTGCTCCGGCCAGCGTTCGCGCAGCGTGTCGAGCGCGGCGGTGGCGGCGTTGCTCACCACCACCACCCGCTCGATGGCCGCGAAGGCCAGCGCGCGTTCGATCAGCTGTTGCAGGTAGCCCAGGCGGTCGCCGTAGGTCACGGTCACAATCGTGGTGGTGCGTTTCATGGTCGTCTCGCGGCGGGGCGGTTTCAGGCTTCGTCGGCGGTGGACAGCAGGCTGCCGTGGGGGCAGGCCGCCGCGGGCTGATCGTCATCGTTGGGGTGGAACAGCGCATGGAAGATGACCACGTACTCCGGCCCCGGCCCGGCCCCGGCGGGCTGCGATACCGGGACGATTTCGGTGTAGGAATAGCCGTCGGCGAGGACCATTGGACGTCGGGTATTACCTGGGCGATGCATGTTGGTTCTCCTGCGCATCGGTCGATGCGCCTGTCGATCAGAACGAGTAACGGCGGGTATCCGGGGTACTGGGCAGGTAGGGCTGAACGGCCGGTTCGGCGATCACGCGCACGGTCGGCGGCGCCGGTATGGCGATGGCGCGCAGCGGTTGCGACCGCAAACAGGCGGCGCGCGGCGGCGTCTTGACGGCGCTCTCGTAAACGGCCACGCCTATGCAGCGCGTTGCGGCCGGGCTGGTTACCTGGCGTGGCTCGGCATGCGCGGTCTGTACGGTCAGCAAGACCAGACCGAGGGTGCGGCCAGCTTTCATCCACTGCTTTGCGGTGTTCATCCTTGAATCTCCGTGAGGTGGGTTGCGTACCGGTCAGGCGTGCTTGGCCGAAAGCAGCGGCTGGATGGCCGCACGTCCCTGCAGCGCCAGTTGTCCGTCGAGCAGCGACACTTCCCGTATTCGCGCCTCGACGAAAGCCTTGATTTCCTGCTTGAAGCGCTCGCCACCGAAGCGCTCCGCGTTGCTGCGGCAGTTGCTCGCGCTGATGCGCTGGCAATGCGTCTCGAAGGTCCGCACGGCGGCGACGATCGAGTCGACGCTCTGCTCGGGATAGAACACGCCGGTGGGCTTTTCGTGCTCCAGACCGCGGATGGTTTCCAGCACGCCGCCGCGAGCGAAGGCAATGACCGGCGTGCCGCAGGCCTGGGCTTCGATCGGCGCAATGCCGAAGTCCTCCTCGGCGGCGAAGACGAATGCGCGGGCACGCTGCATGTACTGGCGCAGCACCTCGTCGCTCTGGTAGCCCATGAGGGTGACGTTGGCGCTGGCGACTTCGCGCACGCGCTCCATTTCCGGGCCGGTGCCGATGACCACCAGACGTTTGTCCGGCATCGCCGCGAAGGCTTCGACGATCAGCGGAATCTTCTTGTACGGCACCATGCGTGAGGCGGTGAGGTAGAAGTCTTCCTTGGCCTCGTGCAGGGTGAAGCGGCTGGTGTCCACCGGCGGGTAGATGACCGTCGACTGGCGCCGGTAGCTCTTGTTGATGCGCTTGGCGATGAAGTGCGAGTTGGCGATGAACTCGTCGACGCCGCTGGCGGTGCGCTGGTCCCACATGCGCATGTAATGCAGCAGCATGCGCGCCAGCTTGGCCTTCACGCCGCGATCCAGGCTGGCCTCGTGCAGGTACTGGTGCTGCAGGTCCCAGGCGTAGCGGATGGGCGAGTGCACGTAGCTGATGTGCAGCTGGTTGGGGCCGGTCAGCACGCCCTTGGCGACCGCGTGGCTGCTGGAGATCACCAGGTCGTATGCCGACATGTCGAGCTGTTCGATGGCCAGCGGCATCAGCGGCAGGTACTTCTGGTAGGCGCTGCGCGCCTTGGGCAGTTGTTGGATGAAGGTGGTGGTGGCGCGCTTGCCGCCCAGCCGCGCGCGGTCCTCGTCGCAGAGGAAGTCGATGACGGCGAACAGGTCGGCTTCCGGCCAGGTCTCGCACAGCGCGGCGAGTACCCGTTCAGCTCCGGCATAGGTCACCAGCCAGTCGTGAACGATGGCGATTTTCATGGGGTCACCTCGATGGTGGAGGTGCGGCAGCGCGGGGCGCCGGCGCACGAATGGGCGATGCGGCGTTGTTAGCGCTGGCCGGGGTTCCAGCGGGCGACTGCCGGGTGGTTGTGCTTGCCGGCCAGGGTGCGGTCGATCAGGCGCGAGACCGTCCGGGCCGAGGCCTCCCAGGAGTAGCGCGCCACGTTGGCACGGCCGACTACGCGCAGGTCGTTGCGCAGGCTGGCGTCCTGCAGCACACGGCTCATGGCCAGGGCCATCGAGCGAATGTCCAGCGGGTCGAAGTACAGCGCGCTTTCGCCGAGCACCTCGGGAATCGACGCGGCGCGCGCAGCGATGACCGGGCAGCCGCAGGCCTGCGCTTCCAGCGGCGGGATGCCGAAACCTTCGTACAGCGAGGGAAACACGAACGCCCGCGCGCCCTGGTATTCCTCCACCAGCTCCTCGTCGCTGAGGCGCCCGAGCATGCGGATGCGCTGGTTGCCGTTGACCAGGCAGTTGCCGGCGGAAAACACCGAATGCGAATCACCGACGATGCGCAGCTCGGTATCGTCGAAGCCCTCCAGGCTGAGAAAGGCTGCGACCATCCGCTCGAAATTCTTGTGCGCGTTGGGCGAGGAGACGGCCAGCAGGTACGGCTTTGCTGCGCCCCGGCAATCGCTCGCGCTGAACGGTCTGAAGCGCGGCGCCACCGCGTTCGGCACCACGCAGATGTGGTCTGCGGGGTAGCCATAGTGCTGGGCGATTTCCCGGCGGGAAAACTCGCTGACGGTGATCAGCGCGCGGATGCGCCGCAGCAGCAGCGGCGTCATGGTCTGGTAGAAGCGGCGGAACAGCGGCGAATAGCTCTCCGGGTGGCGCACGTAGGTGATGTCGTGATGGGTGGCGATCTGGTTGGCGTAGGCCAGCGGGGCCGTGTTGCACAGCGAGACCAGCGGCGGCCGGCCGTTGCGCGCGAGCCACAGCGGCAGATCCAGCTGCTCCCACAGATGGCCGCGGTTGCGGCCGATGCGGCGCACGTTGAGCTGGGTGGCGCTGTCGCGCAGATGCACGTCATGCGGTGCCACGAACAGCAGATCGCTGCGCAGCTTGCCCAGTTCGAGGGACAGCTGCTCGGCAAAGCGCTGTACCCCGCGAATCTCCTGGGTCAGGAAACGAGCGTTGATCACGATCATGGGACTACTCCTTCAGGGGCCTGCGCCAGCGATCCGGCGCCGGCAAGACAGAGTGTTTCAGTGCGTCGGCGACGCGCGGGTACTGATGATCTTGGGGAACTCGTTCAGCTCGATGCGCGCCGTGCAGGCCTGGCCGGCAGCGGCGCAGTTCCAGCGCACGTCGCTGGCGAAGCGTCCGCGCTGCGGCGTGGCGGTATCGAGCATCTGCACGTTGCCGGCCCGCCCGCGGGCGCTTTCGATGGCCAGCGTGCGCGGGCGTCCACCGGTCCAGGCGACCAGCAGTTCGTCGTCGTCGCGGGCGAAGCGCAACAGCACCACCTCGCCACGGGCGCGGCGCTCGTGGCCGAGCAGTTCGTATTCGCCGACGATCTCGCTGATCGCCTGCAGCACCGCATACGCCGGTTTGGCCGAGTAGTCGTGGCGCAGCAGGCCGAAGTTGTGCTCGCGCTCGCGGCGGTCGGTGCCGTCGTTTCTGAAGTCGTACCACCACATGCCCTTGACGTTCGGCAGCGTGCGGGCGAGGAAGTAGCTGCGCGCCAGGTAAGCCGCCTGTAGCGTTTCGCTGACGCCGCAGGCGCCGTCATGCGCGGGCCAGGCCATCTCGGTCAGGTACAGCGGCACCGGCCGGCCGGCAGCCACGCTCAGCTGCTGGTCGACCTCGGCGAGCCAGTCGATCCAGGCTTCGGGCGTGTCGCGCCGCCAGCCGCGGCAGTGCACGTACGGATGCAGCGACAGGCCGTCGACCGCTTGCAGCACGCCATGCTCGATCAGCCGCCGGGCGAAACCGGATTCGATGCCCTGGGTCGTCACCGCGCCGGCCAGCACCCTGGCGGCCGGATCCTGCTCGCGGATGATGCCGGCGGCGTCGGCGACCAGACGCGCATAGTCCTCGCTGAAGGTGGGGCTGTGCGGGTCTTCCACGTCCCACTCGTTCCACACTTCGTAGTGCGCGACCTGGCCTTTCAGCGCGCCGGCCAGGTGGCTTACGTAGCGGTTGAACGCCGCGCGCACCGGCTCGCTGCGAGGTTTTTCGCCCTCGCCGTGAAAGCGGTTGCCATAGCCGAGAATGAACAGCGTATCCAGGCCGTGCCGGCGGTTGTCGGCAAGGTAGCGTTGCCAGGAGGGCTCGATCAGCAGGCGGTTGCGTTCGCGTTCCACGTAGGCCCAGTGCGCATCGGTGCGGACCGAGGTGATGCCGGCGGCGCTGGCGAGCGCGCCGGGCTGTTTGCCGGCTACACCTTTGTGCAGCTCATGCGAGCAGACGCCAACAGTGAACAGCGGCTCGGCGGTCTGTGCCGCCGTGGTCAGGGTGAAGCCGAGCAGGCTGCCGAACAGCGCCAGCGGCAACAGGGCGAAGCAATTCATCATCGGTCTCGTCGTGGTTACGCCAGGTGGCGGGGATCGGTGATGCGCGGCGTCATCAGGCTGGCCGCCGGTCGGTCGAGCGGGGTAAGCACGTGCGCAATCGCCAGGCCGAGGAACAGGCTGGCAATGGGCACTTCCAGCACGTCGGTGGCCCAGGCCACCAGGCAGATGCAGAACACTGCGCCCAGCAGGCCGCTGCGCACGCGCGGGCCGCGCTCGTGCAGGCGCAGCAGCAGCGGCAGGGCCAGCAGGTACAGCGCGACGCCGCTCAGGCCGAGCATTCCCCATAGGTACAGCGCGGTGTTGTCGGCGATGGCCAGCAACTCCAGGCCCGGAATGGGAAACGCCGTGCCGCTGCTGCCCACCGCACCGAAGCCCGCGCCCCACCAGATCGAGGCCTGGCTCGTCACGTTGTCGATGAAGTTCGGCCAGCTGTTGACCAGGCGATCGGCGAACGAGGCCAGCAGGCTGCTGCTGACCGCGGCGATGGGGTCGACGCGCAACAGCAGGCTAGCGATCGGCAGCGCCGCGCCACCCAGCACCGCGAGGAAAAACGCCGTGGCGCTGGCGAAGCGGTACGCGGCGAAGGTCAGCATGAGCAGGGTGACCACATACGCCGCCACGCTCGACTTGTTGGTGGTTAGCACGATGCCGGCCAGCGACACGCCGTAGAGCAGCACGCGCAGCAGCCGCGAGCGGATGAAGGCAGCGAGAACCAGGCTGTACACGGCAATCATCACCGACAGGCTGGTGGACATCCGCGCGAAGCCGCCGATGCGGTCGATATCGTCCATTGCCCAGGAGCGATTGCCGCTCAGTTCCACGTCGCCGAGCATGTAGCTGTAGCCCTTCCACGGCACGCTGATGAGCATGTCCAGCGCGATGCCGACGAACGAGGCGAGCAGGCAGAAGCCGATCACCCGGATCAGCAGCGCCAGCTTGCCTTCCAGATACCCGCCGCAGATCACGCCGAACAGCAGCGGGATGTAGATGAACAGCGCGAAGCCGATGTTGGCCAGCTCCGCGCCGTTGAGCAGCGCCAGCCAGGCCGAGGTCACCAGCGCCAGCAGCACCAGCCAGAACAGCGGCTGCCCGCGGTAGCCGAGCAGCTCCAGGCTGAGCGCGGCCAGGCACGCCATCTTCGGCAGGTAGAGCAGCCAGGACACTCCGGCCAGCGCGCTGTAGTAGCGCAGCGCGCCGGAAAACGTCTCGGTCAGCAGCAGTGCGGCGGCGATCAGCGTCAGCAGCGTCGGCTTATCGATCTCGAGCGGATGCGACGCTGGGCGTCGGGCAGTGATCAGCAGGCTCTGGTTCATGGCGAATGCTCTTTCCCTGAAGCGTTTTACGCAGGATGGACTGGTACTCATCCAACATGCGTTCCCTATCCAGCAGCGGTTCGACGCTGGCGCGCGCCTGCCGGCCCAGGCGCTCGCGCAGGTCGGCGTCGAGGTACAGCCAGAGCATGGCGATGGCCAGCGAATGCGGTTCGTGCGGCGAGCAGAGCAGGCCGTTGAGGTTGTCCTGGATGATTTCCGGCAGGCCGCCGCGCTGGGTGGCGATCACTGGCACGTGGTTGGCGCAGGCCTCCACGGCGACCAGTCCGAAGGGCTCATCCCATAGTGATGGCACCACCAGCACATCGATCTCGCGCATGAAGTCGTCGGCCTTGCGATAGCCGTGGAAGGTGACCTTGCTTGGGTCGGCCTGGGCCTTGAGCCGCGCTTCGTAATCCAGCTTGCCGCGCCCGGCGATCTCCAGCCGCGCATCGATGGCCAGCGCCTGAAATTGCTCGATCAGCCAGGCAACGCCCTTGTTCTCCGACAATGTGCCGATGTAGCCGAAACGCAGCGGCTGGTTCACCGGCCGCGCCGCCGGCGCGCGCTGCTCGGCATTGGCTTCGCTGCGGTTGTGCACTACATAGCGGCTGGCGTGGGGGAAGTAACCGTGGCTGGCGACCCGTTCCAGCACGAAGCGGCTGACCCCGATCACCGCCGCCACCTGCGCCGAGGCGCCGGCGTGGCGGATGCGCATGAACCGGCATTGGCCGCATTGCTGCGTGCAGACCTTGCCGTGGTTGAACATGGTGTCCTTGGGGCACAGCAGATAGAGGTCATGCAGCACCTGAACGATCGGCACGCCGGCAGCGCTGATCTCGTCCCAAGCGGAAATCGACCAGCCGGTGAGATTGTTGCTGACCACGATGTCCGGCCGCTCCAGCGCCAGCACGGCGCGTACGTAGCGGCGCATGCGCTGGTTGTAGCGGTCGAGCAGGTGCCAGCCCATGCGCGCGAGGCGGCCGGGACGCTGCTGGGTGTAGTGCCAGTAGAGGTTGTGCAGACCCGCACGGTAGACCCGCACGTTCTGCTGCACCTGCTGCTGCAGGCCGGCATCCGGTCCGGTTGCCAGCACGGCCACGTCGCAACCGCGCCGTTGCAGACCTTCGGCCAGCTGGCGCAGCACCACTTCGGCGCCGCCGCCGATGTGTGGCGGATAGAAGGCGTTGAGAAAAAGGATCTTCATCGGTTCGAGACTCGCTGATGCCGGACAATCCGGCCGTTCATGCAAAGCACTGCAGGTAGTGGTTCGGCACCGTGATCTTTTGCTGCCGGTGCAGCAGGTTGAGCAGGATGATCGAGCGCTGCTCGCCGTCGCTGGCGACGAAGATCGCCTCCAGCTCGCGCAGCCCCCCGCCGCTGATCTGCACCCGCTCGCCAGGGCTGAACGGCGCCGCGACCATCGCCGGCACGGCAAGGCGCTGGCGCAACTGCTCGATCAGCTCGTCCTGCACCGGAATCGGGTGGCCGCCGAAGCTGACGACCCGGCTGACGCCGCGTGTGGAGCGGATCGGGTACCAGTTGTCCTTGGCGGGGTCGAGGCGAATGAACAGGTAGCCGGGGAACAGCGGCTCGGCGTGGCGCGCCGGCTGCTTGCCGCTGGTGGTGTTGCGCAGCGGGCGGTAGCACTCGTAGTGCTGACGCAGCAGGTGTTCTTCGGCGCGCGATTCCTGGCGTGGCTTGGTCTGGATGAGATACCAGCGCGGTGTGTGGAGCGGTGTCATGTGAGGTCCTTCCCGGTGTGGATCGGCCAGCCTGGCCGGAATGAGGGTCATGCCAGGTGCAGCGTTGGCCTTGTCTCGCGGCCTTCGATCACGCCGAAGCGGTTGAGCATGTCCTTGAGCGTTTCGCGGTCGTTGAACATCAGCACATCGATGATCGACAGCGCCGGCACGAAGGGATGGTTCAACTGCGGATAGCTCAGGTCGTCGTCCATACGCAGGAAGCGCAACAGCAGGCCTTCGGCGCGGAAGCGGGCAGGGCAGTACAGGGCGATGCCACCGATGGGGTTGAGGTACAGCTCGCCGTCCATGCGCCGGGCGATCTGGATGACGCGGTCCTGCTTGTCCATCACCGGCGGCAGGCACAGGTCCGAGCCGCGGAAAATCGGCGTGGTGATGCCCATGTACTGGCACAGGCGGCGCAGCGAGTACTCGGTGAACAGCGCCAGGTTGCGCTCCGGGTATTCGAGAATCTCGCGCAGCAGCGGCATCACCTGATCGCGCTGCGGTGCCTTGGCGTAGGCGTGCTCGATCTTGCGCAGCAGGGTCTGGGCCTGCTGGTCGAAGTCGTCACTCAGCCAGCGCTCGTTGATGCGGTCGTACTGGTGGCCCTTCTTCAGGGGAAAGGTGATCAGCTTCGGCTGGCCGTCACCCAGAATCCGGTTGCGATTCATCCATGAGCCCTTTTCGTACTGCAGGTCGTCGCCCAGTACGAACACGTCACTGACGTTGATCAGTTGAAAGTAGCCCAGGTACGGAAACAGGTACGGTTGCATCATGGCGATGGTGCGGAGCACGGCGCTTCTCCTTGTGCGTTGTCAGGCTTTCTGGGGATAGCTGTAGTAACCGTAGGCGCCGGTGTCGTACGCCGAGTTGGAGGCACGGCGGCGTATGCCGTTGAGGATCGCGCCCTTGAGCAGCACGCCGTTGTGCATCAGGCGGCGCTTGGCGGCCTCGATCTGTGCGGCGCTGCTGACGCCGAAACGCGTCACCAGCAGGCTGGTGCCGGCCTGCTGGGCGACCAGCACGGCATCGGTCACGGCCAGCACCGGCGGGGTGTCGACGATGACGAAGTCATAGTGCTGCTCGGCTTCCTTGAGCAGCCGGGCAAAGTTGTCGTGCATCAGCAGTTCGGACGGATTGGGCGCGTTGCAACCGCTGGCGATGAAATCCAGATTCTTCTGCGCGGTGCGCCGGGTCACCTCGTTCAGCGGCAGCCCGCCGGCGAGTGCGTCGGACAGACCGTGGCGCGGTGTGAGGCCCAGCACGCGATGCAGGTAACCGCGGCGCATGTCGGCGTCGATCAGCAGCACGCGCTGGCCGCTCTGGGCGATGACCGCCGCCAGGTTGCTGGAGACGAACGACTTGCCGACGCCCGGCGTCGGGCTGGTGATCATCAGCACCCGGTTGCGCGCCTCGAGGGTGGCGAACTTGAGGCTGGTACGCAGGCTACGCATGGACTCGACTGCCAGATCGGCCGGGTCGATGAGGCTGAGCAGCCGGGCCAGACCGTCGTTCGCCTTGTGTGCTTTTTGCAGTTGCTCCTGACGGCTGGAGAACGGCGTGGCGGCATACACCGGAATGCCGAGCTTCTCGATCACGTCGGGGCTTTCCACGCCGCGATAGAAGGCCTGGCGCAGCAGGATGACCAGCGCCGAGGCCAGCAGTCCGAGAAAGATGGCGATGCCGACGATCAGCGGGCGGATTGGCTTGGCCGGCTTCTCGGTGGTGGTGTAGGCATCGTCGATGATGCGCACGTTGCCGATGGTGCCGGCGCGCAGGACGTCCTGCTCCTGGGCCTGGTTCATCAGCAGCGTGTAGGTTTCGGTGGTGACTTCCATGTCACGCTTCAACCGCAGCAGCTCCTGCTGGGTTTCCGGCAACGCATCGACCTTCTTCAGCAGCTGCTCCTTCTGCGTCTGCAACTGGCCGATCTGTTTCATCAGCGTCTGGTAGATCGGGTGTTCGCGGGTGTACAGCCGGTTGTACTCGACGCGTTTGAGGTTGTGCTCGGAGAGCAGTTTTTCCAGCTCGACGATCTGCTCGAGCACCGATTCGGTCTCGATGCTGATGTCCACCGACTTGGCGCTGGTCTGGTAGGCATTGAGCGCAGCCTCCGCCTTTTCCAGCTCCTTGCGCACCAGCGGCAGCTGCGAACGCAGAAACTCCAGACGCTGCGCGGCCTCGGCCGAGCTGCGTTCGACGTTCTGGCGTACATAGAGGCGGCCGATTTCGTCGAGCACGGCGGTGGCCTGTTGCGCGTCGGCGTCTTCCAGCGACAGGTAGATGATCCCCGAGTCTTTGCCGGCTTCGCCGACCTTGAGTCGGTCCTGGTAATCCAGTGCGGTGGTCTGCGCGCGGCTGCGCACCAGCTCGAACTCGGTGCCGGGACGCGCCAGCAGTTCGCTGATCTGGACCTTGAAGCCACGGCTGGCTACGGCCTGGCCCACTTCGCCGCGCAGCAGCAGGGTTTGTTCTTCATCCAGCAGCCGATAGCCACCGTCGTTCTCGGCGACGAGGGTGAGCTTTTCGCCCAGGTAGGCCGGCGGTACGTCGAGCTGGAACACCTCGATCTTCTCGCCGCCCCAGGCAAGGCTGGCGAGGCCGAACAGCGGGGCGGCCAGTGGACCGTCGACGGCCGGGTCGTGCTGCCGCGCGAGGTAGCCGCCCAGCAGCGGCAGCCGCTTGGGCTTGGCGGTGATGTAGAGCTTGAGGTTTTCCACCGTCTTGCCCAGCACGGCGCGCGACTTGAGCAGGGAAATCTCGGTGACGGCCTGGGATACCGAATCCGGCCGGGGCACGACCTCCGGCACGCCGGTGATACCGGTCTTCTTCGGCTCGATCTGGATCATCGCGGTGGCTTCGTAGATCGGCGTGGCGACTACGGCGTAGGCGATGCCCAGGGCGGCGAACAGCCCGGTGATGCTGGCGATCAGTCCCTTGTGGTCGTAGGCGGTACGCAGAATACCGGCCAGATCGATACGGCTGTCCGTGTCGTATTCCAGCGAGGAGCGGGTCAGTGCAGTCATTGGGGATCCATCCTGATGGTGCAGTGAAACAGGGTTTTGTAACTCAGCCTTTGGCCGGTCGCGGGGCCAGGCGCCGCAACAGGTTGAGTGCGAGGTTCTGGGCAACACCACAAAGCGCCTGCAGCTTGCTCAGCGGCGAGAGAAGCGCGAGGCACTCGCTGGCGACCTGGCCGAGGAAGTACTCGTACAGCTCGCGTTTGCCGATGCGCTGGTAGTAACGGGCCAGGCAGTAATGGGCGTGCAGGGTCATCTGGATGCGCTGCCGGCTGGGGCGCATGGAGAAAATGCCGCCTTCGTGAACGCGGTAGGCCGCCGGCTTGATCTCGTCGATGAACTTGCCTTTGCCGTGGGCACCGAGCAGCGACCACCAGCAGATGTCCAGCACTTCCACGCCGAGCAGTTCGGGTGGCAGCTCCTGCAGCAGGTTGCGAAAGCACACAGTCAGCGTGGAGAACGGCCGGCCCTGCATCAGCTCGCGTGCGCTGGCGTCCTGGCGCAACTTGCCGGTGAACTGCGGGCTGCGGATGACGCCCTGGCTGTTGAACATGAAGGCGTCGTGGTAGGTCAGCACGTAGTCGTGGTGGCGTTCGAGAAAATCCACCTGGATCTGCAGCTTGCGCGGATCGGTCCAGTAGTCGTCGCCCTCGCAGTAGGCGATGTAGCGACCCGCCGCACGGGCGAACAGCCGCGTGCTGAACGGTACGCCGAGGCTGAACTGGTTCTGCTGCTGGTAGATCGGCTTGACGATGCCCGGGTAGCGCGCGGCGTACTCGGCGATGATCGCGGCGGTCGCATCGGTGGAGGCGTCGTCATGCACGATCACTTCAAAAGGGAAATCCGTTTCTTGCTGGAGAAAACTCTCCAGGGTCTTCCTGATAAAGGGAGCGTGGTTGTAGGTCAGGCAGATGATGCTCAGCGTCGGCTCGGTGCGGCCTTGCCAGCGCGACCTGATGGCGTATTCGCTCTTCAATTCCATGTCACAGGCTCGGTTTGGTGATCAACACGTAGAGTTTGAGAACCAGCGGCCGGGAGCTGGCGGCGACCAGGACCAGGCAGATCAGGCCGCTGCTGGCCAGCCCCAGCAGGATGTCGATGCGCTCGTCGCTGGCGATGGCGTCGAACAGCGGCTCGCCGACCAGCAGGCCGAGAACGGTCATGGCGGTGATACGAACCAGGTCTTTCAGCCAGATGCCGTGCAGACCCGGAACGAAGCGCCGGTGTACCAGCGGCGGCCAGATGACGAAGGTGATCAACCGCAGGCCGAACCACGCCAGTGCCGCACCGAGCGCGCCATGCTGCAGCACGGCCCAGACCACCAGCGGAATGCTGATCGCCGTGGATACGACGCTGAACCAGATGTGCAGGCGCAGCTCGCCGAAGGCGTACTGCAGGTAGAACTGGAAGGCACCTACCGCCAGGATCGCGCTGCCCAGCACGTACCAGGCGAGGATCGGCTCGCTCCACGCCGCGGCCTGCGCATCGCCGGTCCAGGCGAAAATCAGCTCGCGCGAGTGGAAGGCAATCACCGCCGCCAGCGGGAACAGCACGCTGCAGACGAAGCGGCTGGCGTTGAGGTACAGCGCGCGCATGTCGGCGATCCGCCCTTCGGCGGTAAGCATGGTCATGCGCGGCAGCAGTGTCTGCACCAGCGGGTTGGTCAGGGTGAGCAACCCGGTGGCGATCAGCGCGACCAGCGAGTAATAGCCGTACTCCTTGAGCAGCAGCACCTTGGAGAGCAGCACCTTGTCCAGCTGCGTGAGGACGATCCACAGCACCGAGGTGAGCGTCATCCCCGCCGCGAAGGGCAGTACCGGCCGGACCACCGTCCAGTCGAAACCGGTGAACAGATGCGGATTGGGCATCAGCGCATAGGCGCGCGAGGCCATCAGCAGAGTTTCGATCAGCGCGACCGCGACCTGGAAGACGAAGAAGTCCCGCGGGTCCTGTGTCACGAAGGCGACCAGAAACAGCCCGCCGAAGTAGCGCAGGGTGGCGATCAGCATGTTCGCGCCGTTCAGCCAGCCGTGCAGTTCCAGCCCCTGCAGGCCGCTCTTGTACAGCGTCGCGTATAGCCGCAGGCCGACCAGCACGCCCATCAGGCTGATGCACTGGGCGAGTGTGGCGCCACTGAGTTCGTGGGACTGCAGCCAGTGTTCGGCAATCCAGCCGCTGGCGGCGTGGATGCTGGCCCACGTCAGCAGGGCGATGGGGACGAAGATGATCTCGAACGAGCGCAGCAGGCGGCCCGGTTCGCTCAGCCGGGCAAAATCCGTGGCCTGCCCTCGGTAATGGGCGATCTGCCGCACCAGCGAGGGCGACAGGCCGGCATCGAGCAGTTGTAGCCAGGCCTGCAGTACCGCGAAGAAGCCGATCAGTCCATACGCTTCGGCGCCCAGGTGGCTGAGGTAGAACGGCAGGATGACGATACCGACCAGCAAGGCGTAAGCCTGGCCAAGGTAGTTCAGGCCGGTGTTGCGCAGTACCGAAAGCCGTTTCGGGTCAGGCATGGTGATAGGTGCGTCCATTCGAATCAGGAAATACGCTTGCAGGTGGCGCCGGTGAGCTGCGGCTGTACCAGGTCGAGAGCCCGGACCAGCGGGTTGAACAGCGCGCGGCTGGCCTGTTCGCTATGAATCGATTCATGAATCAGGGTATGAATGACGCGGCTCTGCACCTTGGGCGGTAAGCCTGGGTAGATCGGCAGGCAAAGCACGCGGCGACTGAGCGCGCGCGAGCGCGGCTGCGGTGCCTGCGGCTGCAGGTATTCCAAGGTGTCCAGCGAGGGGTAGAAATAGCGCCGCGGATTGATGCCGTTGTCGTTCAGCTGCTCACGGCTGCGCAGTAGCTGCAGTTCGTTCGCCAGCGCAACGGGAAAGTAGCTGTAGTTGCGCTGGCTGCCCGGTTGCGGCGCCTGCAGGTCGAAATAGCCACCCAGTTCGCGCTCGTAGCGTTGGCCGATCTGGGCACGCTGATCGAGGATGTCCTCGATGTCGTCGAGGATGCACAGCCCCATCGCCGCGGAGAATTCGTTGAGCTTGGCGTTGATGCCGATGCCCTGAATGATGTCGGTATCGACAATGCCGAAGTTGCACAGCAGGCGAATCCGTGCGGCCAGCGCATCATCGTTGGTGACGATCGCGCCACCCTCGATGGTGTGAAACAGCTTGGTGGCATGAAAACTCAGGGTGCTGATGTCGCCCCAGTTGAACACCGACTGGCCGCCGTGACGCACGCCGAACGCGTGGGCACCGTCGTACACAACCTTGAGGTTGTGCCGGTTCGCGATGCGCTGGATGTGTTCGACCGCGCAGGGATTGCCGAACACATGGGTGGCAACGATGGCGCTGGTATCGGGGGCGATGCACGCTTCGATCCGCTCGGGATCGATGTTCCATGTGGCTTCGTCGATGTCGGCAAAGATCGGCCGGATGCCTTCCCATTGCAGGGAGCTGGTCGTGGCCACGAAGCTGAACGGCGTGGTGATCGCGCTGCCGGTGAGCCCCAGGGCGCGGTAGGCGATCTGCAGGGCGATGGTGCCGTTGTTGGTGAGAATGATGTTCCTCACACCCAGGTATTCCTGCAACCGCTGTTCCAGCGCCATCACCAACGGGCCCTGGTTGGTCAGCCAGCCCGTGTCGTAGATGCGGTCGACGTAGGCTATGAACTTGTCTTTGTTGCCCAGGTAAGACTTGGTCACGTTGATCATGTCGATTTCCTTATCGGGCCATGGGGCCCTTCTCCGGTTTCTGGCCGGCAAGGGGAGGGCAGTCAGACGGCGTGCTGGTCGCTTATCTGGCTGGCGCGACGTGCACGGTGCTGGTTGACCGTCAGGATCAGGCTGGTCAGCAGGCTGCCGGCATGCGGATCGCCGTAGTGGAAGATCGCCGTGGCACGGCGATAGGCCGGGTTGCAGGGCTCATTGGCGTGCAGTGAGCGATAGCCCCAGAACAGATAGAGGTTGCCGGGCACCAGACGCAGACGCTGCGGCCGAAGCAAATGCAGCCGTATGCCGAGGCTGATCAGCTTGCGTGTGAAGGCGTTCTGCACCAGCGCCTTCTCCAGCACATTGAGCAGCACACTGGGGCGAACACGGCGCCGATTGGCGAATAGCAACAGATCGCCGCGCTCGTTCGGCTTGCCCTGTTGGGGGATTTCGATAGGGAGCAGGGCGGTCACCAGACTGGCATCGAAGTGAAAGCAGTTGGACTCGCGCCGTCCGCTGCCTCCCTGAACGCAGCGCAATACGGGGAATATTTCAGAACTCGGCGCGCTGTTACCGACCGCCTGTCGATAAACATCGGCGAGCATCTTCTGGAAATCAGGCGACGCCTTCAGCGCAACGAGCGGACTTCCCGCCAGCGCATTGTCGCCGTGATACGCGAAGTAGTTGCCTTCATGTCGCTCGGCCTCAATGGAAAGCTGCTCGCGAAGTTCTTCAAGCTGCGATCTGCTGAGGAAATCGGGAATGCAGGCGTAACCGTCTTTGTTTATTGCGTTGGCAATAAGAGCGGTGGAACTATTGTCTAAGTTGCTAGTTTGGGCGCGCACAAGTTTCTCCCGCAGAAAAGAGGGAAATATGAAGATTGTCTTTACATGAACTTTTTTATCTGACGGTGAGTTTTCCGCCTTGAGCCAGGGCGATTCACATTACAGAGAGAAACGAGTGTGTCTTTCGCACTTTCGCCTAGCTGGCGTATATATGAGTTTTGGCTTCTGGAGTCTGTGTGGGCATCCGGCAATGCTACCGCCCACCGGCGTTTCAGACCGTTTCGCCGTTCAGTGATCTTTTACCGTCTTGACTCAGATTCCGCACTGCAAAGCCGTTAACTGCCCAATAACTTTTATTTGGGCAAAGCTACCGCACTTACCTCTCTTTGCGGTTCTTGAACTGACAATTTTTCGGGGCTTCGCTGGCGGTATAACTCAGCTGCTGAACTTGATCGCTCCCGATGATCTTAACTGCTCGCAGCGCACTACTCCGTTCGGCAATAGATATCCGTCAAACTGTGATCGAAGTCAAGCTCGCGGAGACGTTTTTTTGTTGCTTGGCGAAGCCAGCTGAGTCGGCTCGTATAACCTGCTGAAAGGTAAAGAAAATTTATTTTGACGGTTCCTGCAAGAATCAATCCTTGGGTGGATTGCGATTCTCTTGTCTATATTTCAATTGTTGCTAATAGTTGAGTGCTTTACTAAGCGAACGCCTATGGAAATAAGCGCTCTTTTTTAAATGCTATCTGGAATAAGTGTTTGAGAAATGAGAGTTGCTTTCATTTCGTGCGATAAGCCGCCGCAGAGGCCGGCAGGCGGGGCGAGGAGGGATAACGGCTCGTGCCTAAGACGCTTCACACAATGAGCGCAGAAACGAAAAAGGCCACTCGATGAGTGGCCTTTTTGAATTGGTTGCGGGAGCCGGATTTGAACCGACGACCTTCGGGTTATGAGCCCGACGAGCTACCAGACTGCTCCATCCCGCGCCGTGAATTCTACGCATTGAGCGTCGGCTGTCAAGCTATTTCTTGAAAAATTAGCTTTTTTATCAGCGAGTTAGCTTCGCAGCGCGCTGTACAGATAAACAAAAAAGGCCACTCGATGAGTGGCCTTTTGAATTGGTTGCGGGAGCCGGATTTGAACCGACGACCTTCGGGTTATGAGCCCGACGAGCTACCAGACTGCTCCATCCCGCGGCGCGAATTCTACAGGTTCTGTCGTGATTGTCACGACCTGATTAGAAAATTTTTCTGAGCGGCATCGGCAGGCTGAATATCTTCGCCGCCGAGCGATTGCGGTGGCGTACGCGTGGACGATGGTGGCGACGGGCGATCCGCATCATGCCCCATAGCAGCGCCAGCGCGACCAGGAACCAGCCGAAGAGCATCAACATAAGGGTGAAGGCGGGCGTCATCATGTAGCGCATCCTGTGCTGTGAGTCTCGTCCTGTGGCTATGCAGTGGACCTTGTGTGCCCGAAGCGGTTCCAGACCGGCCGGAACGCCTGTGCGGCACGTACGGCCTAAACTGCAGGGGAATAAAGGAGGAGACAGCCATGCGTGTTCATCTTCTGCTCGCGTTCGGGGTTGTGTGGTGGGCGAGCGCTGCAACCGCGCAATCGGACGGCGTGTCGCCGGAGCGTGGAACTACCGACGACGGCGCGCGAGAAACCGAAACCGTCGTTAAGGGATGGTCGGAAGCGGACAAGGCCCCGGATGAGGCGTCGAAACGCTTGGCGGTACCGCTTGAGCGCAATGCCGGCGAACCCGGTCATGGGGGCAATGAGACCGATATGGTCCACCACCGACGAGAGCTGCGAGACAAGTTCGACGATTGATCGGGTGCGTTGCCTCGAGGACGCCAGGAACAGGCTTCGCTCGGCATTCATCGGTGCGGCCGATCTCCGTACAATGCCGTCCCTTTTTCACGAGACGTCGCAACATGCAGATCGCTCTTGCACCGATGGAAGGACTGGTCGATGAGATCCTGCGCGATGTTTTGACCCGGGCGGGTGGCGTCGACTGGTGCGTGACCGAGTTCATTCGCGTCTCGGACCGCCTTCTGCCGCAGAGCAGCTTCCGCAAACTAGCACCGGAGCTGACCGAGGGTGCGGTGACGCGTGCCGGTACGCCAGTGCGGGTGCAGCTGCTGGGCTCCGATCCGGCCTGCCTGGCGGACAATGCCGCCTATGCCTGCACGCTGGGAGCGCCGGCCATTGACCTGAACTTCGGCTGCCCGGCGCGAACGGTCAACAAATCGCGCGGCGGCGCCGTGCTGCTCAAGGAACCAGAGCTGCTGCACGCCATTGTCTGCGAGGTGCGCCGCAGCGTTCCGGCGCATATTCCGGTGACCGCGAAGATGCGCCTGGGCTTCGACAGTCCGGATGGCGCCCTCGATTGCGCGCGTGCATTGACTGCTGGCGGCGCGCAGCAGTTGGTGGTGCATGCGCGCACCAAGCTGGACGGCTATAAGCCCCCGGCGCATTGGGAATGGGTAGCTAGGGTGCGTGATGTGGTGGATGTGCCGGTGTACGCCAATGGCGAGATCTGGTCGGTGGCTGACTGGCGCCGCTGCCGCGAGGTCAGTGGCGTCGAGGATGTGATGCTCGGGCGCGGGCTAGTTTCGCGTCCCGATCTGGCCCGTCAGATCGCGGCGGCGAGGCAGGGGCAGGCGCTGGCTGAGATGAGCTGGGACGCCTTCAAGCCCATGCTGGCCGATTTCTGGCGCCAGGCCCGCGGCAAGATCGCACCGCGCTACGCGCCTGGCCGACTCAAGCAATGGCTTGCATTGCTGACGCGCAATTATCCGCAGGCGTCGACATTGTTCGCCGAGCTTCGTCGGGAGAACGACTGCGAGCGGATCGATGCGTTGCTTGGCGTGGATACCCAGGCCATCCGTCAGCGCGCCCTGGCGTAGGGCGCTCACCGTCCGCCGCTGACGTCCAGCAATGCGCCGCTGGTATAGCTGGCGCCGTCACTGGCGAGCCAGAGGATGGCTTCGGCGACCTCACGCGCGTCACCACCGCGTCCGAGCGGTACGCTTGTCCTGACCCGCTCGATCCGGTCCGGCTCGCCGCCGCTGGCGTGGATGTCAGTATGGATAACGCCGGGGCGCACGGCATTGACGCGAATACCTTCGGCGCCCACTTCCTTGGCCAGTCCCAGCGTCATGCTGTCAATGGCGCCCTTGGCTGCCGCATAGTCGATGTACTCGCCCGGGGCGCCGAGACGCGCGGCTGCCGAGGAAAGATTGATGATCGCGCCGCCATGCCCGCCGTGGCGGGTCGACATCCGTTTGATCGCCTCGCGGGCGCAGAGAAAGCTGCCGATCACATTGGTGCCAAGCACGCGGCTCCAGCGTGCCGCATCCATTTGCTCCAGGCGCATCTGTCGCTCCAGCATGCCGGCGTTGTTGACCAGTACGTCGAGGCGGCCGAATTCCCTGTCAAGCGCGGTGAACAGGTCGAGCACTTCATCTTCGCGAGAGACATCGGCCTGTACCGCGATGCCTTGTACGCCGAGCCGCTGGGCCTCGTGCAATACCTGGCGCGCGGCATCTTCCCGATGGTGATAATTCAGGCACAGGGCATAGCCCTGTTCTGCCGCCAGTTGCGCGGTGGCGGCGCCGATGCCACGGCTGGCGCCGGTGATCAGCATGACCTTGGACATGGCGGGCCTCTTTATTGATCGTTTGCCTTGCGTCCGGCGGTACCCGCCACGCTATCGAGCAGGGCCATGAACGCCCTTGCGGCATTGGATAGCGTTCGCTCGGTGTGCCGGATATAGCCTAGCTGGCGCGTCAACTGAATGCCTGGTAGATCCAGGCGCACCACCTGCTCGTCGAGCATGCTGCGAGGCAGAACGCTCCAGGCGATGCCGATGGAAACCATCATCTTGATCGTTTCCATATAGTTGGTACTCATGGTGATGTTGGGCGTCAGTCCTTCGCGTTCGAACAGGCGGTGCGCGATGTGATGAGTGAAGGTGTTGCCGCCGGGAAATACCGCGGGATGGCTGGAGATATCCGCCAGTGTGATCGTGGGCCGGCGTGCCAGCGGATGTTCGGGCGCGACGACGAAGTCGAGCGGGTCGTCCCAAACCTTCACTGCCTTCACCGGCTCGGCCGTCTGCGGCGCCAGGGTGATGACCGCCAGTTCGGCACGCCCATGCAGGACCTCGTCGTAGGCGATCTCCGAATCGAGAAAGCGAATGTCCAGGTTCACTTGCGGGTGGGCCCGGGTGAACGCGCGCAGCAGCGGCGGCAGGCGATGCAGGCCGATGTGATGGCTGGTGGCGAGTGACAGCCGCCCGCCGATGTCGCCGTTGAGATTGGTCAGGGCGCGGCGGGTGTCCTCCAGAACGTTGAGAATCTGGTAAGCACGTGGCTGCAACGCGCGGCCGGCCTCGGTAAGCCCGATTTCGCGACCCAGCCGATCGAACAGGCGCACATCGAGTTGCCCTTCCAGTGCGGCGATCCGCTTGCTGACGGCCGGTTGCGTCAGATGCAGGCGCTCGGCAGCCAGGGAGAAGCTGCCGGTTTCGGCGACTGCAATAAAGGCATTGAGGTTGGCAAGGTCCATGGGGCTTCCGAATCGTTGAGTGGTGCCACGAGCGGGGCAGTTGGGTGCTAACCAGCGGCCTGTGCGATTCCTGTAGGGAATGCTTTGGATAAAAAATATGAATTTGAGTAATTCAAATCAAGCCCCTAGGATCGCCCCATAAGCGCAAGGGCTATTCGCCCCGCATAGAAAGCAGATGAGGAAAACTCCGATGGCCGGCAAAACGCTCTACGACAAGCTTTGGGAGATGCACGAGGTGAAGCGGCGCGACGATGGTTCGTCGCTGATCTATATCGATCGTCACATCCTGCACGAAGTGACTTCGCCTCAGGCCTTTGAAGGGCTGCGCCTTGCCGGCCGCAAGCCGTGGCGCATCGACGCCAATATCGCGACGCCGGACCATAACGTGCCGACGACCAAGGGTGAGCGCCAGGGCGGCCTGGAAGCGATCGCCGACGAGGTCTCGCGCATTCAGGTGCAGACACTGGACGAGAACTGCGACGACTTCGGCATCCTCGAATTCAAGATGAACGACGTACGTCAGGGCATCGTCCACGTCATCGGCCCGGAGCAGGGCGCCACTCTGCCCGGCATGACCGTGGTCTGCGGCGACTCGCATACTTCCACCCACGGCGCCTTCGGTGCCTTGGCGCACGGTATCGGCACTTCGGAAGTCGAGCACGTGCTGGCCACTCAGTGCCTGGTCGCCAAGAAGATGAAGAACATGCAGGTGCGCGTCGAAGGCAAACTGCCGTTTGGCGTCAGTGCCAAGGACATCGTGCTCGCGGTGATCGGCAAGATCGGTACCGCCGGTGGCAATGGTCATGCCCTGGAGTTTGCCGGCAGTGCCATTCGCGACCTGTCGATGGAGGGCCGCATGACCCTCTGCAACATGGCCATCGAGGCTGGCGCCCGTGTGGGGATGGTCGCCTGCGATGAGAAGACCGTCGCCTATGTAGAAGGGCGGCCCTATGCACCGAAGGGGGCGGATTGGGAAAAAGCGGTCGAAGTCTGGAAAGACCTGGTGTCCGATGAGGACGCGGTATTCGACACCATCGTCGAGTTGAAGGCAGAGGACATCAAGCCTCAGGTCAGCTGGGGCACCTCGCCGGAAATGGTGCTGGCGGTCGATCAGCGCGTGCCAGACCCGGCCGCCGAAAGCGATCCGGTGAAGCGCGATTCCATCGTGCGGGCTCTGAAGTACATGGGCCTTAGCGCCAACCAGCCGATCACCGAAATCAAGCTCGATCGCGTGTTCATCGGTTCGTGCACCAATTCGCGCATCGAAGATCTGCGTGCTGCCGCCGAGGTAGCCAAGGGCCGCAAGGTCGCGGCGAACGTCAAGCAGGCGCTGGTGGTGCCGGGTTCCGGTCTGGTCAAGCAGCAGGCCGAGGCCGAGGGGCTGGACAAGATTTTCATCGAGGCCGGCTTCGAATGGCGTGAGCCGGGCTGCTCCATGTGTCTGGCGATGAACCCGGACAAGCTGGGCAGCGGCGAGCATTGCGCGTCGACCTCCAACCGCAACTTCGAAGGGCGTCAGGGTGCCGGTGGTCGTACTCATCTGGTGAGCCCGGCCATGGCCGCCGCCGCCGCGGTAACCGGTCGTTTCATCGATGTTCGCGAACTGATCCAGGCCTGAGGAGCAACAGCATGAAAGCCTTTACCCAACACACCGGCCTGGTCTGCCCGCTGGATCGCGCCAACGTCGATACCGACCAGATCATTCCCAAGCAATTCCTTAAGTCGATCAAGCGTACCGGCTTCGGTCCTAACTTGTTCGACGAGTGGCGCTATCTGGATGTCGGTCAGCCGAACCAGGACTGTTCCAACCGCCCGCTGAACAAGGAGTTCGTGCTGAACTTCCCGCGCTTCCAAGGCGCCAGTGTGCTGCTGGCGCGCGAGAACTTCGGCTGCGGCTCGTCCCGAGAGCATGCTCCGTGGGCGCTGGATGAGTACGGTTTTCGCGCCATCATCGCGCCGAGCTTCGCCGATATCTTCTTCAACAACAGTTTCAAGAACGGCCTGCTGCCGATCGTGCTGAAAGAAGAGGAGGTCGATGCGCTGTTCCAACAGGCCGAGGCCATCGAGGGCTATCAACTCACCGTCGATCTGCAGGCCCAAACCGTGACGCGCCCGGATGGCGTGCAGTATCGCTTCGAGATCGACGCCTTCCGCAAGCATTGCCTGCTCAACGGTCTGGACGATATTGGCCTGACCTTGCAGGACGCCGACGCGATTCGCGCGTTCGAGGAAAAGCACCGCACGAGTCAGCCTTGGCTGTTCGGCGCGATCAAATGATATGAAGCGGGAAGGTGGGTGATCTGTCATTCACCTCGTTTCGCAGGATTTCGGCGGATGAGGTAATCAACCGCCCCACGAAAAATCGAGGAAACAATGAGCAAGCAGATTCTGGTTCTTCCGGGTGACGGTATCGGTCCGGAAATCATGGCGGAAGCCGTCAAGGTACTGCAGCTGGCCAACGACAAGTTCCAGCTCGGCTTCGAGCTGAGTTACGACGAGCTGGGCGGCGCCGCGGTCGACAAGTATGGCGTACCACTGGCCGACGAAACCCTGGAGCGTGCCCGCAAGGCGGACGCCATCCTGCTGGGTGCCGTGGGTGGCCCGAAGTGGGACACCATCGATCCAGCCATTCGCCCCGAGCGCGGCCTGCTGAAGATCCGTTCGCAGCTGGGCCTGTTCGGCAACCTGCGCCCGGCGCTGCTATATCCGCAACTGGCCGATGCCTCGACCCTGAAGCCGGAGATCGTCGCGGGTCTGGACATCCTCATCGTGCGTGAGCTGACTGGCGGCATCTATTTCGGTCAGCCGCGCGAGAGCAAGGTGCTCGAGAATGGTGAGCGCATGGCCTACGACACCCTGCCGTACAGCGAAAGCGAGGTCCGCCGCATCGCCAAGGTTGGTTTCGATATGGCGATGTTGCGCAACAAGAAGCTCTGCTCGGTGGACAAGGCCAACGTACTGGCTTCTAGCCAGCTGTGGCGCGCGGTGGTCGAGGAAGTGGCCAAGGATTACCCCGAGGTCGAGCTGTCGCACATGTACGTCGATAACGCCGCCATGCAACTGGTGCGCGCACCCAAGCAGTTCGACGTGATCGTTACCGACAACATGTTCGGCGACATCCTGTCCGACGAGGCTTCCATGCTCACCGGCTCCATCGGCATGCTGCCATCCGCCTCGCTGGATGCTAGCAACAAGGGCATGTACGAGCCCTGCCACGGCTCAGCGCCGGATATCGCCGGCAAGGGCATTGCCAACCCGTTGGCAACCATTCTCTCGGTTTCGATGATGCTGCGTTACAGCTTCAATCAGGTCACTGCGGCGGACGCCATCGAGCGGGCGGTCAGTGATGTGCTCGACCAGGGGCTGCGTACCGGCGATATCTGGTCTGAGGGCTGCACGAAGGTAGGTACTCAGGCAATGGGTGATGCGGTAGTCGCGGCGCTCGCGAAGTTGTAAGCTCTTCGCCCGCCTTTCTATATGTGCGGGCCACTTTTTCTATAGGTGTAGTTGCGATGAAACGTGTAGGTCTGATCGGTTGGCGCGGGATGGTCGGTTCCGTGCTCATGCAGCGGATGCTGGAAGAGCGGGATTTCGATCTGATCGAGCCGGTGTTCTTCACCACCTCGAACGTTGGCGGCCAGGGGCCGGCCATCGGCAAGGAAACCGCTCCGCTGAAGGATGCCTACAGTATCGATGAGCTGAAGGCGCTGGACGTGATCCTGACCTGCCAAGGCGGTGACTATACCAACGAGGTTTTCCCGAAGCTGCGCGAAGCAGGTTGGCAAGGCTACTGGATCGATGCCGCCTCGGCACTTCGTATGCAGGATGACGCCGTTATCGTGCTCGACCCGGTGAACCGCCGCGTGATCGACCAGCAGCTGGATGCCGGTACCAAGAACTACATCGGCGGTAACTGCACTGTCAGCCTGATGCTGATGGGCCTCGGTGGTTTGTTCGAGGCGGGGCTCGTGGAATGGATGAGCGCCATGACTTATCAGGCTGCATCCGGCGCTGGCGCTCAGAACATGCGCGAACTGATCAAGCAGATGGGAACCATCAACGCCGCCGTTGCCGAAGACCTTGCCAATCCGGCGAGCGCCATTCTGGATATCGACCGCAAGGTTGCCGAGAGTCAGCGAGGTGAAGCGTTCCCCGTCGATAACTTTGGTGTACCGCTGGCCGGCAGCCTGATTCCCTATATCGACAAGGAACTGCCCAACGGGCAGAGCCGTGAGGAGTGGAAGGCGCAGGCCGAGACCAATAAGATCCTTGGTCGATTCAAGAACCCGATTCCGGTTGACGGTATCTGCGTGCGCATCGGCGCTATGCGCTGCCACAGTCAGGCATTGACCATCAAGCTGAACAAGGATGTGCCGATTTCGGATATCGAAGGGCTGATCAGCCAGCACAATCCGTGGGTCAAGCTGGTGCCGAATCATCGAGAGGCCAGCATGCAGGAGCTGAGCCCGGCGGCCGTCACTGGCACGTTGAGCGTACCGGTCGGACGGTTGCGTAAGCTCAACATGGGCTCCCATTTCCTCGGGGCCTTCACCGTTGGTGATCAATTGCTATGGGGGGCTGCGGAGCCCCTGCGTCGGATGCTCCGCATACTTCTTGAGCGTTGAGGCACTTTTAAAAACCGCGGTCAGCCGCGGTTTTTTTTCGTCTGCATCCTGCAGGCTGAATGTAGGCAAGTGCCAAATATCAGGTGGGTTACTTCGTCGAACGGTGCGCGGTGAGCGTTGGGGCTGGTGGGCAGCGAGCCGGGGGCTTCGGCGTGAAGAGGCGCTACAGCGCGCAGAGGGGGCGGCCGGTCAAATTGTGGATTGAGTCTGATAACGTGCTAAAAGCGGCGGCGTGGAATGCCCCGCTGTCCGCCAAGTTGTTGATAAAACACCATCTGTAAAAGATACTTACCGGTAATTCGAAGAACTTTTCTAAGTTGTGCTAGTACGGCCTATCGCTGATCGGGGCGCTGCAAAGCGCGGGCAGTGACATAAGACCCTTTCTCAAGCTTCGAGAAAAAGATAAACAAAGGATAGACAATGGTTCGGGTTCGAAATCTGGTACTGGCAATTGCAGCTGCTACTGCGCTGACTACCGAGGTGGCCCATGCGCTGGGGCTTGGTGAGGTCCGGCTGCAATCGTCGCTGAATCAACCACTGGTTGCGGAAATCGAACTGCTTGACGCAAAAATGCTCGCTCCGGGCGAGGTGGTTCCTTCTCTCGCCTCCGTTGAGGAGTTCAACCGCGCCGGAATTGATCGTCAGTACTTTCTGACTGATCTGAAATTCACTCCGGTGCTGCGGCCGGACGGCAAAAGCGTCATCCGAGTCTCATCGACCAAGCCGGTACGTGAGCCTTATCTCAATTTTCTGGTTGAGGTTCTATGGCCCAGCGGTCGCTTGTTGCGTGAGTACACGTTGTTGCTGGACCCCCCGCTTTATTCTCCCGAAACCGTAGCTGCTGTTGCTCCGCAGTTGCCGATCACCTCGGTGGCACCGGCCCGCACGCCGACTGTTTCGCCTGCGCCGAGTCAGGTGAGGTCGCCGTCATCCGCGTCGACGACCGGGCAGGTGGTTGAGCGTGTGCCGACCAGCTCCGAGTACAAGACCTCTTCGCACGATACACTCTGGGAAATTGCCGAGCGAAACGCTGGCTCTGGCACGGTCCATCAGACCATGCTCGCGATTCAGGATTTGAATCCAGATGCCTTTATCGGTGGCAACATCAACCGCATGAAGAGTGGCCAAGTCCTTCGTCTGCCCAACACCGAGCAGATCAGCAGCCGCACTCAGGCCGAGGCCATTGCGCAGGTCGCTGAGCAGAATACGATCTGGCGGCAGGGGCGCACCGCGCCTCGCGATGTGGCGAAACAGATCGATGCGACTCGCCGGACCAACGCAGGCGAGGCGCCTGCCCAAAGTGATAGTCGAGATAACCTGCGGCTTGTAGCTCCGGATACAGGAAAGTCCACCGCTGGCAGTGATACTGGCTCCAGCGGCGACAGCAAGGCGCTCCGTGATCGCCTTGCCACTACCCAAGAGAGTCTCGACTCCAGTCGGCGCGAAAATGTCGATCTGAAAGAGCGCTTGGATGAGCTGCAAGGTCAGCTGGAGAAACTGCAGCGCCTGATGCAGCTTAAGGATGATCAGCTGGCCAAGCTGCAGGCTCAGCTGGCAGTCGATGGCGAGACGAGCAATGCTGAACGTCCGTCGCAAGATGATGTTCGGGCAGTTCAAGCTGATTCCGTGTCTGCTTCTAAACCGCAGAGCGATGAAACAGATCACGCGAGCGAGAACAAGGCCGAGCTGACAACTGATCAGGAGGCAGCGGCAAGCGCTGCGGCGGCTGCTTCGCAGAGCGCCCAGCCTTCCAAGCCGGCGGCGGCCCCAGCGCCAGCACCGAAGCCGACTTCTGCAAATCCTGTGGATGCGACTCCTGAAGAGCCGAGTTTGCTTGACGACTATCTGGCCAACCCGATGCTGCTCGGTGTGCTGGGTGGAAGCGCGCTGCTACTGTTGCTGGTTGGGCTGATGGCGCTATCCCGTCGTAACGCAATGAAGGAAGCCGAGCTTCAAGAGCAACTCCTCGCGGAGAGTGAGAACGAAAGCTTCAATTTGCAGCCCGGGGCGCTACAGGATTTGCATTCAGACTCTGATGCATCGCTCCCGAGCACCACTGCTACGTTTGTCGAAACCGAACCGGTTGCTCCGACGCATGCCTCTACCGGCGATGCTCTGGCAGAAGCTGATATCTATATTGCCTATGGTCGTTTCAATCAGGCCGCCGAGCTGCTTCGCAACGCCCTGAACGACGAACCGCAGCGCAGTGATTTGCGTCTTAAACTGATGGAGGTTTATGCAGAGCTGGGTGATCGTGACGGTTTTTCTCGCCAAGAGTCGGAGTTGCGCGAAATTGGCGGTGCCGGTAGCGATATCGAACGGCTCAAGCTCAAGTATCCGGCCATCGCCACCACAGCCGTCGCGGCAGTAGCAACACATGCCGATCTTGATAATTTCGATCTGGACGATCTGCAATTCGAGGAGCAGGTATCTGCGAGGGCTGCCGGGCAGGATCCGGACGACGCCTTCGACCTGAGTTTGGACGATCTGGATATCGATCTGGACAGCGATCAGGCCGGTCTGACCCCGGCTACGCCAATCAGCGAAACCGCACAGGCTGAAACCCTGAACTTCGATGATCTTTCGGTTGATGAGCCGGCGCCCAGCGCGGCAGAGAATGCAGGTGCTGACGATGGTTTTGCCGACTTGACAGAAAAGTCCCCGTCAGCAGTTTCTCTGTCTGATGAGCTGGATGATTTCTCCTTCGATCTCGGAACTGAAGAGCAAGGCGTTTCTGTGGAGGGGGGGCAGCCGTCGGTAGAAAACTACAGTTTCGATCTGAACGATTCCCTGGAAGACGTTGCGGCCAATCGCGGTGGCACGGTAGATGAGGAGCTGCTGTCGGCGGACTTCGATCTGTCTTTTGATCATGAGCCAATGAGCGAGTCGCAAGTTGAGGGCGCCGCTGACGATAGTGTTGATTTTGATATTCCCGCTGGCAGTCTGGATGACACTAAAACAGCGTCTCCAGACCTTTTGAGTGTCGAGCCTGAAAGCGCCGCAGAGGAGGATGATTTCAACTTCTTCGCGGATACCGATGAGGCCACTACCAAACTCGATCTTGCCCGCGCTTATATCGACATGGGCGATGCCGAAGGCGCTCGCGATATTCTCGACGAGGTACTTTCGGAGGGGAGCGAGCAACAGCAGCAAGAGGCGAGAGAGATGCTCGCCAAGCTGGCTTGATGCTTCACGACGTACCTGAAGCGGCAGCCGAATCGGCTGCCGTTGGCGTTTCCAGAATTGCACTGGGTGTCGAGTACAAAGGGTCGCGTTACCGCGGCTTCCAGCGCCAGCGTGCGGGTGTGCCTTCAGTCCAGGAAGCGCTTGAGCGCGCGTTGAGCAGAGTTGCCGGCGGACACCCCGTTGCCTTGAGCTGTGCAGGGCGCACTGACGCCCTGGTGCATGCGAGCGGGCAGGTGGTGCACTTCGATACTTCGGTTGAGCGCAGCATGCACGCCTGGGTCATGGGGGCGAACATGAACTTGCCGGGTGATATCAGCGTAACTTGGGCAAAGGCGATGCCGGCTCATTTCGATGCTCGTTTCAGTGCTATGGCGCGCCGATACCGATACGTTATCTATAACGACCAGATTCGTCCGGCCCACATGGCTGAAGAGGTTACCTGGAACCATCGGCCACTTGACATCGAATTGATGCGCGAGGCAGCCAAGTCGTTTGTCGGCACCCACGATTTCAGTGCCTTTCGGGCGCGCCAGTGCCAAGCCAAGTCGCCTGTGAAGACCGTGCATCATCTGCAGTTGCTTCAGCATGGCAAATTCATTGTGATCGACGTGCGTGCCAATGCCTTCCTGCATCACATGGTGCGCAATTTCGCCGGTGTTCTGATGACCATCGGAGCGGGCGAGCGCCCGGTCGAATGGGCTCAGCAGGTATTGCAGACGCGTATACGTCGAACCGGTGGGGTCACGGCTCATCCTTACGGACTGTACTTGGTGCGGGTTGAATATCCAGAAGAGTTTGAGCTGCCTCAACGGTATCTCGGTCCGCACTTTCTTTCCGGTCTTGCCGATTATCAGGATTCCCTCCCGAGCAATGACTAGCGTTGCGGCGCTAAGCTGGAATGGTCGCCTATAGTCACGCTCTGCAGGCTTCGGCTTGCAGGTAGCGCGGCTTTTGCTACCATCCGTTGTCTTTCGCAAAGGTAGTAAGACTTGTCGGTCGTTCGAAGCAAAATTTGTGGGATTACGCGGGTTGAGGACGCGTTGCTCGCCGCGGAGGCTGGGGCGGACGCCATCGGTTTGGTGTTTTATGCCAACAGTCCACGTGTGGTCGACATCAGGCGGGCGCGTGAAATCGTCGAGGCGTTATCTCCGTTTCTGACCGTGGTCGGACTTTTTGTCGACGCCAGTCGCTGCGAGGTCGAACATATTCTGGATGCGGTTGCGCTCGATGTGTTGCAGTTCCACGGCGATGAGGAACCTGCCGACTGCGCAGGATTCCATCGACCTTGGTTCAAGGCGTTACGTGTTTCGCCTGGGCGCGATATTGGCGCCGCGGCAGCACGATATGCTGCGGCCGGAGCTAGCGCACTGTTACTCGATACCTACGTAGCGGGCGTTCCCGGCGGGACGGGAACCCGTTTCGACTGGTCGCTTATTCCTGACGATTTGCCCAAGCCTTTGATACTGGCGGGCGGCCTGACCTGCGACAACGTGGTCGATGCAATCGCGCAGGTACACCCTTATGCGGTTGATGTGAGCGGTGGCGTTGAGTTGAGCAAAGGCATCAAGAGCGCCGAAAAAGTTCGCGCGTTCGTTCAACGAGTTCGCTCTGTCATGTGACGCTTGGCGGCTCTTTGCCGTCCAGTACGAATCGCCGATGCGGCCGGCGCCGGGCAGTTGGCTTGCCCGCAAGAGTGGGGGCCTCATCTTTAGCGAATGCGGAGTGCCGAGCCGCAACAATACATTGATCGGGGCGCGAGGTTGATGCGGCCCGAATGGAAGCTTTGGAGAACAAGAGCATGAGCAACTGGTTGGTAGACAAGCTGATCCCTTCGATCATGCGTTCCGAGACACAGAAGAGCTCGGTACCCGAGGGGCTGTGGCACAAGTGTCCCTCCTGCGAGGCTGTGCTGTATCGCCCTGAACTGGAAAAGACGCTGGATGTTTGTCCGAAATGCCAGCATCACATGCGCATTGACGCTCGTACCCGGCTGGACATTTTTCTCGATGCCGAGGGCCGCGAGGAAATTGCCAGCGACCTGGAGCCAGTGGATCGACTCAAGTTTCGGGACAGCAAGAAGTACAAGGATCGCTTGTCTGCTGCGCAGAAACAGACTGGTGAAAAGGATGCTCTGATCGCGATGCAGGGTACTTTGTTCAAGGTGCCGGTCGTCGCCTGTGCCTTTGAATTCTCCTTCATGGGCGGTTCGATGGGCGCTATCGTTGGTGAGCGCTTCGTGCGAGCCGCCAATGTGGCGCTGGAGCTGCGTTGCCCTCTGATATGCTTCTCTGCCTCCGGCGGCGCGCGCATGCAAGAAGCGCTGATTTCGCTGATGCAGATGGCAAAAACGTCCGCTGTGCTGGCCCGCATGCGTGAAGAAGGGCTGCCTTTCATCTCCGTACTGACCGATCCGGTATATGGTGGTGTTTCGGCCAGCTTGGCCATGCTGGGTGACGTCATCGTCGCGGAGCCGAAAGCCCTGATTGGCTTCGCCGGCCCGCGAGTTATCGAGCAGACCGTTCGCGAGAAACTCCCTGAGGGCTTCCAGCGCAGCGAGTTCCTGCTGGATCACGGTGCCATCGATCTTATTATCCCGCGTGCCGAGCTACGACCCCGTCTTTCCCGTCTGCTTGCGCAGTTGCAGCGACTGCCGGCGACCGTTGCGCCTGCGCAGGTTGCGGCTTCTGCATGAGCGCCCGCGGCCTCGCAGATTGGCTGAGTTATCTTGAGCAACTGCACCCCTCGGCCATCGACATGGGGCTCGAGCGGGTTCGCGAGGTCGCGCAGCGGCTCGGCCTGGGGCGTCCCGCACGAAAGGTGATCACCGTCACCGGGACCAATGGCAAAGGTTCCAGTTGCGCCTTCATCGCCTCGTTGCTGCAGGCCCAGGGCCTCAGTGTCGGTGTCTACGCATCGCCGCATCTGCTGCGCTACAACGAGCGGGTGCGCATCGGGGGGCTGGAAGTTGATGATGACTCGCTCTGCGAGGCTTTCGAGGCTGCCGAACGGGCGCGAGAGAATACGTCACTTACCTATTTCGAGATGGGTACCTTGGCGGCTTTATGGCTTTTCCAGCGAGCCGGACTTGACGCCGCGGTTCTGGAGGTCGGCCTTGGCGGGCGACTGGACGCTGTCAATCTGATCGATGCCGATGTGGCGGTGATCACCAACATCGGTCTCGATCACGCCGAGTGGCTGGGCGATGATCGGGAAAGCGTCGGTTACGAAAAGGCGGGGATTCTCCGCCGCACCGTTCCGGCCGTATGCGGTGATCTGGAGCCACCAGTGTCGGTGCTGAGGCAGGCCGAGAAGCTGGAGGTGCCTTTGCATCTCCGTGGCCGGGATTACGATCTTGCGAGCGGGGTAGCCGGCTGGCACTGGCGCGGCGTCGATGTGGCCGGCCAATCACGCGAACTGCATGATCTCCCACTGTTGTCGCTGCCGCTGGAGAATGCTGCGCTTGCGCTGCAGGTCTACGCGTTGCTGGATTTGCCGTGGCAACCCGAGACTCTGGCAAAGGCGTTACAGCAAACCCGCATCAGTGGCCGCTTCGACCGCCGGACGATTCGCTGGAACGGGCGCACGCTCACTCTGTTATTGGACGTCGCGCACAACCCCCATGCGGCCAGCTACCTGGCCAGCTATCTCGAACAACAGTTATTGACCGGCCGGCGCCTGGCTGTGTTCGGTTTGCTGGCGGACAAGGACCTTGCCGGCATCCTGGATATCCTGCTGCCGCACGTGAGCGAGTGGGCGGTTGCGCCGCTTGCCAGCCCGCGTTCGCGCCCCGCAGCGGAACTGCACGCGGCCTTGGTTGAGCGCAAGGCCGCGGTGAGCACCCATGCATCGCTCATGCAGGCGCTAGAGTCGCAGTGCGAAAAAGCCGGTGAGCAGGACGAGATTCTGTTATTCGGATCGTTCTATTGCGTAGCCGAAGCGCTGCAATGGATCGCCACGCGTATGGAGGAAGCGGGAGATGGCACTGCTTGATAAAGGATTGAAACAGCGCATGGTCGGCGCGTTGGTGCTGATCGCCCTGGCGGTGATCTTCGTGCCGATGCTGTTCACTCGCGAAGACGACCTGCGCCATGTCGTTGTCGATGCCCCGGCTATGCCCAATACGCCGCCGGTGGCTCAGATCGAAATCGAGCCGGTGGAAGTCCCGGAACCTAAATCAATTCCCGAGGGTTTCGAGATCGTCGAAGACAATGCCAGTGCTCAGGCGGCGGCTGTCCCTTCAGCTGTGCCGACCGAGTCGCCGGCGGTGGCCGAGTCGGAGCAGGTGAAAGCACCTGCGCAGGCGAATCCTGTACCGCAGCCTCGCGTGGATGCCGATAACCTGCCAGTGAGCTGGTCCATCCAGTTGGCCAGCCTGTCCAATCGAGCGGGTGCAGAGAAGCTGCAGAAGACCCTGCGTGAGCAGGGCTATAACGCCTACATTCGCACCGCAGACGGAATGAACCGGGTGTTTGTCGGGCCACTCATCGAGCGTGACGAGGCCAACCGTTTGCGCGATCAGCTGCAGCGCCAGCAGAAGCTGAATGGTTTCGTGGTGCGCTTCAAACCGGAACCGCGCTGAGCCGGACCAGATCCGGCGAGCGCGAGCTTCGTCGAGCGGGGGTTGCGCTCGGCGCGATCGCGCAGGGTGTTTGTGCTTACTCCGTCGCCGGCCGTCTGCTAAAATGCGCCGCCTTTCCTCTATGCAGAAGACGTCGTGGTTTTTACCTGGGTCGATTGGATCATCATCGCCGTCGTTGCTGTCTCCAGTCTGATCAGTCTGAAGCGAGGCTTCGTCAAGGAAGCCTTGTCGCTGCTGACCTGGATCATTGCCGGGGTGATCGCCTGGATGTTCGGCGGTGCCTTGTCGCATCATCTGGCAGAGTTCATCAGCACGCCCTCGGCACGAATCATCGCGGCTTGCGCCATCCTGTTCATCGCCACGCTGCTAGTGGGGGCGCTGGTCAATTTCCTGATTGGTGAACTGATTCGGGTGACCGGTCTGTCCGGTACCGATCGTTTGTTGGGCATGGTATTCGGTGCGGCGCGTGGTGGACTGCTGGTGGTAGTGCTGGCCGGCTTGCTCAGCCTTGCGCCGGTTCAGGAGGATCTCTGGTGGAAGGAGTCGGTTCTGCTACCGCACTTTCTGCTGGTTGCCGATTGGTCCAAGAACCTGATTCTCGAGTTCAGCAGCCAATGGCTGGCCAGTTCGCTCGATCCGTCCGGTTCTGCAAAATTTATTGAAGACGCTTCTGGCAGTTTCCTGCCTGCGCGTCAGCCTGAAACAAACTGAGAGGTTCCTTGCATGTGTGGCATTGTCGGCATCGTCGGTAAGTCGAACGTCAATCAGGCGCTGTACGACGCGCTTACCGTACTGCAGCATCGTGGGCAGGATGCCGCCGGTATCGTCACCAGCCACGACGATCGCCTGTTTCTGCGCAAGGACAACGGTCTGGTGCGAGACGTGTTCCAGCAGCGTCACATGCAGCGTCTGATCGGTAATATGGGCATCGGCCACGTCCGCTACCCCACCGCCGGCAGTTCCAGTTCGGCCGAAGCGCAGCCGTTCTATGTCAACTCGCCCTACGGCATCACGTTGGCACACAACGGCAATCTGACCAACGTTGAGCAGCTCACCAAGGAAATCTACGAGTCGGATCTGCGCCATGTGAACACCAGCTCGGACTCGGAAGTGCTGCTCAACGTGTTCGCTCATGAACTGGCGGTACGCGGCAAGCTGCAGCCAACCGAGGAAGACGTGTTCGCCGCGGTCAGCAAGGTCCACGAACGCTGCCGAGGGGGGTATGCGGTTGTGGCTATGGTGACGGGCTACGGCATCGTTGGCTTCCGTGACCCAAATGCAATCCGTCCGATTGTCTTCGGCCAGCGTCATACCGATGAAGGCGTCGAGTACATGATCGCCTCGGAAAGCGTCTCGCTCGACGTGCTCGGCTTCACCGTGATCCGTGACCTGGCGCCGGGTGAGGCGGTGTATATCACCACTGATGGCCGGTTGTTCACCCGTCAATGCGCGGACGCTCCGAAGCTCTCGCCGTGCATTTTCGAGTACGTCTATCTGGCGCGCTCCGATTCCCTGATGGATGGCGTGTCGGTGTACAAGGCGCGCCTGCGCATGGGCGAGAAACTGGCGGACAAGATTCTGCGCGAGCGTCCCGAGCATGATATCGACGTGGTTATCCCGATTCCGGATACCAGCCGTACTGCTGCGCTCGAACTGGCGAACCGGCTGGGGGTGAAATTCCGTGAAGGCTTCGTCAAGAATCGCTATATCGGCCGGACCTTCATCATGCCCGGCCAGGCAGCGCGCAAGAAGTCGGTGCGCCAGAAGCTCAACGCCATCGACCTCGAATTCCGCGGCAAGAACGTGTTGCTGGTTGATGATTCGATCGTGCGTGGTACCACCTGCAAGCAGATCATCCAGATGGCGCGCGAGGCTGGCGCGAAGAACGTGTACTTCTGTTCGGCAGCGCCAGCGGTGCGCTACCCGAACGTTTACGGCATCGACATGCCCAGCGCCCATGAGCTGATCGCGCACAACCGCAGCACTGAGGAAGTGGCCGAGCTGATCGGCGCCGACTGGCTGATCTATCAGGACCTGGAGGATCTGATCGAAGCCGTCGGTGGCGGCAAGGTGAAGATCGAGCACTTCGATTGCGCGGTGTTCGATGGCAAGTACATCACCGGCGATATCGATGACGCCTATCTGCACCGGATCGAACAGGCGCGCAACGACCTCAGCAAGTCCAAGGCCAATGCCGTAAGCGCCATCATCGATCTGTACAACGACTAAGCTGGGCGCCGCGGTGCGGCTGCGGCGCTGGAGGTAGCAAGAATGACCACTGAGTGGGAAGCCGGGCGGCTGGACAGCGATCTCGACGGCGTCGGGATCGACACTCTGGCCGTACGTGCCGGGCAGCATCGCACCCCGGAGGCAGAGCACGGCGAGCCGCTGTTCTTCACCTCCAGCTATGTGTTTCGCAGCGCGTCAGCTGCGGCTGCGTGCTTTGCCGGTGAAGTGCCGGGTAACGTCTATTCGCGCTACACCAACCCCACGGTGCGCACCTTCGAAGAGCGAATCGCGGCGTTGGAAGGTGCCGAGCAGGCCGTCGCGACGGCGTCCGGCATGGCCGCGATTCTGGCGACCGTGATGAGCCTATGCTCGGCCGGCGATCATATTTTGGTGTCGCGCAGCGTGTTCGGCGCCACCGTTTCGTTGTTTGAGAAGTACTTCAAACGCTTCGGTGTGCAGGTCGACTACGTGCCACTGACCGATTTTTCGGCGTGGCAATCAGCCTTCAAGTCCAACACCAAACTGGTGTTCGTCGAGTCGCCGTCCAACCCGCTGGCGGAGTTGGTGGATATCGCTGCGCTGGCCCAACTCTGCCGAGCCAAAGGCGTATTGCTTGCGGTCGACAACTGCTTCTGCACGCCGGTGCTGCAGCAGCCTCTGGCGCTTGGCGCGGATATCGTCATTCATTCGGCGACCAAGTACATCGACGGGCAGGGGCGCTGTCTGGGCGGTGTGGTTGCGGGACGCTGCGAACAGATGAAGGAGATTGTCGGCTTCCTGCGTACCGCCGGTCCGACGCTCAGCCCGTTCAACGCCTGGGTCTTCCTCAAGGGGCTGGAAACCCTGCGCCTGCGCATGCAGGCCCATTGTGCCAGCGCACAGCAACTGGCCGAATGGCTGGAGCGCCAACCAGCGGTGGATCGGGTCTATTACGCAGGCTTGCCCAGCCACCCGCAGCATGAACTGGCGAAGCGTCAGCAGAAGGGTTTTGGTGCCGTGTTGAGCTTCGAGGTCAAAGGAGGCAAGGAGGGTGCTTGGCGCTTCATCGATGCCACCCGACTGATTTCCATCACGGCCAACCTGGGCGACAGTAAGAGCACCATCACCCATCCGGCCTCGACTACGCACGGCCGACTGTCTGCCGAGGATCGCGCCAGCGCCGGCATCAGCGACAGTCTGATCCGCGTGGCGGTCGGGCTGGAAGATGTCGCTGATCTGCAGGCCGATCTGGCGCGCGGCCTCGCGGCGCTTTGATTAGACCGAACGGCGGCTACTGCTGGCAGCCGTGCGAATGAGCCTCGGCGGCTTATTCGCGTGTAGGCTCGATTTTCAGCACGATGCCGTCCAGGCGTTGTTCCTTCGAGAGCTGCTCACGTAGGCGTACGGCCTCGTCGCGGCTCGCCAATGGTCCGACGTAGACCCGACTCGTATTGCTGCCTGGTCGAACATAAGCCTCATAGCCAAGTCCGACCAGGCGCTCGCGCATCGCTTCGGCATTAGCCGGGTTGCGCAGACTGGCCAGCTGAATCGCCCAGCTGCCTGTGGCGTTGGAGGGAGCGCTCGATTTGGTGCCGCGCGGCGGCGGAGGCGGTGCCAGCGAGCCTTGGCTTGGCTCGTTGGCGCGCAGATCGATGGCCGGCGCCGGTTCGCCCTGGCCATCGAACAGACGCTCGGGATTGGCGGGAAGAATGGTGGGGCTGGCCGAGTCAGTCTCGATCACGCGGATATCGCTGTACTTCTTGCCTGATAGCGCGGCCAGGCCTGCGCGGTCACGCACCACCGTAGGGCGTAGGAAGACCATCAGATTGCGTTTGACATGACTCTCCTGCGTCGAGCGGAACAGCGCACCGAGCAACGGAATATCACCTAACAGCGGGACCTTGGAGTCGGTGCGGGTTACATCGTCCTGAATCAGGCCGCCGAGCACGATCACCTGGCCATCCTCGGCAAGAATGGTGCTCTTGATCGAGCGCTTGTTGGTGACCAGGTCCACAGCCTGTGCGGTGAGGCTCGCGGTCGGCGCGATGGACGAGATTTCCTGCTCGATCTGCAGACGCAGCGTGGCGCCCTCGTTGATGTGCGGGGTCACCTTCAGCGTAACGCCGATATCCTGCCGCTCGATGGTGGTGAACGGATTGTTCGCACCCGAGGAGTCGGTGGTATAGGCGCCGGTCTGGAACGGCACGTTCTGGCCGACGAGGATTTCGGCCTCTTGGTTGTCCAGCGTCAGCAGGCTCGGCGTCGACAACAGGTTGCTCTTGCTGTTGGACGACAGCGCGGTGATCAGCGCGCCGAAGCTGCGTGTACCGATGCCGATGATCGCACCGTCGGGCAGGTTGCTCGGTATCTCGTCTTCGTCGATGGCGTTCAGCACGCTGCCGATCGACAGCCCCGTGTTGCCGAAATTGACACCGCCTACACCACCCGTGCCGCCACGTGCATCGACTGCCCACTGCACCCCCAGAGCGTCGCTGATATCGCCGGAAACCTCGACGATTGCAGCCTCGACCATGACCTGTGCGCGCGGCACATCCAGCTGGCGGACGATGCTCTCCAGCGTGCCGATCAGCTCCGGCTCGGCCAGCAGCACCAGGGCGTTGAGGCTTTCGTCGGCACGAATCAGGATGTTCTGGCTGCGGGTGGTGGTCGTTTCGCCTTCGCCGGAATCCTTCAGACCTTCAGAAATATCACCGAGGGTTTCGGCCAGCGACTTGGCATCGTTGTGCCGCAGGCGGATTACCCGCGTATTGGCCGAGCGGGTGGCGGGGGTGTCCAACGTCTGTGCCAGGCTGGCCAGCTTGCTGCGAGCCTGCGGTGGGCCAATGAAAATCAGCTGGTTGGTGCGCGAGTCGGCGATGATCTGCAGCCCGGCAGTGCTTTTCGCGTCTCCGCGAATCAAGGAATTGCGCAGGACCTCGGCGATATCGGTGGCCCAGCCGTGGCGCAGATTGAGCACGCTGTAGTCGTCGCTCTCGGTGCGATCCAGTTGCCGTACCAGATCCTCGATGCGCGCGATGTTGGCGCTGCGATCGCTGATGATCAGCGCGTTGGCAGACGTGACCGCAGCGAGATGGCCATACTGCGGTACTAGCGGACGAATCAGCGGAATCAACTCGGTCGCCGCGGTGTGCTGAACCTGGATGACGCGCGTTTCAAGCTGATCGCCGCCGGCCGGACCGCCACCGGCCTCGGCCTTCGCCTCGGCGTTGGGCACGATGCGCGCGACCTCGCCCTGTGCCAGCACGCTGAAACCGTGAGTCGCCATCACCGAAAGAAATAGCTGGTAGACCTCATCCATCGTCAGCGTGGCGTTGGATACGACGCTGACCTGGCCTTTGACCCGAGGGTCGACGATGAACGTCTGGCCGCTGAGCTGGCTGACCTGATCGATGAATGCGCGGATGTCGGCATCCTTCAGGTTGATGGTCCAACCGTCTTCCTGGCTGGCGCTTGGCTCGATACCGGCGTCGCCAGCTGCCGCCAGTGCAGCCGACGGCATGATCAGAACGCTGGATAGGGTCAGGGCAAGCAACGGACGCATGAGAAACGGCGGCATCGTTCAGTCATCTTCCTTGGTCGGTACGTTCGGGGTGGGCGAAGCGGGCGGGCTGACGGCGTTCTCCAGTTGCTGGCGTAGCGCCTCCATCTGTTGCTGCATTTCTTCGGTGCCCGCGTCTTCGGTCTCGTACGTTTGCACTGCTTCATCGGGAACGAACACCGGCGAACGTACCGCGGGAAAGTCCAGCCGTTCTATCTGGCCGTCGCGCATGAGTTGCACATGGTCAGGATGCACGCTGCGCAGTACCACGCCGCTCTGTAGTTCCTGGCCCTGCCAGACCAACTGGGGGGGCTGGCCGTCGAGCTGAACAATGGCGCTGGAGCGACTGGGGTCGGCATGCACGAAGCTGCCATGCAGGGTCACGCCTGAGGCGTTGGCCGTTGCACTGTTCTGGAGGGTAGGCGGCGCACCAAAAAGGACATCCAGGCGCGCTGGATCGGAACTGCCAATAGCGCTGGCGGCGGGAGGGCTGACCTCTACCGTGAGCGGGGCGCGGCTTAGTTGCCACACCGTTTCGATCTGCTTCGCCAGGTATATTCCGAAAAGGCAGACCAGCAGGGCGCTCAGGGCTAGCGGGGCGTGCTGTCGATAATTCCGCAACGGTCCGGGCAAATACAAGCGAGTTACTCCATGCCGCATCGTGATGTTATGTCCGTTACGTCTTCAACCTTAGGCACATATCGCGTTTTTCGACAGGTGACCGTCGCGAGACCCGTCACGCCTGTTGCCGTCGCGGCAGAACAAAGACCGCAAGGCAGTGCGATAGTGCCGCGGCATGATTTCAAATCCGTGAGCCAGTAACGATGGACCCGCGGCGCGGTAAAAAAATCCAATGCCGCTGTTGACTTAGCAAAGGGGGATCAGTAAATTGCGCGCCTCGCAAGGCGATCGGCTGATTAGCTCAGCTGGGAGAGCACCTGCATCACACGCAGGGGGTCGGCGGTTCGATCCCGTCATCAGCCACCATCTTTGCGAGACCGACGCGCAGCGGTAGTTCAGTCGGTTAGAATACCGGCCTGTCACGCCGGGGGTCGCGGGTTCGAGTCCCGTCCGCTGCGCCATACATCTCCTTCTTTTCTGAAAAAGAGGAGCAAGAGAAGCTGCCAAGGGCAGCTTTTTTTGTGCCCGTCAAAACACCCTGCGGAACTCACGTTCCAGCCATCAGCTTAATCGTCGCCCTGGCGGGGCTGGCTAGCCATTTACCGAGCGGGTATCCCTTGCTGCGGCTAGTTCGCAGGCAATCTATCGGGTCCCTCTGGCACATAGATCATGCGTCCGTCGTTCAATCGGTACGTGATGCCGGCCTTTGCACCCTGGCCCTCGCCAATCTCTGAGCTGGACTCGTACTGCTTCAACGCCTGCCCGTCCTTGATCAACATGCGCATGTTCGCTTCGCCGGGATTCTCGACGACCACTACCTTGTCCTGCCGGAACGGGTTGAGCGGGTTCTGCACGATGACGATGAGCAGGATGCCGATCACCACCAGGAACAGATCGATAAGGTTGACCACCGAGAGCAGCGGGTCGTCTTCGTTGTCGTGCTCGAGAAAGCGCATCAGTTCTCTCCCGCGCGCTCGATCGCGCGCAACTCCTGAAGCAGCCAACGGCGGCGCACGGTGAGCACGAAGAACGCGATGCTCGACGCAACCAATGCCAGGATCACGGCCGAGAAGGCGACCACGAGGTTGTCGCCAACGCCCTTGGCATCGCTTTCGGTCAGCGCCAGCAGGGCGGGTCCCATGGGGATCATGGTGGCGACCAGGCCCAGCATCGGGGCGCTGCGCGAGGTCACACGCAACCATTCCAGGCGCTGCATGATCCACAGTTCGAGATCGTCACTCGTGCCGCCGTGCTCGCGCTGATGTGCGGCAAGCACCGAGCGATAGCGTCCGGTACGACGTTGCCAGGCTTCCATGGCGAAGCTGCCTAGTACGAAAAATGCGTAGACCAGGGCCGCCAGGATGAGCAGCAGGACGGGGATCAGGAAGATGCGGGTAAGCTCGTAGAGAGCTGATTCAAGTGTATTCATACGGTTCGTTTCCACGTTTAGAAATGAGCGGTGATGCGGCGATTGGCCCTTAGCTGGTGCACTACGCCGAGCAGAGCGAGCAGGAGCAGAACTACGATGCCCAGCAGCGGCCGCCAGAGCTCATGCTCGTCGGGTGGTCGCGCGGGTATCGGTTGCATCACCCGCCCGCGTACCGTCTCGCCAGCCTCGACCACCCCCGAATCGGCATCCTGCTGCGTCGTTTGCGCCAGACCGAAGCCGGCGGCCAGCTGCTCGATGAATGCGCGGGTTACCGGTTCGCCAGCGTCGGCGCCGTGCTCGGCGGTCAGGGCCTGCCATCGCTCGACTAACTCGCGTCGAGTTTGCGTAGACGCATCCCAGTAGCCCTTGCGAATCGCCTCGACCATGCGCTCGATAAACTGAGCCTGGGCCGTGGAATTGTGTGCCTCGAACCATTCATTGACGCCGAGCTCGCGCTGGTCCAGCACGAAGGTGTCGTGCAGCGCCTGCCACTGGTCGGCGCGCACCATGCTGCGATCGGCCGCCTGCCAGCCCCAGAGGTTGTTGGCCACGTTCAGGATTTCCAGCGTGCCGGCGTAGCCTTCCTGCTGCATCGCGGCGATCCATTGCGGGTTCAGGTAACGGCTGCGCAGCTCGGTGGCGAGATAACCTGCGGCATCGGTGGTGCGCGGTTCACGCTTGCGCAGGTCGGCGATGTAGAGCGACGGGCTCGCGCCGTCCAGATGACGGACGGCCAGGGCAAGCCCGCCGAGGTACTCGAAGGGATGGTCGGTGGAGAGCACCCCGTTCAGTTCGCTGGAGCGCGCCATGACTGCCGCCTGGACACCCTTGAGTTGTTCGGCGAAGAAGTTCTGGCCGTCGATCTTCTCGCCCCAGTTCCCGGTGCCGTAGCCATGCTGCTGGCGGGACAGGAACTGCTCCGCCAGCTCCGCTTCGTTGTCCCACGTAGTCGAGTCCAAGGTCAGCTGCGACACGCCGGTACCGTAGTCACCCGGCTCGTTGCCGAACAAGCGCAGCTGTGACAGGCGCTCGGCGGTGGCTGTCTGGAAACCCTGGCTGCGCAGTCGGACTGCCAACGCGTGACTGTTGCTGGCCAGAACGTTACCCGGCTCGTCCAGGCGCGAGAGCCGTTCCACAACGTCAGCCAGCAGGCGCATGAAGCCGTCGAACTGGTCCCGGTAGACACTGGTGACCTGTACCACGACATCGACGCGCGGTCGTCCGAGTTCCGCTGCCGGAATGATCTCCAGTGCTTGCACACGCCCACCTGCGTCCCAGATGGGACGCACACCCAGTGCGTGCAGGACCTGGCTTTCGAGAATGCCCAGATGGCGCATGGCTTCGGACGACCACAGGCTGAAGGCCAGCTTTTCCGGCATCTTGCCGTCATGATCTGCCCGGTAGGTTTGGATCAGTTGTTCGAACGCGGTGCCTCCCGCCTCGTAGGCTGCGCGGGTTGGCAGCTTGTTCGCCTCGAAGGCGTAGAGATTGCGACCGCTGGGCACATCCGGATTGCGTACCGGGTCGCCACCTGGGCCCGGTGGGACAAAACCACCGGCAAGCCCTTCGAGCAGGGCTTCGATTTCCCCCGTCTCGGCCAGCTGCGCGTCCAGTACCAGGGCTCTTTCGATCTGCTCGCGCAGCCGAGCATCGTCGATCGCATCGAGGCTTTCGCCGTCGCGCACAAATCGCTGCAGGGTACGGTAGGGGAGGCTCGCCTGCAGCCCGGTGAAGTCCTCGGCGACTGGCTCGTCTTCGCTGACGCCCAGCGCTTGAAGATAGGGGCGCCCCAGCTGCTGGAGCACCGTGGCCAGGCGATGCTCGGGGCGCGCCGGTTCCCCAAAGGTATGCAGCCCCAAGGGTATGTTGGCCTGCGCCATCTCGTGCAGATGATCATGCAGCGCCTGCAGGAACCCCTCGGGTTCGCCGTGCATACGGGTGCCGTCCCAGCCCAGATCGGCCAGCAGCTCCGCTTTCATGGCTGCCTGGCGGATTCGCTCGGCGGTCGCTTCCCGCACCGCACCCTCGTCGAGCTGCTGGTACTCGTGGAGCAGCTCATGCAGGTCGCGTAGCTCGTCGTAGAGGCCGGCCGGTGCGAACGGAGGCGTCTGGTGGCTGACGATGACGGCGCGACCCCGGCGGCGTGCCTGGATGGCTTCGCCGATGTTGTCCTGGATATAAGGGTAGAACACCGGAAGATCGTCCAAGGCGAGGAAGGGGTAGTCGCCGACCGCGAGTCCCCGGTCCTTGCCTGGCAGCCATTCCTGGGTGCCGTGGGTGCCGAAGTGGATCAGCGCATCGGGCTTGAAGCGTTCTCGCACCGCCTGGTAGGCGGCGAGGTAGAGGTGGTCGGGCGGAACCTTGCTGTCGTGGTAGGCCTCACCTGGCCGCCCCGCGCGTGGCGGTTGCGGTAGCAGCAACAGCGTGCCCAGGCGGACAGCGGGTATAACGAAATGGGGTTGCCCCTCGATATCGCGCAATGCCCAGTGTCTCGCCGGATCGCCCCAGCGCTCGGCCAGCGCCTGTCGGCTCGACTCTGGCAAATCCGCGAGCCAGCGTTGGTACTCAGGCAATGGGAGTGAGATGGCGAGCCTGTCGGCGAGCAGGGCATCGAGGGTTTCGGGCCGATAGTAGCCGCCCAGCAGGCGATGCGCGGTTTCGATCAGATCGATCTCGTTGCGTTCGGGCACCGCATAGCCCGCTTTGCGCAACGCGGACGTCAGCTTGGCGAGGCTGCGCGGCACGTTGAGGTTGGAGGCGGTGACGTTCTTCTCGCCGCCCGGATGGTTCCAGAACATCAGCGCCAAGCGCTTTTCGGAAGCGGGCAGGTAGCGCAGCCGGGCCAGGCGCTCGACCTTGGCCAGCAGGGCGTCGAGCTGCTCGGGAATTGGCGTCGGCTGGCCGTCTTCGATGGCGGCGATCACCATTGGGTCGGTCATGCCCCAGGTTTCCGGGACGGTCAGCATGGCGGCTGCGGTATGGGATTTGATGCCACTGGCTGAGGCGCGCCAGTGGGTGCGATCGCCTTCGCGCCAAGTGAGCGTGGCCAGCACCGGAATACCGAGCGCGAGGAACTCGGCCTGCCGCGCCGGCCCGTTCTGCATGTGCTGCAGGTTGACGAGCACCTCGCTGCGTGCGGGACTGAGCACTTTCGTGAGTGCCTTGGGATCCGTGTCGTCCATCCAGAACGCCATAGGCGCCAGGCCACGCGCCTCGCTCCGCGTGATCAAGGTGTCGATCAGCCGAAGCTGGTCGTCGGCCAGCGCTCCGCGGTGAATGGCGAAGGCCACCCGTGGCGCATCCGACCGCCAGCGTGCCGTGCCCCACGCCAGGTAGTCTTCCACCTGCGCGAAGGGCTTCGGTGCCGCCGGATGGTAGATGCCGGCGTCGACGAGCGTGACCGGAGGCGGTATCGCGTCCAGCTGCGCGCGGTCGTGCCAGGCGCGCAGATAGGCGAACAGATTGTCGAGGTTCTGTCGCCCGCCATTGGCGTAATAGCCGATCAGCCGTCTGGCCACCGGGGCAGGCAGGTTGCCGAACGCCGACGGGCCGCCACCGACGCGAATCCAGGGTAAGCGCGTGTTGTTCAGTCGCTCGCCAAGGCCTTGCTGTATCGCGACCAGGTCGGCCGGACGCGGCACGTCGAGGATGAGCAAGTCAGGCGTATCGGCTGTCGAGTCCTGCGCGTGCATGGGCGCGCGGCTCAGCGCGACGCCGAACTCGGCCGCCCGTTGCGCGAGCCTGTCGATCTTGCCCTGCAGCACGAAGTCGGTGGCGACGACCTGCACCTCGAGAGAATCGGGTGGCAATTCGGCGGCAGCCGACAGGCTTGCGAGCATGGGCAGGATGATGCCCATATAGAACGGAAGGCGCATGTCAGAAACTCAGCCTCACGCCGACGTGATAGGTGCGCCCGGGGTCGGCGAAGGTGAAGTGTTCCGACGTGTCGCTGAAGTCCTGGTCCGTGAGGTTCTCGATGCCGCCGCGTACGCTCAGGCTGTCGGTGATGCGCTGGGTCAGCTCAAGGTGCCAGAGGCTGTAGGCCGGTACCGCATGGGCGATGTTGCTGGTGTAGGTGAGCTGACTGCCGACGTACTCGCCACGCAACTGTGCGGAGAAATCTGCGGTTGGCGTCCATTGCAGCTGCGTATTGGCCAGATGGCGTGCGCGATCGCCAAGCCGGCGGTCAGCGCTGCGGTCGATGGCGTCGAGATAGGTGTAGTTCAGCTCCCAGCGCAGGTCGGCGGGCAGCTCCAGGCTGCCGCCGAGCTCGATGCCACCAATGCGAGCTTGGTCGACGTTGTCGTAGTTGCGCACCTCCCGACCGCGCAGTCCGCAGCTGGCAACGCACAGCGTCTGGATCAGTCCGCGCACGTTGTTCTGGAACAGGCCGACATTGAGGGTCCAGCCATTGGCCTGATAGTCCGCGCTGAGTTCGTAGGTCGTGTTGAGTTCCGGTTCGAGGTCAGGATTGCCGTGGATGGTGAACATCCCGCCGCCGCCGATGGCCGAGTAGCCTGGCGACAACTGCTTGAGCGATGGGGCCTTGAAGCCACGACCGCCGCCGCCCTTGATCGTCAGCGCATCGGTGACGTGATGCACGAGGTAGGCGCGCGGGCTGTTGTGCCAGCCGTATGTTTCATGACGATCGAAACGATTTCCCACGACGAGCGACCACGACGGGGCGAGCTCGATCTCGTCCTGCAGGAACAGGGCACGATGAATGGTCCGCGCATCGCCACGCGCAAAACCGGCATCTTCCAGCAGCTCCTTGCGCCATTCGCCGCCGAAGGTGAACAGGTGCGCAGCGGCCGGTACGCTCAAGCTGCCGTCGATCACGTCATCGGTGAGTTCCTGACGCGGCGAGGTTGGGATGATCCCGTGGGTGTAGCGGTTGGTGCGTTCCAGCGTGTTGCGATAGGCGCGCACGGAGCTTTTGCCCCATGACCAATCGCCCCGATGCGCGAGGGAAAATCGCTCGCGCTCGATGCGATCATGGGATTCGTATTCGACCGGAGCTCGGCTGGCGCCGCGGGTGTTGCGCCAGCGGTCTTCTTGGCCGCTGGCGTAGCCGAAGTCGATTCGCTGCGCGGCATCCGGCGTCCAGCTGAGCGTGGCGCTTGCACTGTCGGCATCCCGGCCTTCGATCTCGGAGAGGGGCGCGTCGCGGTGCAGCGGCGTTTCCTGCTGGCGACGCGTCTCGCCGGTGAACGAAAGCCCGAGCACGCCTGGGACCAGAGGGCCACCGGCGTAAGTACCCAACTGGTGCGTCTGGCCACCCCGGTCATCTTCCCTGACGCCACCGTCGAGTCGCGCCGCACCCTGCCAGGTATCGGTACTGCGACGGGTGATGATATTCACCACGCCGCCCAGCGCTTCGGAGCCGTAGAGCGAGGACATCGGGCCGCGCACGACCTCGATGCGCTCGATGGCTTCGACCGGCACCCAGCCCAGATCGAAATCGGCGTGCGCCACGGCGCCGGCGGCGCTGCCGATGCGCTGTCCGTCGACCAGCACGAGGGTGTGCTCGCTGCCCATCCCGCGGATGCTCACTCCCCGGCGCGTCATGCCAACGCCGGTGAACTGCAACCCCGGGGTGCCGCGCAACGCATCCTCGAGGTCCTGCACCGGACGCAGCGCCAACTCTTCCTGGCTAATCACCGTCATGCTGGCTGGGGCGTCCTCGAGCGCCTGCAGGGTAGAGGTCGCGGTCACGACAGTGGGCTGGAGATGCAAGACCTGCTCGGCTAAGACCGGCAGCGGTAAAAGGGCTAGGCAGGGGATGAGTCGAGCATGAGGGCGGGTAGCGCTCAGGCGGTGAGGGCGGGGCATGGGGCGTCTTCCTTGAAAGCACGGGCGAACGTGCGCAGCGACGCGGTCCGCTCGAATGGAGCGTCCCGGGCCCTGCGGCAGGTGGCGCGGGTTATCTCTGGATGGTGAAACTGGCGAAGCGCTTGTTGAAGCCGGCGACGCGGCCTTCGGTCGTGGTCTTGCGCTGCTTGCCGGTGTAGATCGGGTGCGACGCGCTGGACACGTCGAGCGCGATGTACGGATAGGTATTGCCGTCGCTGTGCTGATGAGTACGAGTCGTTTCAGCCGTCGAGCAGATCAGGAAATAGACGTCGGCTGCCGTGTCATGAAACAGAACGGGGCGGTAGTCAGGGTGGATGCCAGGCTTCATGTAGTGAGTCCTCAGAGTGACAGGAAAGATGTTATATCATAACAATTAAAGCGAGCAATCAACTGGACACAACCCCATCGACGTTGCACACGCGGGATATCCTCAAGCGCCTGCGCAGGGCAGATGTCGGTGATCGCCGGGTCTAGGCGGGTTCAACATCTAAAGAGAGAGGCGGCAAGCCATGCAACCAGATGAACTGAAAGCGCTATTCGATCAGCAGGCCCAGGGCTACGACCAGCAATGGGCGGGCATGGCGCCGATTCGCGATACGCTGCATTTGCTGCTCGGATCGCTGTTCGCCGATCTGCCGGCCAACGCCCGGATTCTCTGCGTGGGTGTCGGCACCGGTGCGGAACTGGGGCACCTGGCGCAGAGGTTCCCCGGCTGGCAGTTCACCGCCGTGGACCCTTCGGGTGCGATGCTCGAAAGGTGCCGTGAGCGAGCTCGGCAGGGCGGCTTCCTCGCGCGATGCACCTTCCATGAAGGCTACCTCGACACGTTGCCCTTGCAGCCCGCCCACGACGCGGCGACCTGCTTCCTGGTCTCTCAGTTCCTGCTCGAGCGCCAGGCGCGCGTGGACTTCTTCCACAAGATCGCGCGAAGGCTCGAGCCCGGCGGGTTGCTGGCAACGGCCGATCTTGCCGCTGACGTGCAGTCACCGGCATACGAGACGCTGCTGCGCAGCTGGATGACGCTGATGTCCTCGGCCGGCGTGCAACCGGAGATGCTGGCGCGTGCGCGGAAGGCTTATGCCAAGGACGTGGCCATCCTGTCGACGGAACAGGTCGGGCGCATTATCGAGCAAGCCGGATTCGAAACGCCCGTGCAGTTCTTCCAGGCCGGATTGATGCAAGGCTGGGTTTCGACGGTCAGGAGGAAGGAATAAGCCTTGCGACGCTCCGCTGCCGTTTTCACAACGGATGGTCCCCTTGCACTGGCGGAGTCAATCAGCACGCGACTCAGGCCAATAACTCATCCCTGCTCCGGCCTCTGGTCAGTCAGCCACAGTCGTGGGCCGGTGCCGCTGGCTCCGGCCGCGTCATTTGGATTCGCCAGCTTGCAGCGCTGCAGCGAAAGGCAGCCGCAACCGATGCAGTGATCAAGGTCCATGTCGAGTCGCTGCAGTTCCCCGATGCGCTGGGCGACCTGTTGCTTCCATCCGCGAGAGAGGGCTTGCCAATCCTTGTTCGTCGGTAGCTTTCCGGTGGGCAGGCGCGCCAGCTGCTGGCCGATCTCCTCGAGCGAGTAGCCGATCTTCTGGGCGAAGATGATGAAGGCCACCCGGCGCAGCGTCGACCGTGGGAAGAAGCGGCGACTGGTTCCCTGGCGGGACGAGCTGATCAAACCGAGCGACTCGTAGTAGCGCAGCGCCGATGCCGCTATGCCGCTACGTCTGGTGATTTCGCCGATGGGTAGCAGGGGATCCTTCTTGCTTGCCTTTCCAGCCACTGGTAGCTCCCTTGAGTCGAACACGATGAAGCTCACTTCACTTCCGCCATGCGCTGGCGTTGCGCTGATGACGAGCTCGCTTATCCACGCAGGAGCGGATGTAACGACGCCACGAGCAATAACGCCATCGATATGTTGAAGGCTCGTAGATGACGCGGATTGGTCAGCCAGCGCCGTAGCGTCGTACCGAAGGTGACCCAGACCACCACGCTGGGCGCGTTGACGATCGCGAATAGCAGCGACAGCGCCACGACGGCCTGCATGCCACCACCGGCAGGCAGGTAGGCGGTGATGGCCCCGATGGCCATGATCCATGCCTTCGGATTGACCCATTGGAACCCCGCGGCCTTCCAGAATCCGAACGGACGCCCATGCGTCGAGGCTTCCTGCACCGGGAGCGCCGTCGCGATCTGCCAGGCCAAATACAACAGGTAAGCGGCGCCAACGATCCGCAGCAGGTCATACAGCGCGGGGTAGGTCTGGAATACGCGCCCCAGACCTGCGCCCACCCCCATCACCAACACCGCGAAGCCGATGCTGATGCCCAGGACGTGCGGCAGGCTGCGAACAAAGCCGTAGTTCAAGCCGGAGGCCAGCAGCATGGTGTTATTCGGCCCCGGGGTAATGGATGTCACGAAGGCATAGGTGATGAAGGCAAGCAGGGTTTCTGACGGCATGGTTCCCTCCGGGGTGGGCTATCGACTGGAAACGACAGGCTTTCGACTGGCAGCCAGCGCAGAGCAGTCTCGGTCTTCGAATGGCCGTGCTCCATGTACAGCCGCCATCGAATCGACCCGAACAGTGGCGCTGCGTGGACAACGCCTCGACGTCAAGCGGCGCGCAACCGTCCCGCGATGCGTGATGATCCCTACTGCCACGTGTTTTGACGGTTCCCTCGGCTCAACAATCAAGCCTGTTGCTCACGCTCGGGGCGTGCCAGGTCAACTCGAAATGGGCTTGCGCATCGCGCGTCCTGACGAACCCGAGGCGCTCGTAGAAACGCCGTGCCGGCACGTTCGTCCTGAGAACGCTGAGCTCGATTGGCATGCCCCGCGCGGCCGCCTTCGTCTGGAGCTTCTGTACGAGCCACGTCCCGATTCCCCGGCGTTGAAACTCTGGAAGCAGCGCCATGTTGCGCACGTACAGCCGCCCGGCTTGGCTCTTGACCTGCAGGTAGCCGGCAATGCCCGAGTCGGTCTCCACGACCCAGGTATTGGTTGTGGCCACCTCCTCGAGGAAGCTGGCTCGCTGCTGGCGTTCGTCCCAGCCCCAGATCCGGGCGATGTGCGGCAGAAATGCGGTCCTGTGGATCTCGAACAGGACCAGCTGATCACGACATGTGGCTCGCCGGAGGCCAACGCGGTTTATTCGCCTGAGCGAGTGTGATGAGAATCCGGCATCCCACGGGGTGTCCATGAAGTAGCACATATGCTTGTGTCCTGGTTCAGCGGCAGGTTGGGGGCGAGGCAACGAATAGGGTTGCCAAACCCGGCGCGAGCAACTCTAGGACTTCAAGTCAAGTTAAGGTCAAGGGATGATTACAAGCGGGCAGGAGACGTGCCCCCTTTACTTTCGTGCTGGCCGGAAACCCAACCAAACGGTGGTTCGCTTGTCAGTTCCTTTGCCCCCATAAGCGATCGGCAAGGAGTCGACATGAACAAGAGCTCATTTCTACTGGCCGGGATTTGCGCATTGGCGCTGGTTGGCAGCGCCAATGCGCAGGAGAAACCGACGGTCCAGTTCATTGCCACCGGTGGAACGATCGCGATGAAGATCGACCCGGTCAAAAAAGCGCCGGTGCCCGCCATATCAGGTGATGATCTGCTTGCCACGGTGCCGGAAGTGGCCGAGTTCGCGAACATTGAAGTCGACAACCTATCGAATGTGCCGTCGGACTACATGGATCCGCCGCGCTGGATCGAACTCTCCAAGGCAGTGAACACCGCGCTCGAGCGACCAGAGGTATCGGGCGTAATTGTCTCGCACGGCACCGACACGCTGGAGGAAACGGCTTTCTGGCTCGACCTGACCGTCGAGTCCGACAAGCCGGTCGTCGTCATCGGGGCACAGCGCAACGCTTCCTCTTCTGACTTCGACGGCCCGCGCAATCTGCTGAACGCAGTGCGTATTGCTGTCGATGATCAGGCGAAGGGCAAAGGGGTCCTGCTGGCCATGAACAACCAGATCAATGCTGCGCGTCATGTGACCAAGACCCATACGGCAAACGTGGAGACATTCCAGTCCGGTGATTACGGTTTTCTCGGGGAGGTCTATCCCGATCGTGTGATCTTCGCGAGAGAGCCGTTGCGCCGACAGCACATCGAGATCAAGACCGACGCCATGCCCAGGGTCGATATCGTCGCTATGTATGGCGGCGCCGATGGCAGCCTGCTTCGCAGCGCGGTCGACCAGGGTGCGAAGGGGATCGTGGTCCAGGCGCTGGGCATGGGTAACATGAACCAGCCGATGTTCGAGGCCGTCAAGTACGCGCTGGGCAAGCAGGTGCCCGTCGTGATCTCGACGCGCGTGTACAACGGTCGAGTCATGGCCAACTACGGCTTCGAGGGCGGCGGCAAAACGACTGCGGATGCAGGTGCCGTCATGGCAGGCAATCTAAGCCCACAGAAGGCGCGGATTCTGCTCATGCTGCTTCTGCAGGACGGGAAGACGGGGCAGGGCGAGCTGCAGGCCGGGTTTGACGCGATGTGAAGCGGCAGCGTCGCGGGGGGGGGGGGGGGGGGGGGGGGGGGCGGGGGGGCGGGCCGCGGGCGGCGGCCGATCTCGAGCGCACATCCTCGGCATGGGCTACCTGGACACACAGCTGAAGATCCAGATCCACTTCCTCATGCTGGTGGCCACCGCCTCGATCTTCGCCACCGGGGCGCAGGCGATGGAAGCCGTTCTGATTACCGAGCTTGGCGATGATGTCGCGCAGCCCGTTGTGTCCGCCATGGCCGCCGCCCTGCTTGAGTTTGGCGACGCCGGGGGGCATGTCGAGTTCATCGTGGGCAACCAGGATGG
>NZ_JAYDXP010000115.1:0-269 GCF_036701605.1 Pseudomonas sp. FIP_A4 | reverse complement strand
GAAGGGGAACAGGTCGAAGGCCGGCACGCCGATGCGAAAGGCCCGCGGCGCACCACTCACCGGCGGCGCAAGCTGATTACGACAGGCGCAACAGCGCCTCGGTCGTAGCCGGCCCGGTTACAGGCGGCTGCGCCAGCGGCGGCCGAGCCGCTGCTCAGCCCGGCTTCTTCGGCGAGGCTGTCGGTGGCCACCAGGCTCAGGGTCGGGCCGTCGTTGCTGCCGGTGATGGTGATGGTCAGCGTGGCGCTGGACGGGTCACCGTCGGCGTC
>NZ_JAYDXP010000114.1:0-5000 GCF_036701605.1 Pseudomonas sp. FIP_A4 | reverse complement strand
AAGGCGAGGCTGAAGAGCGTAGTCGATGGGAAACGGGTTAATATTCCCGTACTTCTAGTTACTGCGATGGGGGGACGGAGAAGGCTAGGCCAGCAAGGCGTTGGTTGTCCTTGTTTAAGGTGGTAGGCAGAGATCTTAGGTAAATCCGGGGTCTTAATGCCGAGAGCTGATGACGAGCTTTCTTTTAGAAAGCGAAGTGGTTGATGCCATGCTTCCAGGAAAAGCCTCTAAGCTTCAGGTAACTAGGAACCGTACCCCAAACCGACACAGGTGGTTGGGTAGAGAATACCAAGGCGCTTGAGAGAACTCGGGTGAAGGAACTAGGCAAAATGGCACCGTAACTTCGGGAGAAGGTGCGCCGGTGAGGGTGAATGATTTACTCAGTAAGCCCATGCCGGTCGAAGATACCAGGCCGCTGCGACTGTTTATTAAAAACACAGCACTCTGCAAACACGAAAGTGGACGTATAGGGTGTGACGCCTGCCCGGTGCCGGAAGGTTAATTGATGGGGTTAGCGCAAGCGAAGCTCTTGATCGAAGCCCCGGTAAACGGCGGCCGTAACTATAACGGTCCTAAGGTAGCGAAATTCCTTGTCGGGTAAGTTCCGACCTGCACGAATGGCGTAACGATGGCGGCGCTGTCTCCACCCGAGACTCAGTGAAATTGAAATCGCTGTGAAGATGCAGTGTATCCGCGGCTAGACGGAAAGACCCCGTGAACCTTTACTATAGCTTTGCACTGGACTTTGAATTTGCTTGTGTAGGATAGGTGGGAGGCTTTGAAGCGTGGACGCCAGTTCGCGTGGAGCCATCCTTGAAATACCACCCTGGCAACTTTGAGGTTCTAACTCTGGTCCGTTATCCGGATCGAGGACAGTGTATGGTGGGTAGTTTGACTGGGGCGGTCTCCTCCTAAAGAGTAACGGAGGAGTACGAAGGTGCGCTCAGACCGGTCGGAAATCGGTCGCAGAGTATAAAGGCAAAAGCGCGCTTGACTGCGAGACAGACACGTCGAGCAGGTACGAAAGTAGGTCTTAGTGATCCGGTGGTTCTGTATGGAAGGGCCATCGCTCAACGGATAAAAGGTACTCCGGGGATAACAGGCTGATACCGCCCAAGAGTTCATATCGACGGCGGTGTTTGGCACCTCGATGTCGGCTCATCACATCCTGGGGCTGAAGCCGGTCCCAAGGGTATGGCTGTTCGCCATTTAAAGTGGTACGCGAGCTGGGTTTAGAACGTCGTGAGACAGTTCGGTCCCTATCTGCCGTGGACGTTTGAGATTTGAGAGGGGCTGCTCCTAGTACGAGAGGACCGGAGTGGACGAACCTCTGGTGTTCCGGTTGTCACGCCAGTGGCACTGCCGGGTAGCTATGTTCGGAAGAGATAACCGCTGAAAGCATCTAAGCGGGAAACTCGCCTCAAGATGAGATCTCACTGGAGCCTTGAGCTCCCTGAAGGGCCGTCGAAGACTACGACGTTGATAGGCTGGGTGTGTAAGCGTTGTGAGGCGTTGAGCTAACCAGTACTAATTGCCCGTGAGGCTTGACCATATAACACCCAAACAATTTGGCTGTTAGACGGTAAGTCGACAAACAAACCGAAAATTTGCAAGAATTCGCGTTACCAGCATCACATACCCAATTCGCTGCAGCGGCTAAACCGAGGCAGCAACCGAATTGCTTGACGACCATAGAGCGTTGGAACCACCTGATCCCATCCCGAACTCAGTAGTGAAACGACGCATCGCCGATGGTAGTGTGGGGTCTCCCCATGTGAGAGTAGGTCATCGTCAAGCTTCTATCCCAAACCCCCGATCCGCTTGCGCGGTTCGGGGGTTTGTCTTTGCAGCTCGAAAAGCACGTTAGGCGATTGAGTGTTCTCTGGATATGATGCCGCTCTGTTGTGAGGGCTGGAAATGAATAAACTGCTGCAGTTGCTGGGGGACGGTCGTTTCCATTCGGGGCAAGAGCTAGGAGATGTATTGGGCGTCAGTCGAGGCTCTGTTTGGAAAAATATAGGGCGGATCGAGGAGGAATACGGTATCGATCTGTACCGCGTGCGGGGGCGCGGCTATCGTTTGGCTGAACCGCTGTCGTTGTTGGATGGCTCTGCGTTGCAGGGGCATTTGCTGTCACCGAAGTGGCCGCTATTTCTATACCCCAGTGTGGATTCAACAAACGCTGAAGCCTTGCGTTTGTTATCTGCCGGCGCGCAGCCGCCATTTGTCGTTCTGGCGGAAACTCAGAGGGCCGGGCGCGGGCGGCGTGGCCGAAAGTGGATTAGTCCAGTCGCCCAGAATCTTTATTACAGCTTGGCCTACAGAATTACGGGTGGCTTTCAGCAGCTCTCAGGGTTGAGTCTGGTTGCGGGATTGGCAGTTATGGTTTCGTTGCGCAATCTCGGGGTGCGGCAAGCTGGACTCAAATGGCCGAATGATGTTTATGCCGGGGGGAAGAAGCTGGCAGGCGTTTTGCTCGAATTGTCTGGAGATCCGGCAGATGTGTGCCACGTGGTTGTCGGCATTGGCATCAATGTGAATATGGTTTCTACCAAAGAGCAGATCGATCAGCCATGGACCTCGATTCGCGCGGAGCTTGGCCATTTGATTGATCGGAATTTGGTTGTGACCTGCCTGAGCGACATCTTACATAGGTATTTGCAGCGCCATACTGATTACGGCTTTGCTTCTATTCGGGAGGAATGGGAGCGCGAGCATATCTGGCAGGGGCGCGACTGTGTGTTAAGTACAGCCTCCCAGCAGGTGTATGGTCGGGTTGTTGGGATAGATGACATGGGGGGCTTGCGGTTGGAAGTGGAGGGGGTTGAAAAAAGCTTCAACAGCGGTGAGCTGAGCTTGAGGCTCGTCCCATGATTCTCGAGCTCGATTGTGGTAACAGTTTTATTAAGTGGCGCGTCCTAGACGCTGAAACTAACGAGTCTCTGTCGGGGGGCGTCGCTGTTTCAGTTTCTGAATTGCTGCAGAGCGTTTCTGCATGTTCAAAACCGCTCGCCAGAGGACGCATGGTGAGTGTGCGAAGTGATGCGGAAACCAAACGGCTGTGCAGCAGTCTCGAGGGAGCATTGGGGGTACGGATCTCCTGTGCGCGGTCATCCAGAGAGCTAGGTGGCGTGGTTAATGGATATGACGATTATGCGCGCCTTGGATTGGATCGCTGGCTAGCAATTGTGGCGGCTTACAATATGGACGCTCGCGCCGCTCTAGTACTTGATCTAGGAACAGCAGTGACGGCGGACCTTATAAGCGGTAGTGGCATCCATCTTGGTGGGTACATTGCTCCAGGTATGCCGCTGTTACGTCATCAGCTACAGACGCATACTCAGCGCGTTCGGTACGATCGCATAGAGGCGGTAAGCGCCGCGCAAGAGCTTGTCCCCGGACGCTCAACTGCTGAGGCGGTCGAGAGGGGGTGTCTATTGATGCTTCGGTCTTTTGTGAAGACTCAAATCGAGTGTGCCAGATCGACTTTTAGGGATGATGTCACTGTATTTGCGACTGGCGGGGACGCGGCCCTTATCATAGATATTCCAGCCGTGCGGCATATTCCAGATTTGGTGTTTCGTGGCTTAGCTATTGCTTGTCCCTAATCGCGAGGTACGGATGCGCTGGTTGTTTTTGTTGCTGTTCACTTTGAATATTCTCTACTACGCATTTCAGCTTCAGCAGTCGCCGCTGCAGGCCAAGCAGGTTGCTCCCTCGTTGTCGTATGGTAGTGAGGTCGGCTCCAAAATAGCGTTGTTGAGCGAGTCGGCTCGGCTTCCCAACAAGCAGCCACAAGTACTTCCAGAAAAAGATGTTACCTGCCTTTTTTTAGGGGGCTTTGATGATGAGGACACCGTTCGGGCGCTCGAGCAGCGCTTGCTGAGCCTAGATGTCCGGTCGAGCCTCCAGGTGATGGAGACAACCGTTGGCGTCGATTATTGGGTTTATTTGCCGCCGCTGGCTTCTCGCCAGGCATCGCTAAGGCAGTTGCGAGAATTGCAGTCGCGCAATATTGATGCCTATATCATTAGCGTCGGCGACCTCAGCAATGGCATATCGCTAGGTATTTTTTCTCGCCAGGATTCGGCGGAGGGGGTGGTGAGTCGCCTGGGGGCTGCTGGCTATGCGGCGCTTGTGCGCGAATTGCCTAGAGCGCACCGAACCCAATGGCTTCGTGTGGAGCCCGAGAGTCGTGAACTGTTGAGTGAGGCCTTGCTCGGGAGTCTGGTAGAGCAGATGCCTGCGATGAAGCATCAGCAGAAGTCCTGTGCAGGCGTTGCAAGCTCCGCGCTGTTTGAATAGAATGGCGCGCGCTTCGGGGGTGCTGAGTCGCAGCACTTTTGCAAGCGGACTGTCAGAAAGCTAACCTCAAGATTTATATGAGAAATCGCTTGACAGTAGGGTGGCAAGAAATGAAAATGCCGCCTCACTTTGGAGGGGTTCCCGAGCGGCCAAAGGGATCAGACTGTAAATCTGACGTCATAGACTTCGAAGGTTCGAATCCTTCCCCCTCCACCAGATTCAAGCGTAAGCCTCGGCTTAAGCGGGTATAGTTTAGTGGTAGAACCTCAGCCTTCCAAGCTGATGATGCGGGTTCGATTCCCGCTACCCGCTCCAGGTTTGAAGTTTGCGCAGTGCTTTGCTCATGTAGCTCAGCTGGTAGAGCACACCCTTGGTAAGGGTGAGGTCAGCGGTTCAAATCCGCTCATGAGCTCCAAATCGACAAAGGCAGATATGAAAATATCTGCCTTTGTTTTAATGGTGGCGTGACTAGCTCAATTCAACGATGGGAGACGGTCTCGATGGCTAAAGAGAAGTTCGAACGTAATAAACCGCACGTCAACGTCGGCACCATTGGTCACGTTGACCATGGCAAGACCACTCTGACTGCTGCGCTGACCCGTGTGTGCTCCGAAGTGTTCGGTTCCGCTCGTGTCGACTTCGACAAGATCGACAGCGCGCCGGAAGAGAAGGCTCGTGGTATCACCATCAACACC
>NZ_JAYDXP010000113.1:0-508 GCF_036701605.1 Pseudomonas sp. FIP_A4 | reverse complement strand
CATGGACTGGCTGTTGTCGCGCAGCGCCCGGCGCACGCTTTCGTGCACCGCGGCGAATGCCGGCAGCGGAGAATCGTCGAGAAGCTTGATCCAGGCGGGGATACTGCGAGGGAGCGAAGTCGTTGTGGTCATGGCGCCGATTGAGAAGGGTCATGCAGCGCATGCGCGAGCATGACATCGACATGCTGACCCTCGGTCAGTACCTGCAACCGTCGCGCAGCCACCTGCCGGTGCAGCGCTTCGTCCATCCGGACAGCATGCTTGGATGCCGAGTAGATGCTCATCTTCGGCGCCGCACCCAGGCCGGCCACCGAGGCGGTGTTGACGATGGCGCGGGTGCGCACGCTGCTGCGGCGCGGCAATGCGGCGACGCTGCAAACCCAGCTCAGGGTCGCCGATCTCGAGGTCGACCTGCTCAAGCGCCGCGCCACGCGCGGCGGCCAGCGTATCGACTGCTTCCTGCACATCACCGACCGCATCAAGGACCTGATCATTCGCGGTGGCGAGA
>NZ_JAYDXP010000011.1:0-281 GCF_036701605.1 Pseudomonas sp. FIP_A4 | reverse complement strand
CGTGAGGTCCGAAGATCCCCCACTTTCTCCCGTAGGACGTATGCGGTATTAGCGTTCCTTTCGAAACGTTGTCCCCCACTACCAGGCAGATTCCTAGGCATTACTCACCCGTCCGCCGCTGAATCATGGAGCAAGCTCCATTCATCCGCTCGACTTGCATGTGTTAGGCCTGCCGCCAGCGTTCAATCTGAGCCATGATCAAACTCTTCAGTTCAATACTGCTTGGGTTTTGAGAAAACCCTAAACTTGGCTCAGCAATCGCAAATCTCTTTACAAGTAAA
>NZ_JAYDXP010000112.1:0-142457 GCF_036701605.1 Pseudomonas sp. FIP_A4 | reverse complement strand
GCTGACGAAGTTGTTCTTCAGCGTCGAGTAGGTGATGTAGTTCATCAGGATGCCGTAGTTCTGATCCTGTTCGGAGCGGTTGCCGATCACCACCAGCTTGCGGCTCTGCATCAGCGCGAAGCCGGTACGGGTGCGGCGCGTTATGTTATCGATCACGCTGTTGTCGTTGGCGAACATGTAGTGCACGCCGTAACGCAGGTCCTCGAGAACATTGCCCTCCAAATGGTTGCCGTTGGAAGTATCGATATAGATACCGTCGCGCGTGTCGCGGACGTGATTGCCTACAACCTCGGCACCATGCACCGCATACAGGTGGATACCGTTTCCGCGATCCTGGGAACGCACGCTGGGGTCACCGACGATGCGGTTGCCGATGATCTTCACATCCTGCGTTCCGTCGGCCCAGATGCCGAAGCCGGCGCCCTCGAGACGGTTGTCCTTGAGCTGCGCGCCACGCGCGTTGCGCTCGATGAACACGGCAGAGTTCATCGCGGTGAGGTCGCGCCCCCAATCGAGAAGCGTGCAGCCTTCGACCGTGACATCGGGCGCTCCGATGTTCAGTGCATTGCCTTCGCCCTGCGCCCGAATCACGGCTCCGGGCTCGCAGCGCAGGTGCATCGGCTGGTCTATGCGGAACTGCCCGGCGTATTCACCGGCCGGCAGCCGCCAAAGTTTTTCACCCTCCGCCTGCAACGGCAGAGCGGTGATCGATTGCGGCGCCGCCTGAGCCACGCCACCGAATACGAGAAAAATGCAGAGTGCCCACGGAGAGAGCACATCGACAGCCTGAGATCTGAGCACGACAGTTACCTTATTCAGCGTCCAGGCAGATTGCGGGTGTTTCTCAGTGCCGGCAAGGGTGCCGGAACAAATCTAAGGAAAGGTTGCTGCAGGGATTCCTGCCCGACCGGAAGGGTCGGGCAGGAAGTTCGGCTTACGCCGGCTCGACCATCATGCGGCCGACCATTTCCATGTGCAGCGCGTGGCAGAACCAGCTGCAGTAGTACCAGTGCAGACCGGGCTTATCGGCCACAAAGGTAATGGAAGAGGTCTGCTGCGGGCTGATCTCCATGCTCACACCGTGGTTGACCATGACGAAGCCGTGGGACACGTCCTCGATCTGGTCGATGTTGGTGATGGTCACGGTGACTTCATCGCCCTGCTTGACCGTGAACTCCTGCACACCGTAGGCCGGAGCCATCGAGGTCATGTAGACGCGCACCTTGTTGCCGTCGCGGATGACCTTGTTGTCGGTTTCCAGGTTGATGCCGTCTTTCTTGGCCATCTCCACGGTGCCGGCGAAGAACGGATCGTTACGGTCCCAGATCTTCTTGGTCTTGATCTGGTCGCGGCGGGCCATGATGCAGTCGTGCGGCTCGGCGAAGGTCGGGCCGTCGTGCACCAGTTTCATCTCGTCGCCGGAAATGTCGATCAGCTGATCGTTTTCCGGATGCAGCGGGCCGGTCGGCAGGAAGCGGTCCTTACCGAACTTACACAGTGCCACCAGCCACTTGCCATCGGCTTCGCTGGTTTCGCACAGCGAGGCATGGATGTGGCCCGGCTGATAGTGCACGTCGAGCTTCTGCTTGATGTAGTTGACCTTCTCGCCCTTGTAGGCGCGACGGGCTTCTTCCATGTTCCACTTGACCACCTGGCTGTCGATGAACAGCGTGGTGTATGCGTTGCCGCGACCGTCGAAGGTGGTATGCAGCGGGCCGAGGCCCAGCTCCGGCTCGCCGACGATGACGTCACGCGGGTCCTTGAGCTTGCCGGCGAACAGGTCGGGCAGCATGTCGATGGCGATCATCGAGCAGGTCGGCGACAGTTTGCCGTTGGCGATGAAGTACTTGCCGTCGGACGAGGTGTTGCAGCCGTGCGGGTTCTTCGGCACCGGAATGTAGCGGGTGAACTCGCTGTCCTTGTCGCCCTTCTTGCGACCGTCGAGCACCGGCACCTTGGAGTCGCCCAGGGTGATGAACTTGCCCGCCTTGACCGCTTTTTCAGCCGCGTGGATGTCGAATACCACAACCCAGTCGCGCTCGTTGCGCATCATGCCGCCCAGATCGAAGGCCTTCTCCGAGTTGTAGCAGGTGGAGGCGGCGAAGCGGCCGGTGTAGTCGGCGTCGGTGTTATCGAGGTTGCCGTCGACGATGATCTGGAACGCCATTTCCATCTTCTCAGCGTCGATCACGTTGTACATGGTGTAGCTGTTCTCGTCCTGCAGATCGAACACCTTGCCGTCGTTCGGGTGCGGAATGACGAACTCGGCATTGGCGAAGACGTACTTGGTGTGCGGTACCTTCTGCAGGCGCAGGCCGTGAATGGCCTGGCAGTTCGGCACGGTGAGGATCTTGTCGCACTTCATGATATCCAGACGGATACGCGCGACGCGGGTGTTGGCCTTGTCGTTGATGAACAGGTACTTGCCATCGTACTTGCCGTCGGTCATCGAGATGTGCGGGTGGTGGCAGTCGCCATTGAGGAACTTGGCGCTGTCGCCGAGGACCGCCTTGCTCTCATTGGTCAGGCCCCAGCCGGTGGCCGAGTCGACGTTGAATACCGGGATGCGCATCAGTTCGCGCATCGACGGTACGCCCATCACGCGCACTTCGCCCTGGTGACCACCGGACCAGAAACCGTAGTACTCATCCAGCTCACCCGGAGCCACATGAATCTTCGATTTCGCTTCCTTGGCCGCGGCCGCGAAGGACTCACGGGTCATGACGGAAGTGCCCAGGGCGGTGGCGGCAACAGCCGCACCGGTCATGGCGGTTGCGCCGAGGAAGCCACGGCGGCTCAGACCACCCTTCTCCAGCGTTTCGGGATTGTTCTTGCTCTTGTCACTCATGGGGGTGTTGCTCCTTATCGCTTAACACAGATCAGACGATCAGTTCCGAACGGCTCGTCCGCAGACGACGCTCAGGGTTCCACCACTTCAACTACAGGGATCATTTCCGGCCCGACCGGGGCCTTCTTGTCACGCTTCTTGCGCTTGTTCTTGTTCACCAACGGAGGACACTTGTTCTCGTTGTGGTAGGTCATCTGGCAATCGAGGCAGTAATGGCACTCGTTGTGGTTGATGTGCCCATCCGGATGAATCGCCTGCACCTCGCATTCATTGGCGCAGATCTGACAGGGGTTACCGCACTCCTTGCGCCGCTTGAGCCAGTCGAACAGGCGGAAGCGACCGGTGATCGCCAGACCGGCGCCCAGCGGGCAGATGTAGCGGCAGTAGACCTTGCGGGTGAAGATGTTGACCACCAGCAGCGCCACCGCATACACCACGAACCACCACTGGCGGTCGAATTTGAGCGTGATAGCGGTTTTGAACGGCTCCACCTCAGCGGCCTTCTCCGCCATCATCATCGACTCGAGCGAAATACCGAACAGCACCAGCAGGACGATGTACTTGATCGCCCAGAGCCGCTCGTGCACCGCGAAGGGCACGTCGTACTGCGGAATCTTCAGCTTGCGCGCCGCCTCGTTGATCAGCTCCTGCAGGGCGCCGAACGGGCACAGCCAGCCACAGAACACGCCGCGCCCCCAGAGCAGGATGCTGGCCGCGGTGAACACCCAGAGAATGAAGATCACCGGGTCGGTGAGAAACAGTTCCCAGCGGAAATCCTTGACCAGCGCATGGACGAAGGTCAGCACGTTGACCACCGACAGCTGCCCCAGCGCGTACCAGCCGATGAACACCACGGTGAATACCAGGTAGCCGTGACGCAGCCGCTTGAGGAAGGTCGGATGCTTGGTCAGCTTGTCCTGCAGGAACAGGATCACGGTCAGCAGGCCCAGCGCGACGAGGATCACGCCGATCTGGAAGCTCTTCTGGTACCAGATGTTGACCCACATCGGCCGGTTGGCTTCTTCGATAATGGCGAGTTCTTCGGCAGTCGGCTGCGGACGCTCGATGTATTCCTCGGGGATCTGATACGGCAGCTCGAAGCTGGTGAAGATGCCATCGACCGGACCGGTCTGGCGCCGCACCAGCAGCTCCAGCGTCCACGGCGTACCCGGATCGAAGCCGGTCTGCTCGCGGATGATGAAAATCGCCATCTCCTTGAACTCTGGAATGCCTTCGGCGTACACGTCGTTGAGCCGCTGGAAGTCCAGATCGCGGAAGCTGATGATGTTGCCGAACTGACGCACCTGCACCCGATCGAAGATGCCGCCGCGCACGTAGCCCGAGCCCTTGAACGAGTATTCGCCGCTGCCGAGCACGGCAATCGCGTGCTCGCCCGGCTTGAGCTCTTCCATGAGGAAGCGGTACTGGTTGTCGCCGAGCAGATTACGGCCGATGGTCGGCGGATTCAGAGGCGCGGCATAGAGATCGATGAATGTCTCGTCGAGCTCCTCGGCCGGCGCCTCGTCAATGCCTTCGGCTGCGGTGCCCTTGAAAGCCTCGTTGATCTGGCCATTGGTCAGGTGCAACCGACGGATGGCGCCGTTGCCGGTCAGCTCAGCCCAGGTGGCTGGCTTGTAGACGTCGGTGCGTACAAGCGCAGGCTTCTGCCGCGCCTCGATGTTGTCTTTCACCAGCCCGAGCGAGGCGGCGACCTTGTGCGCCGAGCCCATGATGATCTCGTTGACCACCATCACGGTCACCGTAGCGCCGGTCACGGCGTCGACGGTCACGGCGCTCTTGTCACTGGAACGCCCTACCACCACGCGCTGATCGGCTTTGATGCCGGCGTACTTCAGGTCGAAGTCGTGCAGTTTCTGCTCGGGAATACCGATCAGCAGGATCGGCTCGTGGTGCTCGAGCACGTAGGCGTCGACAATCACGCCCTGCGGATCGAGCAGCACCTGCATGTTGATTGGCTTGCCGGAGTAGGCAGGGATCTGGGTGACGTTGATGCTCTGGTAGGCGTAGCCATAGACGGTGCCCACACCATCGGCGAGCGTACGCACCTTATATTCGCCTTCCGGCTCGGAGATATGGGTAGCTTTCGGGAAAAACTGCTCGATTCGTTGTTGCTCAACGGCGTAGTCCTTGGCCTGCGCCTGAACGGCACAGAGAGCCACGGCAAGGAGCACTACGAGGCCGTTCCCCCATGAGCGCAGCAGGCTGCGAAAAGAAAAGCAATGGGGTTTCATAGAGTTACCTTACTTCCACGACGGGATGTGCCGCGCATAGTAGGGGAGTGAAGCACCACCGCCCCTTGATTGCAATCAAGCCTGGGCGGTCCATCACGGTTTCCATTGAGCCATGTCAACAAGTGCTCTTGGCGCGCGAAAGTCTGACCATCCGGACGAAATTCAGGGTAGGTCATATCGCCCGAAGAGCTACCGGCCGACGGTCGTACAGATTAATCCGCGCACGTGACGGACTGGTTTATCCCCGGCGCGCCACTCAGTGATGCCGCCCCGGCGTAAGGTACGCGACCGTGGCGCCGCGATTGGTCTCACTGGTCTTGAGCTCCATCTTGGCCACGCTGCGCAGATGCACCTGATCCGGGCCATCGGCGAAGCGCAGTGCACGGCCACCGGTCCACATATCGGCCAGCGGCGTATCCGGCGTCAGCCCCATCGCTCCGTAGACCTGGACCGCGCGATCCACCACGCGGGTATGCATGCGCGGCACCAGCGCCTTGATCATGGCGATTTCACGGCGTGCCGCCTTGGCGCCGACCTCGTCGATCATCCACGCAGTCTTGAGCACCAGCAGGCGCGCCTGCTCGATTTCGATGCGTGACTCGGCGATCCAGTCGGCGACATTGGAATACTGCTGCAGATACTTGCCGAATGCCTTGCGCTCCTGGCAACGCTCGACCATCAGCTCCAGTGCTAGCTCCGCCTGGCCGATCGAACGCATGCAGTGATGGATGCGCCCCGGCCCGAGCCGGGCCTGGGCCATCATGAAGCCGTCGCCCTCACGCCCGAGCAGATTGCTCGCCGGCACTCGCACGTTCCTCAGCAGCAGCTCGCTATGGCCTTCAGGGGCGATGTGGTTCATCACCGGAATGTTGCGCACCAGCTCCACACCCGGGGTGTCGAATGGCACCAGGATCATGCTCTGTTGGTGGTGGGTCTCGGCGGCGGGATCGGTCTTGCCCATCACGATCAGCAACCGGCAGTCCGGGTGCGAGGCGTTGGTGATGAACCACTTGCGGCCATTGATCACGTAGTCGTCGCCGTCACGGCGGATCAGCGTCTGGATATTGGTGGCGTCGGACGACGGCACGTCCGGCTCGGTCATGGCGAAGGCCGAGCGGATCCGGCCCTCGAGCAGCGGCGTGAGCCAGCCTTCACGCTGCTCGGGCGTGGCGAACAGGTGCAGCAGTTCCATGTTGCCGGTGTCCGGTGCATTGCAGTTGAACACCTCCGAGGCCCAGTGCACGCGCCCCATGATCTCGGCCAGCGGAGCGTACTCCAGGTTGCTCAGCGCGGTGCCCGGTTCGTCTTCGCGTAGCGAAGGCAGGAACAGGTTCCATAGCCCTTCAGCCCGCGCCAGCGCCTTGAGATCGTCCATGAACGACACCGGATACCGGCCCGCCGCCACCTCGGCATGCCAGGCGCCGATGCGCGGCACGATGTACTCATCCATGAAGGCGCGGATCTGCTGGCGCAGCGCCTCCACGCGCGGACTGTAAGCGAAGTTCATGTGGTACCCCTGCAGATAAAGTGCGATGCAGCCACCTTAGCCGGGGCAACGACGAACGCAATGAGTCTGCAGCGGCTGAATTGGGCTCAATCAGCGCCGCGACAAGCGACCTCGGTCTTGACGGAAATCATCATCGGCCGCCGCGGACCTGCTAGGCCGAGACGCTGGTACAGCTACCAGTGCACGTAGAACATCGCCTTGGCCAGCACCACGATGCCGACCATCTGCAGGAAGATCGCCCAATGGATGGCGCGGTAGCGCGCCGGCGTCATCCGCCCGCTGCGCAGCAGGATCGCCACCAGGCCGAAGGTGAAAAACACGCCGACGGCCAGCAGGATCTTCAGGCTCAGCAGCATCCCGAAGCTGCCGGCAAACGGCTCGGCCAGCGCCTGGCGGTGAAACCAGGCCAGACCGATGCCGGCGCCGTAGACGAACAACACGACCCAGTGCAGCACCACCCGCGAGCGCGCGCCGACGGCCCGATCCAGCTGCTGCGCGACCGACTCGCCGAGCTGCGGGCGAATCCTGGCAAGAATCGCCACTTCGACGAACAGCGTGCCGATGAAGAAGATCGCTGCCAGCAGGTGCACAACATGCAGCACGGAATAGGTCATCGCAGGCTCCTCGGACAAGACAGGCGCACGATCATCCCTCAGCGCTACCCGAGAGGCCAAGCGCCGCGGGCCTATCGACTGGTTGAAGACAGACCCGTCGCACTACTGCTCAAGGGCGCATTGCGGTGATCTCGGCGCCGTCGCGGCGGATATGCTGGCCCGCCAGGAAGCTCCCGTCGGAACTGCGGATACGGTCGATGCTGCCGTCCTCCTTGCGCACCACGTACAGCGTCTGTTCCAGCCCGGCGGCGTCCTGCACACCGCTACCCAGCAGCCAGCCCAGCCCGCCACCAACCAGCGCGCCTATCGGCCCGCCTACCGCGCCGACCATGAAGCCACTGAGCCCACCGAAACCACCACCGACCGCATGATCGGGGTGAACCTCAAGAATCTCGTCGGCGTGAACGGATGCCGAGATCAGGATGGCGGCGCTGGCTGCTGCTACGATCAACTTTTTCATGGGGATGCTCCTTTTGACGTTCGTGAGATGTCGCACCCCAAGAACACTTCACGAAGCGTGCCGCTTTCTTAACCATTTAAAATCAATGAGTTAACATTTCAGATGGTAGATACGACCTGCGACATCAGGGTTTAAATAACAATCAGACGAGGTATTTAATACCAAGCAAGACGCTCGGTCTTTCTCACCCGATGCTGAAAAGAAGGAGTCCGCCGATGATCCAGTGCAAACGCGCCTATCTGCCAACGGCCGACGAGGATGGCCAGCGCGTCTTGGTCGATCGACTCTGGCCGCGTAACTGCCGCAAGGAAGATTTGCCACTCGATGGCTGGCTGCCGCAGCTGGCCCCCAGCACCGCACTGCGCCGCGAGTTCAAGGGTGGATTGCTGGATTTCGCCACGTTCCGCCAGCGCTACCGGCAGGAACTCGCGGCGCATCCCGAGCATTGGTGGCCGCTGCTGGAGCGTGCCGCGCGAGGCACGCTCACGCTGGTCTACGCCGCGCGGGACGAACGAGAGAACAACGCGCAGGTGCTTGCCGAATGGCTGGCAGAGGAACTGGAGCGCCGCGCCGATCCCAGCTCGCCGACCTGTTACGCCGGCAAGCCGCTGGAATGAAACGCGCTCAGCGCCGGTTAACGGTCAGCGCGGCGCGGATCACGTCGGCACCGATGTCTGCCTCGTAGGCCTGCCACACCGGCTGCATCCTTTCGCGCCAGGCCTGGCGCTGCTCCGGCGACAGGCTGATCAGCTTGCTGCTGCCGCTAGCGAGAATGCGCTCGCGATCGCGCCGGTTCAGCGCCTCCGCTTCCTCGTTCACCACCGCGGTCACCTCGACGATGATGTTCTCCAGTTCCGAACGGGTCGCGAACGGAATGCTGCGCCAGAACTCGGCGTTGGTGACCAGCATGTAGGCGAGCACACCGTGATTGGTTTCGGTGATGTACGGTTGCACGCTGTGCATGTTCTGGCTGGCGATGTTCGACCAGGGATTCTCCGCCCCCTGCACCACGCCGCTCTGCAGCGACTTGAACACCTCGGCGAACGGCAGGCGCACCGACTTGGCGCCTACGGCAGCGAACTGCGCCTCCAGCACCGCCGAAGGCTGCACGCGGAACGCCAGACCGCCGGCGTCGCCCGGCAGGCGCAACGCCTGGGTGGCGGAAAGCTGCTTGAGACCATTGTTCCAATAGGCCAGGCCATAAATGTTGTGCTCGGCCATCGAGCGCAGCAGCTCGCGGCTCTTTTCGCGACTCTGGAAACGCTTGACCGCTGCCTCGTCATCGAACAGGAACGGCAGGTCGAACACCTGCAGCTTGCGCGTGTATTTCTCGAACTTCGACAACGAGGGCGCCAGCAGCTGCACGCGGTTGTCCAGCAGTGCCTGCATCTCCTCGGCATCGCCCACGAGACTGGAGTTGGCGTAGACCTCGACCTTCACCTGACCGGCCAGACGCTGCTCGACCAGCTGCTTGAACAGCAGCGCCCCCTTGCCCTTGGGCGTATCGTCCGCCACCACGTGGGCGAACTTGATGACGATCGGCTCCGCGGTGCTGGCGGCCGGCAGCCCCAGCAGAGACAGCGTCGCGACCAGCGCGGTGACACAAGACTTGAACATCGAAAGCTCCCAGAAACGGCTGCGCGACGACGGTGCCTCGTGAGCGCCGGTCGCGTCGTTGATCGGATAAGTGCAATGGCGCGGCCAGGCGGCGCGATCCAATTCGGGCGAATGGCCGGTTCGTGGCACCCAAGGCTGCCGACCGGTCTTTATTGGCATGCGGTACTGCCTGCGCCTCGACTACCCGTCGCGGCGCAGGCCGCCGCGAGTCTTCGGCAAGCGGCCGCGGCAAACAAGCGCAAGCGACCTGGACAGCGCCGGTTTCGCGAACCCGGTCACGCCGTTGCGCACAGAAAAACCGCGAAACGAAACTGACCAATCAGTCACTTTCCGGCCGCTCGATGAGGCGATCATTCGGACGCATCCTGCACGCGTGTATGGCTAACGCTGCCGCAATTCCAGGCACACCGTTTGCCGCACGCGGGCTCAATCCTCCCGACCAATGCCGTATTCGCGCAGCTTGTTGGCAATGGTGGTGTGCGATACGCCCAGCCGCTTGCCCAGCAGCCGGCTGCTGGGATGCTGCTGATAGAGGCGTTCCAGCACGGCCTTCTCGAAACGCCCGACGATGCTTGCCAGATCGCCGTCGAGGGCGAAGTCGCCCAGCGGCTGCGCAGCACCGTAGGCCGGCAGGCGGATGTGTTCGGGCTCGATGCGCTCGTCGTCGCAGAGGGAGACCGCCTGAAACAGCGTGTTCTCCAGTTGGCGCACGTTGCCCGGCCAGTGATAGCCGCCCAGGCGCGCCAGCGCGGCGGCCGACAGTGTCGGCAACCGACAGCCGATCTGCCGGCTGGCTTGGTCGATGAAGTGCAGCGCCAGCGGCTCCAGGCCGTCGAGACACTCGCGCAGCGGCGGAATGTGCAGCGACAGCACGTTGAGCCGGTGGTACAGGTCCTGGCGAAACTCACCCTTGGCGCACAGCTCGGACAGATCGACCTGCGTTGCGCAGATCACCCGCACATCCAGATAGACCTCCTCGTCGCTGCCGACCCGGCGAAAGCCGCCGTCCTGCAGAAAGCGCAGCAACTTGGCCTGCAAGCGCGCACTCATCTCGCCAACGCCGTCGAGAAACAGCGTGCCGCCGGCGGTAAGTTCCAGCAGGCCCAGCTTGCCTTCCGGGCGCGCGCCCTCGAAGGCGCCAGGGCCGTAGCCGAACAGCTCGGTCTCGGCCATCGACTCCGGCAAGCCGGCGCAATTGAGCGCCATGAACGGCGCCTGACCGCGCGGGCTGGACAGGTGACAGGCACGCGCCAGCAGCTCCTTGCCAGTGCCGGTTTCGCCCTCGATCAGCAGTGGCGCGTCCAGCGGCGCCATCCGCCGGGCCTCGCGTACCACCGCGGCCATCATCTTCGAGCTCTGGAAGATGCTGTCGAAGCCGCGCAGCTCCTGCTTGCGCACGTTGTAGATGCGCTCGCCGACCTGATCGGCGCGGTGCAGCGTCAGCACCGCACCGGCCAGCGCCTCGCTGTCGTCGTGCTGCGACTGCAGCGGCGCGATGTCGGCGAGGAACACCTGTCCCTTGATCTGCACCCGCAGGCCGTTGATGCGCGCCTTGTTCGCTCGCACCAGCTCTGGCAGATCGAAATCCTCGGCGTAGCGCGACAGGCTCAGCCCCGGCACCTCGTCGACCCGTACGCCAAGCAGCTGCGCCGCACAGCGATTGGCCGCAACGATCGCGCCGCTCATGTCGACCGAAAGCACCGGAAAGTCCAGTGCGCCGAGCAGCGCGTTGAGTTCCAGCGAGTGTCGCTCGCTGGGCATCAGGCTGACCTTACGCAGCTCGAACACGCCCGGCAGCGCCTCGATCTTCGGTCGCAGGGCCTGCAACTGCAGGTTCATCAGGTTCGGGCAGTGCAGGTAGATGGCATTGCCCTGCTCGCCCCCGACCTCGCCGCGCGCCACGTTGATGCCGTAATCGACGAGCAGGTTGAGCATGTCGCGCAGGATGCCGACGCGGTTCTGGCAAAGGATTCGGATACGCATACGCGGCCTTTTGTTGTTATGCAGCGAGTTATTCGCAAGCCAGGCTTGATTATCGTCAAGATTATTTGACGAGCGCAGCCACAGACAAGGCGATCACCACGCCGCTCGGCGGATTCGTAAGATTTTCTTTACATCCGCCCGCAATCGAACTGCGTACAGGCTGCGCGCACCCTCTACCCAATGCCGGCGCCGACACGTTCAGATGAGGCATCCATAACAACAAGACTCAGGCGGCCACCCGCTCAGGAGGTCCGATGAACACCACGTCCTATGTCGCCCGCGAGCCGGACGCGCATGGCCACATCCACTACCCGGACGCCGAGCACGCCGTCTGGCAGACACTGATCGAACGCCAGCTGAAGTTGCTCGACGGGCGCGCCTGCCCGGAATACCTGGCCGGCATCGAGCAACTCGACCTGCCCCGCGAGCGCATTCCGCAGCTCGGCGAAATCAACCGCGTTCTGCAGGCCGCCACTGGCTGGCAGGTCGCGCGGGTGCCGGCGCTGATCCCGTTCCAGACCTTCTTCGAGCTGCTGGCGAGCAAGCGCTTCCCGGTCGCCACGTTCATACGCACGCCGGAAGAGCTGGACTACCTGCAGGAACCGGACATCTTCCACGAGATCTTTGGCCACTGCCCGCTGCTCACCAACCCGTGGTTCGCCGAGTTCACCCACACCTATGGCCAGCTGGGCCTGGCAGCGAGCAAGGAGGAGCGCGTCTATCTCGCGCGGCTGTACTGGATGACCATCGAGTTCGGCCTGGTGGATACGCCTGAAGGTCGGCGCATCTATGGCGGCGGCATTCTTTCCTCGCCGAAGGAAACGCTCTACAGCCTGTCTGCCGAGCCCGAGCACCAGCCGTTCGATCCGTTAGAGGCGATGCGTACGCCTTATCGAATCGACATTCTGCAGCCACTGTATTTCGTGCTGCCGGACCTGCACCGGCTGTTCGAGCTGGCCCAGCAGGACATCATGGCGCTGGTTCACCAGGCCATGCGCCTGGGCCTGCACCAGCCGAAATTCCCGCCCAAGGCGGCGTGATTCAGTGCTCGTGGTGGGCTGAAGCCCACCCTACGGGCCAAGTCGCAGGGTGGAAGACGCCGCAAGGCTCATCCACCGACCGCAACCTGAGCCCTCGACAGCGTGGCGGACCGAACCCGACGCGTGGACAAGCCTGCGGCGTTGTCCACCCTACGGCCTTCTATTCGCCTAGGCTTTCCAATGACTTTCACCCAACAGACCAAAGGGACCGATACCATGACCGCTCTCGCCCAAGCCCAATGTGAAGCCTGCCGCGCCGATGCGCCGAAGGTATCCGATGAAGAACTGGCCGAGCTGATCCGCGAAATCCCCGACTGGAACATCGAGGTGCGCGGCGACCACATGGAGCTGGAACGTGTGTTCCTGTTCCGCAATTTCCGTCACGCCCTGGCGTTCACCAACGCGGTCGGCGCCATTGCCGAGGAAGTCGGTCACCATCCGGCCCTGCTCACCGAATGGGGCAAGGTCACCGTGACCTGGTGGAGCCACGAGATGCGCGGCCTGCACCGCAACGACTTCATCATGGCCGCGCGCACCGACCAGCTCGCCGCCACTGCCGAGGGGCGCAAGTGATGCATTTCGGCCAGATACCCCGCGTGCCCGGCGATCCGATCCTCGGCCTGCTGGATGCGTTTCGCGCCGACGCCAACCCGGCCAAGCTGGACCTCGGCGTCGGCGTCTACAAGGACGCCCACGGACAGACACCCATTCCCCGCGCGGTAAAGCTGGCCGAGCAGCGGCTGGTCGACAGCGAGAAGACCAAGAGCTACATCGGCGGCCACGGCGATGCGCAGTTCGGCGCCTTGCTGATGCGTCTGGTGCTCAGCCCGCGCGCCGTGGCGCTCGCCGAGGATCGAGCCGGTTGCACCCAGGCACCCGGCGGCACCGGCGCGCTGCGCCTGGCCGGCGAATTCATCGCCCGCTGCCTGCCGGGGCGCACGCTATGGCTGAGCGACCCGACCTGGCCGATCCACCAGACGCTGTTCGCCGCCGCCGGCGTGCCGCTGCAGCACTATCCCTACGTCGGCGCCGACAACCGCCTGGATCGCGACGGCCTGTTCGCCGCGCTGGAGCGCATCCCGGCAGGCGACGTCGTGCTGCTGCACGCCTGCTGTCACAACCCGAGCGGCTTCGACCTGAGCCACGACGACTGGCTGCGTGTGCTGGAGATCGTCCGCAGCCGCGAACTGCTGCCGCTCTTCGACTTCGCCTACCAGGGCTTCGGCGAAGGGCTGGAGGAAGATGCCTGGGCGGTGCGGCTGTTCGCCGAAACGCTGCCGGAAGTGCTGATCACCAGCTCCTGCTCGAAGAACTTCGGCCTCTACCGCGAGCGCACCGGCGCGCTGATCGTCATCGCCGCCGGTCACGAGCAACTGCTGGATGTGCGCAGCCAGCTCGCCGCGCTGGCCCGCGGGCTGTGGTCCACGCCGCCAGCGCACGGCGCCGCGGTGGTGACGACTATTCTCGCCGACGACGCGCTGCGGCAGATCTGGCAGGACGAAGTGGAAGGCATGCGCCAGCGCATCGCCAGCCTGCGCCACGAGCTGGTGGAGGCGCTGACGCCGTACGGGCTGGCCGAGCGCTTCGCGCATATCGCCGAGCAGCGCGGGATGTTCTCCTACACCGGCCTGACCGCTGCCCAGGTGCGCCGGCTACGCGCAGAGCATTCGGTGTATCTGGTCGAAAGCGGCCGCGCCAGCGTCGCCGGGCTGGATGCCGAGCGACTGGATGAGCTGGCCCGCGCCATCGCCAGCGTGGTCGACTAGCCAGCCTGTCAGGCCGCGGCCGTCAGAGGCGCCCGCGCACCTGCCGCGGGCGGATGCCGAACTGGCGCTTGAATGCCGTGGCGAAGTTCGCCGGGCTGTTGTAGCCGGCGCGCCAGGCGGCCTCGTTCACGCTGATCCCTTCGCGCTCCAGCGCCTGCCGGGCCTGCAGCAGACGGCGGGCGCGCTGGTACTCGAAGATCGTCATGCCGCGCGCGCTGCGGAACTGGCGCTGCAGGGTGCCGGCGTTGACGCCCATCTCGCGGGCGATGCGCTCGAGCGTCCAGGCATCTGCCGCGCCGCTGTCGAGCAACTCCTGCAACCGCTGCAGGCGTAATCCTTCCTGCGGACGCAGCCCCGCCTCAGGCGCCGCCTCACCGAGGCTGCCGAGCGCCTCGCAGGCGATATCCAGCGCGCGGCTTTCCAGATACAGCCGTTCGAGCAGCGGGTCGTAGCCCGTCGGGCTGAGCATCTGTTCGGCCAGCGTCAGCAGCCGTGCCGATGGCTGCCACACACGCGGCGTCAGATGGCTCTGCATAAAGCGCCGCACCGCGCTGCCGGCCTCGGCGCCGGCGTGGTCGAACCATTCCGGCGCCAGACTCACCACCAGTTTGCGGATATGCCGACCGCGCCGGGCCTGGCGACGGAACAGCACCGGCTCGGTCACCGCCAGCGCCACGCCTTGCGGACGCTGGCGGCGGTCTGTCTGGCCGAAGGTGAGCGCCAGGTCGCCGTAGTTCACCTCGCTCTGGCCGTCGAGGAACAGCACGAACGACAGGCGCGGCTGCACCGGATTCTCGGCGACGAAATCCTGCAGCTCCTGGTAATCCGACCAGTGCAGCGACAGCCCCTCGCGCAGCTGCACCCAGCCCACCCGGCCGAAGAACAGCCGGTCGTCCTCCGGGCGCGCCAGGCGCAGCCCCGGCTGGCTCGCTGCCGGCAGTTCGCCGCGACGGATGAGGTGATCAGGTTGCTGCATGGCGCAAATCCCCGGAAGACGGATCGCAAAGCAAATGTTCGCTCGCGCAAAGGTTCGGCCCAGGCCGTGGTGGCAGACTACGCGCCGTCATTCTCGGATGCAAATCGTTATCATTTGTGCAATCGTGGGACAGTCGCCAACCTGCCCCGCCGCTTGCGACAGGAGCCGCAACATGGACCGCACCACCCGCCGTTCCCCTTTTTCCCGCCGCTGGCTGCTGCTCGGGCTGCTCGCACCGTTCCCGCTGAGTGCCCTGGCGCAGAGCGTCACCCCGCAGCAGGCAGTCGAGCTGGAGAGCATCACCGTCGAGGGCAATCGCCTGTACGACATGGCGCCCTCCGAGCAGAGTGGCGGCTACACCGTGCCGGCCGCCACCGTGGGCACCAAGACGCCCGCCGAGCTGCGCGACATTCCGCAGTCGATCACCGTCTACACCAGCGATTACATCCGCGACCGCCAGTTCGTGAACCTCGACGACCTCGCCAAGTACACCGCCGGCCTGCGCACTCTGACCAACGACAGCGGGCGCTCGTCGATTTACGCGCGCGGCTACGAGTACGACGAATTCAACATCGACGGCCTGCCCGCGCCGATGGCCAGCATCAACGGCACGCTGCCGTCGCTGTCGCCGTTCGACCGGGTGGAGATCATGCGCGGGCCGTCGGGCCTGTTCAGCAGTACCAGCGAGATGGGCGGCATCGTCAACATGGTGCGCAAGCGCCCGACCCGCGAATTCCAGGGCAGTCTCACCGGCCGCTACGGCAGCTGGGACCAGAACTACCAGGAAGCCGACTTTTCCGGCCCGCTGGATGAGGACGGCCGCGTGCGCGGACGCCTGGTCGCCTCGCGCGCCGATAGCAACGGCGAGGTCGACTACAACGCCAACACCAGCGAAAGCTTCTACGGCGCGCTCGACGTCGACCTCAGCGACGCCACGGCGATGTCCTTCGGGCTGATCCACCAGACCAAGGACATCGTCCCGCACAACGGCTACCCGGCCGCCACCGACGGCCGCCTGCAGCACTTCAGCCGCTCGACCTACCTGGGTGCGGACTGGGGCGACTTCGACGGCCGCAGCACCGATGCCGTCGCCGAACTGACCCACCGCTTCGACAATGGCGGCTACGGGCGCATCGCCGTGCGCGGCTCCAAGCGCGCCACCGACTACCTGTATGCCTTCACCGGGCGCAACGCCAGCACCGGCGTGACCAACCTGGCCTACACCGCGCGCGACCTGGAGCAGGACACCCTCGCCGTGGACGCCAACTACAGCCAGCCATTCGCGCTGCTCGGCCAGGTCAGCGAGTTCGTCGTCGGCACCGACTTCAAGCGCTACGAGACCGAATACGCCGATGCACGCGGCAACCTCGGCGTGATCGACGTCGACAGCTACCACCCGGGCGACAAGCCGCGACCGAACGTCACCTTCGGCGCGCCGACCGAAACCGACGAACGCGAGGCCGGGCTGTACGCCAAGCTGACCTTCCGCCCGATCGCGCGCCTGGCGCTGATCGGCGGCGCCCGCGTCAGCAGCTACACCGGCGAGAACAACACGGCCGCGCATGACGTGCGCGAAAGCGGCCATGTCACGCCCTATGGCGGGCTGGTGTTCGACCTCGACGCGCAACACTCGCTGTACGCCAGCTACTCGCAGGTGTTCAAGCCGCAAACCGAGGCCGATGCCGGCGGGCGCATCATCGAGCCGCGCGAGGGCGAGCAATACGAGGTCGGTATCAAGGGCAGCTACTACGGCGGCGACCTCAATGCGCGCCTGAGCGCCTTCCAGCTCACCGACGAGAACCGCGCCACCGGTGCTATCGACGACTTCGGCGTGCCGCTCAACGGCGTCTACGAAGCCACCGGCAAGACCCGCATCCGCGGCGGCGAGCTGGAAGTCAGCGGCTACCTGACGCCCGACTGGGAGCTGCTGGCCGGCTACACCTACATGAAGAGCGAGAACCTGGCCGGCGACGAGAACGCGCTGTTCGCGCTGATGCCGCGCCACCAGGCCTCGCTGTGGAGCAAGTACACGCTGCCCGGCGGCCCGTTGCGCGGCCTCGGCCTCGGCGCCGGCATCAGCGCCATGAGCGACTTCAGCATCGAACGCGCCGGCAGCCCGCGACTGAGCGCGCCGGGTTACGCGGTGGTCGACGCCAAGCTGTCCTACCCGCTCACCGACAAGCTGACCGCCACCTTCGACGCCAACAACCTGCTCGACCGCAAGTACTACTCGCGGGTCGGCAGCGTCGGCACCTTCAACTTCTACGGCCCGTCGCGCAATTTCGTCGTCGGCGCGCGCTACGAATTCTGAGCCACCCCACTGCCGGCCTGCGGGCCGGCCCACCCCTGCAAGGAGATTACCCGTGCCCCAGTTCCATGCCGTCGTACTCACCCCGCGCGCCGCGCGCAACATGACCCGGCTGTTCAAGCACTTCGCCCACAAGGGCGAGGTCGAACTCGACGAAACCCGCGCCCGCGTGCAGTTCCCCTTCGGCAGCTGCCGCATGCTCGCCGAAGCCGACCGTCTGCTGATCGACTGCCAGTCCGAGGCCGGCGAGGCGCAGAAGCGCCTGAGTCTGGTCATAGCCGACCACCTCGAACGCTTCTCCGGCGAGGAAGCGCTCAAGGTGCACTGGCAGGACGGCGCGCTGCCGCTGACTCACGCATGAAGCGCCTCGCCCTGGCCACGCTCACGCTGCTGAGCGTGCCGACCCAGGCGGCCACGCCAGCGGCGTCCGCCTGGCAGCCCGTGACGCTGCCGCAGACCGAGCAGCGCGTGCTGCATTCGCGCCACACCGGACGCGACTACCAGATCTTCCTCTCCCGGCCGACGCAGCCGGCGCCACCCGGTGGCTTTCCAGTGCTCTACGTGCTCGACGGCAATGCGCTGTTCCCGGCGCTGGCGCTGCAAGCCCAGGCGCTGGAAGCGCGCCCCGAGCCGACGCTGCGCAACAGCGTGCTGGTGGTCGGCGTGGGTTATCCGGGCGCCGCGCTCTACGACTTCAAGGCGCGCGCCGAGGACTACACGCCGCACGCCGAGGACCGCCAGCGCCTGCCCGGTCGCGAAGCACCGCCATCCGGCGGTGCCGAGCGATTCCTGGACTTCCTGGAAACCGAACTCAAGCCGCTGATCGCCTCGCGCTATCGAGTCGATCCCGAGCAGCAAACGCTGTTCGGTCACTCCTATGGCGGGCTGTTCACCCTCTACACGCAGCTCAACCGGCCGCAGGCGTTCAGCCGCTACGTCGCTGCGAGTCCGTCGATCTGGTGGTATCAGGGCTACGTCGAGCGCAGCCTCGCCCGCTTCGAGGGCCAACTGCGGCAGCATCCGGCGTACAGCCGCCTGCTGATCACCGTCGGCAGCGCCGAACAGCCGGCCGCCGGCGACCCGCTGGACGACCCGCGCCAGCGCCACATGGCCGAGCGGCGCATGGTCGACAATGCCCGCGACTTCGCCGAACGTCTGGGTACGATGCCCGGCATGCAGGTCGAGCTGCGCATCAACCAGGGCGCCAACCACGGCAGCAACGCGCACTACAGCAGCGTGCAGGCGCTGGAGTGGGCGGCCGGGGCCGGGAAGTGAGCGCAACCCGGCGAGCCGACGTGCAGCAGTCAAGAAAGTCCCGCGGCGACCGATAGCAGCACATCGCGCCTGTGCTCGCGGCTGTCCGCCGCGGGCGGCGAATCCGAGGACGTTCGATGTATCGCCGCTCCACCGACTGCGAGTCCCCGCTCGCCAAGGCCGCCTGCGAAGGCTGCCGCAACGGCCAGGCGCTGGATTTCAGCTTCGCCTATGCCTACCAGCCGATCGTCAACCTGCGCGAGCGCCAGCTGTTCGCCCACGAGGCGCTGGTCCGCGGCCCGGCCGGCGAGCCAGCGCCGAGCGTGCTGGCCAAGGTTACCGAGGACAACCGCTACCGCTTCGATCAGGCCTGCCGGGTCGAAGCGATCCGCACCGCCGCGGCGCTGGACATGCAGACACGCCTGTCGATCAACTTCATGCCCAACGCCATCTACCGCCCGGAGCTGTGCATCCGCTCCACGCTGGAGGCGGCGCAGCAGTACGGCTTTCCCATCGAGCGGATCATCTTCGAGACGGTGGAAGGCGAGGAGATCGACGACGGCAAGTGGCTGGCCGAGGTGCTGCGCGAATACCAGCGCATCGGCTTCATGACCGCCATCGACGATTTCGGCGCCGGCTTCGCTGGGCTCAACCTGCTGGCCGACTTCCAGCCCGACCTGATCAAGCTGGACATGGATCTGATTCGCGGCATCGACGCCAGCCGCTCGCGGCAGGCCATCGTGCGTGGCGTGACGGAAATCTGCCGCGAACTGGACATCCGCCTGATCGCCGAGGGCATCGAAACCCTCGACGAATGCCTGTGCCTGGCCGATCAGGGCATCGAGCTGATGCAGGGCTACCTGTTCAGCAAACCGCTGTTCGGCGCCTGCGCCAGCGCCGAGAGCCTGCTCTGGCCCGAGCTGCCGCGCTGAATCAGCCGGCGCGCAGCAGCTCCAGCAGCGCCGTTGCGGCGGCTTCCGAGGAGGCCGGGTTCTGCCCGGTCACCAGCTGGCCGTCGACCACCACGTAGGGCGCCCAGTCCGGTCCCTTGCTGTAGTTGCCGCCGCGTTCCTTGAGCCGGTCTTCCAGCAGGAAGGGTACCACGTCGGTCAGCTCCACCGCCGCCTCTTCGCCGTTGGTGAAGCCGGTGACACCGCGCCCCTTGATCAGGAAATCGCCATCGGCGCCACGCACCTCGGTCAGCACCGCCGGCGCATGGCAGACCGCCGCGACCGGTTTGCCGCTGCGCGCGAACGTCTCGATCAACTCGATGGCATGGCGGTCACGCACCAGGTCCCAGAGCGGGCCGTGGCCGCCGGGAAAGAACAGCGCATCGAAATCCGCCGCCGACACCTGCGCCAGCGGCACGGTGCTGGCCAGCGCGCGCTGCGCCTCGGCATCTGCCTTGAAGCGCCGGGTGGCTTCGGTCTGCGCCTGCGGTTCGTCGCTCTTGGGGTCGAGCGGCGGCTGCCCGCCCTTGGGCGAGGCCAGCGTGATGGCGGCGCCGGCGTCGCGCAGCACGAAGTACGGCGCGGCGAATTCCTCGAGCCAGAAGCCGGTGGGCTTGCCGGTGTCGCCCAGCCGGTCGTGGGATGTGAGCACGATGAGCACTTGCATGGAGCCTCCTGAAGGATGCGCGGGGTGAGCAGTTGTGACTGCCAATCGCCGCGCGATGCTCCGTTGTCCGTTCACACGCAAGAAAAAGGGCGCCGCAGCGCCCTTGGTGAACCCGCCGGAATCAGATGCGAAAGCTGCCCACCAGCTGCTTGAGGCGGGTGGCCTGCTGTTCCAGGTCGCCACAGGCGCGCAGGGTCGACTGCAGGTTCTGCACGCCCTGCTGATTCAGCGTGTTGATCTCGGTGATGTCCATGTTCAGCGACTCGATCACCGCGGTCTGCTCCTCGGTGGCGGTGGCCACCGACTGGTTCATGCCGTCGATCTCGCCGATGCGCTGGGTCACCTCGCCAAGGCGCTCGCCGGCGCGATCGGCAATCGACACGCTGGTTTCGCTCTGCCGCTGGCTTTCGGTCATGGTCTGCACCGAGGCGCCGGCGCCGACCTGCAGCTCCTCGATCATCTGCTGGATTTCCTGCGCCGAACTCTGCGTGCGGTGCGCCAGGTTGCGCACCTCATCGGCGACCACGGCGAATCCGCGTCCGGCATCGCCGGCACGCGCGGCCTCGATGGCGGCGTTCAGCGCCAGCAGGTTGGTCTGCTCGGAGATGCCCTTGATCACTTCGAGGATGTGGCCGATGTCGACGGTCTTGGCGTTGAGCGTCTCGATCTGCGCGCAGGAGGCGCTGATCTTGTCGGACAGCTGGCGCATCGCGGCGATGTTCTGCTCGACCACCTGGCGCCCGTCATCGGCCTGATGCCGCGCGTTGCTGGCGTGCTGCGAGGCGTCGGCGGCGTTGCGGGCGATCTCCTGCGCGGCGGCCCCCAGCTCGTTGATTGCCGCGGCGACGCTGTTGGTGCGGCTGGATTGTTCGTCGGAGTTGGACATCGAGGCGTTGGAAGCGTCGAGCACGCGCTGCGCCACTTCATGCACCGCCTGCGTCGCCGAGGACACTTCGCGGATCGAGCCATGGATGCGCTCGACGAAGCGGTTGAAGGCGCCGGCCAGCTCACCGAACTCATCATTGGACTGCGCGTCGAGGCGGCGGGTCAGGTCGCCCTCACCTTCGGCGATGTTGGCCATCGCCCGCCCCATGTCGGTCAGCGGACGCATCAGCACACGGATCAGCAGGCCCAGCAGCAGCAGGATGAAGGCCACCGCCGCGACGGTCGCGATCAGCGCGGTGGTGCGGAAACTGCTGAGGCTGGCGTAGGCCTTGTCGCGATCCAGCGAGATGCCGACGTACCACTTCACCGACGGCAGCCCCTTCACCGGGCTGAAGCCGAGCACGCGCGGCGAGCCATTGAGTTCGGCCTCGACGTAGCGGCTGTCGAGCGACGGCGTGTTCTGCGGGTAAACGTCGCGCAGCGTCTTCATCACCATCTGCTGGTTGGGGTGGACCAGCACCTTGCCATCGCCGCTGACCAGGAAGGCATAGCCCATGCCGTTGAAATCCAGCGCGTTGATGATCTCCACCAGCGCCTTGAGCTCCAGGTCGCCACCAACCACGCCAAGGGTCTGGGCGCCGCTCTTGGCCGGGGTGGCGATGGACAGGATCAGCTGCCCGCTGGCGGCATCGACATAGGGTTCGGTCAGCGTCGAGCCGCCGGCGGCCACGGCGTCCTTGTACCAGGGCCGGGTGCGCGGATCGAAGTCGGCCGGCATTTCATCGTAGGGACGCAGCAGGAAGCTGCCGTCCTGGCCACCGAGGTAGGTGAAGGCGAACGTCGAGGTCAGCGCACGCTGCTCGAACAGCCTGGCCACGCGCTCGCTGCTGTTGTCGGCGGCGACCGATTCGGCCGCGCCTTCCACCAGTAGAATGCGGCCGGAAAGCCAGTTCTGGATGTTGTTCGCGGTGATCTTGCCCATCTCGTCGAGGTAGCTCTCGAGATTGGCGCGGATGGCGTTGCGCTGCAGGTAGTCGTTGTAGAGGGTGAACAGCGCGAAGGTCGCGATCACCACCAGCGATGCGGCCAGCAGGATCTTGTGGCTGAACTTGAGGCGACTGGGCATTTTGAGGGGCGTCCGATTGACTGACTGGGCGCATCCTGCGGAATGTGAAAATCCTTGATCTCAGTCAGCTTCTCGGCCGTCCGTCAGCAAACTTGAACGCAGCGGCGAGGCCCGTGACCGCCCGGTCCGCACGCCAGCACCGCGCCAGCGTGCGAACCGCTCGGCTCAGCGTCCGGCCAGGGCCGGCATCACCCGTGGGCGCAGGCCTTCGCCGAGCAGGCTCAGCAGCGCGATGGCGCCGACGATCCAGTACCAGCGCGCCAGCGGGTCGAAGCCCAGCCAGCCGAGGGCATGCAGGAACACCATGAGGATCATCACCGGGCTGACGTAACGCACCATGAACAGCCACAGCGCATGCCCGGCCGGCGACAGGCCCAGCTCGTCACGCATGATCTCCGAACGCAGGCAGTAGCCAGCCAGCACCACCATGAAGATGCCACCCAGCGGCATCATCCAGCGCGAGGTGATGTAGTCCAGCCCGTCGAACAGCGTCATGCCGAACAGCTTCCATTCCGCGCCGAGGTTGAACGACAGCATCGCCAGCAGGCTGATCACGATCAGCACCGCACCGGAGCTGGCGGCAGCGCGGGCGCGGCTGATGCCGTGCTTCTCGTTGAGATAGGCGACCACCGCCTCGATCATCGAGATCGCCGACGTCAGCGCCGCCACCGAGACCATGGCGAAGAACAGCACCCCGAACGCGGTGCCGAACGGCATCTGCTGGAAGGCCAGCGGCAGGCTCATGAAAATCAGCCCGGGGCCGGCGCTCGGGTCCATACCGTTGGCGAAAATCACCGGGAAGATCGCCAACCCCGCCAGCAGCGCCACGCAGGTGTCGGCGATAGCAACGATGAAGGTGGTGCGGGCGATGGATTGGCCGTCCGGGATGTAGGAGCCGTAGGTAAGGATCGCACCCGACGCCAGGCTGAGGGTGAAGAACGCGTGGCCCAGCGCCGCCAGCAGCGCCTCGCCGGTGATCTTCGAGGCATCGAAGCTGAACAGGAAGGCAAAGCCCTCGGCGAAGCTACCGTTGGTGACCGAATAGCCCACCAGCACCAGCAGCATCACCGCCAGCCCCGGCATCATCCAGCGGAACGCCCGTTCGACGCCGGCCTGCACGCCCTTGCCGACGATCCACAGGGTCAGCAGCGCCACCAGCAGACCCCAGCCGCCGAGCGCCCAGGGATTGGCGTTGTGCGCCTCGAACACCTGGCCGAGCGCTTCCACGCTGGGCGCGGCGAGCGAGCCGTCGAGCATCTTCCAGGTGTAAGAAAACGCCCAGCCGGCCACCACCACGTAGAAGCACAGGATCAGGAAGCCGGCGAGCATCGCCATGCCGCCGACCAGCTTCCACGCCGGGTTGCCGTTGTTCTCGCGCACCACGCGGCCGATGGCGTCGATCGGACTGCCACGCCCGCGCCGGCCGAGCGCGATCTCGGTCATCATCACCGGAATGCCGATGGCGAGGATGCACGCCAGGTACATCAGCACGAAGGCGCCGCCACCGTATTCGCCGGTGATGTAGGGGAATTTCCAGATATTGCCCAGGCCCACGGCGGAGCCGGTTGCAGCGAGGATGAAACCCCAGCGCGACAGCCAGAGGTTCTTCGGTTTTTCACGAGTCATGCGTCACCTGTTTGTTTTTATCTGTGACGAAATTCGGACCGCCGCACCGTGGCGCGACGGCATGCAAGGCACCACGGGTCATTGAGCGTCGGGTTGCACCTCCGGGGCGGCGTTGCGGAAGGCGTCCAGCGCCTCGCACCGCTCGGCCAGCTGGCGGATGCGCGGGAACGGCGCGAGATCGCAGGCAAAACGGCGCGCGTTGTACACCTGCGGCACCAGGCACGCCTCCAGGTAACCGGGGCGGTCGCCGAGCGAGAAGCGCTCGCCGAACGCCTCCAGCCCCTGCTCCACCGCCGCCAGGCCGGTAGCGACCCAATGGCGATACCAGGCGTCCTTCGCCGCATCGTCTACCCCGAGTTCGCCGCTGAGGTACTGCAGCACGCGCAGGTTGTTCAGCGGATGGATCTCGCAGGCAATGTGCAACGCCAGAGCGCGCACCTGCGCCCGCTCCAGCGGATCGCCGGGCAGGATCGCCGGCACCGGAAACACCTCCTCGAGGTATTCCAGAATCGCCAGCGACTGCGCGATACGCGCCCCGCCGTTGATCTCGTCCACCAGCAACGGCACCAGCTGCTGCGGATTGAGCGCCCGATAGGCGGCGGCGCGCTGCTGTCCGCCGCCCTGCACCAGATGCACCGGCACCTGGCGATACGCCAGGCCCTTGAGGTTGAGCGCGATGCGCACACGATAGGCGGCGCTGGAGCGCCAGTAGGAATAGAGGGTCAGCACGAAAAGGTCTCCGGCCCGTAGGGTGGGCTTCTGCCCACCGATCAGTTTCGGCGCTGGTGGGCTGAAGCCCACCCTACGGCTTACTCGCCGCCGATCACGCCCCGGCGCAGCTGGTCTTCCTCGATGGATTCGAACAGCGCCTTGAAGTTGCCTTCGCCGAAGCCCTGGTTGCCCTTGCGCTGGATGATCTCGAAGAAGATCGGGCCGATCACCGTGTTGGTGAAGATCTGCAGGAGGATGCCGTCATCCCCCGGCGCGCCGTCGATCAGCAGGTTCAGCTCGCGCAACTGGTCCAGCGGCTCGCCATGGCCCGGCACGCGAGTATCGACCTTCTCGTAGTAGGTGTCCGGCGTGGTCATGAAATCCACGCCGTTGGCGCGCAACTTGCGGACCGTCTCGTAGATGTCGTCGGTGGACAGCGCGATGTGCTGGATGCCCTCGCCATGGTATTCGCGGATGAATTCCTCGATCTGCGATTTGTCGTCGGCCGACTCGTTGATCGGGATGCGGATCTTGCCGCACGGCGCGGTCATGGCGCGGGAGAACAGCCCGGTGAGCTTGCCCTCGATGTCGAAGTAGCGAATCTCGCGGAAGTTGGCGATGCGCTCGTAGAAACCGGACCAGACGTCCATCTGCCCGCGTTTGACGTTGTGGGTCAGGTGGTCGATGCACATCAGGCCGACGGCGTTGTCGTTCGGCGTGCGCCCTTCGATGTACTCGAAATCGACGTCGTAGATGCTCTTGTCGCCGTAGCGGTCGACCAGATACAGCAGCGAGCCGCCGATGCCTTCGACGCAGGGGATGTTCAGCTCGCCGAAGTTGGCGTGGCTGCCGACCAGCTTGGCGCCCTGGGATTCGACGTAGGCGGCGGCCTGCGCGGCGTTCTTCACCCGGAAGGCCATGGCGCAGGCGCTCGGGCCGTGCTTCTCGCCGAACTCGCGCACATGCCCGGTGGGGCTGCCGTTGAGCACGATATTGATGTCGTGCTGCTGGAACAGCCAGACCTCCTTGGAGCGGTGCTTGGCGGTTTCGGTAAAGCCCATCTGGGTGAACAGCATGCGCAGCTGTTCGATGCCCTCGGCATTCGGCGCGGTGAATTCGACGAACTCGAAGCCGTCGGTACCGATGGGATTGTGTTGCTCGATCTTGTTAACGGCGTTCATTGCGCCTCCTGTTTCTTGTTATCGATTCGCTGAAGTCCGAAGACTCCTGCACGCATGACTGAGGCCATGACAAACCAGCGCAGGCGGCGAAACAAGCGGGCGGCGGCCGCCTGGGCGAGCCGCATGCCGGTGGCCGCGTCAGCTTTTCCTTACACCGCGCCAACCGCGCGCTGGCGCGGCCGTCCGCATTGCCAGGCGTAACGAAAAGCTGACAACCGGCTGCGACAGGCTGTCGCACAGCTCATCTGGGGCACCCCGTGGCACCTGAACGACGGCGGGCCAAAGCCCACCGCCCCGCAGCTCCCGCTAGATCACCCCGATCAGGTTGAGGAACACCAGCGTGATCGCCACCGGCGTGCCGTAGCGCAAGAGGTTCCACCAGGCGCTGAACCAGCCCGGCTGAGCGATGCCGATGGCCTCGCGCACCGCTTCCTTCTGCAGCACCCAGCCGGTGAAGAGCACCGTGCCCAAGCCACCCAGCGGCATCAGCCAGTTGGCGGTGAGGTAGTCCATGCTGTCGAAGAAGGTATGCCCGAACAGCTGATACTCGGCCCAGTGGTTGAACGAAAGCACGCTGGCCAGGCTCATCAGCCAGAGCACCGCGCCGGTCAGCAGGACCGCGCGGGTCCGGCTGACGCCGAAGCGCTCGTTGAGCCAGGCGATGCCCGGCTCGCTGAGCGAGATCGTCGAGGTCACCGCCGCCAGTACCAGCATCACGAAGAACAGCCCGCCGAATACCTGGCCCAGCGGCATCTGGCCGAAGGCGATCGGCAGCGTGACGAAGATCAGCCCCGGCCCCGCACCCGGTTCCAGGCCGTTGGCGAACACCAGCGGGAAGATCGCCAATCCGGCGAGCAGCGCCACCGTGGTGTCGGCCAGCGCGACCAGCAACGAGGTCTTGGCGATCGACACGCCCTTGGGCAGGTACGAACCGTAGGCCATCATCGCGCCGCACCCGAGGCTGAGGGTGAAGAACGCGTGGCCGAGGGCGAGCAGGAAGCCTTCGGCGCTCAGCTTGGAGAAGTCCGGCACGAACAGAAATGCGGCGCCGCGGGCGAAGTCGCCGGCGATTGCCGCGTAGCCGACCATGCCCAGCAGCAGCAGGAACAGGCCCGGCATCATGAAACGCAATGCCCGCTCCAGGCCGTCGCGCACGCCCAGCCCGACGATCAGCATGGTCACCGCCAGCACCGCCGAGCCGTACAGCACCAGCCGCAGCGGATCGGCCAGCAGCGCGTCGAACTGCGCCGTGCTGGCCGCGGCATCGGCGCCGCTGAACGCGCCGCCCAGCGTTGCCGGCACATAGGCCAGTGCCCAGCCGGCGATCACCACATAGAAACTCAGGATCAGAAAACCGGTGAACGCGCCGAGCCAGCCCACCTTGCGCCAGTGCGCGCTGGCACCGGCCAGGGCGGCCAGCCGCGCCACGGAGCCCGCCGGGTTCTGCCGGCCGGCGCGGCCGATCATCACCTCGGCCATCAACAGCGGGATGCCGATGGTGAGGATGCAGGCCAGGTACACCAGCACGAAGGCGCCGCCGCCGTTCTCGCCGGTGATGTAGGGGAATTTCCAGATATTGCCCAGGCCCACCGCCGAGCCGGTGGCGGCGAGGAAGAACACCCAGCGGGACGACCAGAGGCCGCGGGCGGCGCTGGGTTGCGGACGAGCGAGCGCGCCGGCGAGGCTGCCGGCGGCGAGGCTGCTTTTATCGGTCATTGCGGATTCCTGCTTGTTGTTTTTGTCAGGTCGAAACGAACGGAGCGCGCGGCCGGTGCGTGCCGGCGCGGCTCGAGAGATGCCGGCCGAACGGCCGGCGCGGGTCACGACGCCTGGCGCTGGAGCGCCTCGGGCTGAGCGTCGCCACCGGCCTGCAGGCGTTCCAGCGCCAGGCGGTCGGCGATCACCGAGGTCGGCTCGCCGCTGGCGGCGGCACGGGTGAAGATCTGCTGCAGGGTGTCGCCGATGGCGCGCACATGGGCATCGCTCTGCGCGGCGCTGCCGCCGATGCGCTGGTAGTAGACGTCGATGATGCCGCCAGCGTTGATCGCGTAGTCAGGCGCGTACAGCTGCTCGCGCCGCTGCAGTTCGGCGCCGATTTCCGGCGTGGCCAGCTGGTTGTTGGCGGCCCCGGCGATCACCGGGGCGCGCAGCACCTCCAGGGTCTGCTCGTTGAGGATGCCGCCCATGGCGCAGGGCGCGAACACGTCGACGTCCAGGCCGTAGATGTCCTGCGGGCGCACCACGTTGGCGCCCAGTTCTTCCATGGCCTGCTGCACGTTGGCGTCGAAGATGTCCGCCACCCACAGCTCGGCGCCGGCCGCCTTGAGGTGTCGGCCGAGGCCCAGGCCGACATGGCCGACGCCCTGGATCGCCACCTTCAGCCCGGTCAGGTCGTCGCGACCGAGGCGATGACGCACCGCGGCCTTGAGGCCGACGAACACGCCGAGCGCGGTGGACGGCGACGGGTCGCCGCTGGCGATGCTGCCATCGAGCAGGGTGCGCGGCGTCGCGCCCATCACGTGGCGGGTGCGCTGGGCAAAGGCCTGCATCTCGGCATCGCCGGTGCCGGAGTCGGCGGCGGTGATGTAGCGGCCGCCGAGGCTCTCGATGAAATCGCCCATCGCGTGCAGCAGCGCCTGGCTCTTGCCGGTGTGCGGATCGCCGATGATCACCGCTTTGCCGCCGCCGAGCTTGAGCCCGGCCAGCGAGGATTTCAGCGTCATGCCGCGCGACAGGCGCAGCACGTCGCGCAGCGCGTCGTCGTCATTGGCGTAGGGGAACATCCGGCAACCACCCAGCGCCGGGCCCAGGCGAGTGTTGTGAATGGCGATGATGGCTTTCAGACCCGACGCCTGGTCATGGCAGAAGACCACCTGTTCGTGGCGGTCGAAGTCGGGGTGAGCGAAGACGGACATGGCGTTACCTCGTGGTTGTTGTCAGGTTGCGGCCCCGCAGGCGCGGGGCTCTGGGCAAAACATTCCGGGCGGATGCTGCGCCGCTCACGCCGCCGGCTGGAACAGCCGCACGCTCTGCACTTCGTCGCCTTTGGCCAGCTGCTCGCGCAGCAGTTTTTCCTGCTGGCGGACCTTGGCCAGGGCGCGCTCCTTCACCGGGCCGTAGCCGCGGATCTGTTCCGGCAGCGCGGCGATGGCCACGGCGGTGCGGTAGTTGGTCGGCTTGAGCTGGGCCAGCAGGTCGGCGACGGTCTTCTCGTAGTCGACGATCAGCTGGCGCTCGACGCGGCGGTCATGGCCATAGCCGAACGGATCGAGCGGCGTGCCACGCAGGAAGCGCAGCTTGGCCAGCACGCCGAAAACATCGAGCATCCATGGGCCGAACTCGCGTTTGCGCGGCTCGCCGGTCACGGGGTCGCGCTTGGCCAGCCAGGCCGGGGCGAGGTGGAACTGCAGCTTGTAGTCGCCCTCGAACTGCGCCGCCAGTTGCTGGCGGAACTCCGGCTCGCTGTAGAGGCGCGCCACTTCGTACTCGTCCTTGTAGGCGAGCAGCTTGAAGTAGTAACGCGCGACTGCCTTGGACAGCGCCAGATCATCGGCGGTGTCGGCGTCGCGCACGCGCTCGACCAGTTGGCGGTAGCGCCGTGCCAGGCCGGCGTTCTGGTACTGGGTGAGGAAGTCCACGCGCCAGTCGACGATCTCTTCAAGCGTCTTGCACACCGGTTCGGCTAGCTCGGCCGGGCGCGCCAGCTGCTCCACCGCGTCGCGCTCGAGCACCGCGCGGCGGCCCCAGCGGAAGGCCTGCAGGTTGAGCTTGGCCGACACACCGTTGAGTTCGATGGCCTTCTCGATGGCCTCGGCGGAGATCGGCAGCAGCCCCTGCTGATAGGCGAAGCCGAGCAGGAACAGGTTGGTGGCGATGCTGTCGCCCAACAGCCGCGTGGCTAAGCGCGTGGCGTCGATGAAGTGGGTCTTCTCGGCGCCCACGGCATCGCTGATCGCCTGACGCATGGCTGCGCCGGGCACCTGGGCATCGGGGTTGCGGGTGAACTCGGCGGTGGCCGCTTCGTGGCTGTTCACCACGGCGTTGCTGTTCAGCTCGTTGAGGCGGGTCAGCGACTCGTCGCCGGCCGCCACCACCAGATCGCAGCCGAGCAGCAGGTCGGCCTCGCCGGCGGCGATGCGCACGGCATAGATGTCGCTCTGCTTGGCGGCGATGCGCACGTGGGTGGTCACCGGGCCGAACTTCTGCGCCAGACCGGCCTGGTCGAGCACCGTGCAGCCCTTGCCTTCCAGGTGCGCGGCCATGCCCAGCAGCGCGCCGAGGGTGGTCACGCCGCTGCCGCCGACGCCGGGGATCAGCACGTTCCACGGCCGCTGCAGCGAGGGATGCTGCGGCTCGGGCAACTCGGCCGCTTCGAGGCCATGAGCGACCGCTTCGGGCTTGCGCAGGCCGCCGCCGTGCACGGTGACGAAGCTCGGGCAGAAGCCCTCGACGCAGGAATAATCCTTGTTGCAGGCGTTCTGGTCGATCTCGCGCTTGCGCCCCAGCTCGGTCTCCAGCGGCAGCACCGACAGGCAGTTGGATTTCTCCCCGCAGTCGCCGCAGCCCTCGCACACGGCGGGGTTGATGAACACGCGCTTGGCCGGGTCTTCCAGCTTGCCGCGCTTGCGCCGGCGGCGCTTCTCGGTGGCGCAGGTCTGGTCGTAGATGATCACCGAGACGCCCTTGAACTCGCGCAGCTCGCGCTGCACGGCGTCCAGTTCGCGGCGGTGGTGGAAGGTGGTGATCGGCGCGAAGCCGGCGCGGCTCGGGTACTTGTCCGGCTCGTCGCTGACCAGGGCGATGCGTTTGACGCCTTCGTCGGCGATCTGCCGGCTGAGCTGGTCGACGCGCAGTTCGCCGTCGATCGGCTGGCCGCCGGTCATCGCCACGGCGTCGTTGTAGAGCACCTTGTAGGTGACGTTGACCCCCGCCGCCACGGCCGCGCGGATCGCCAGACTGCCGGAGTGGAAGTAGGTGCCGTCGCCGAGGTTCTGGAACATGTGCGGGGTGTCGGTGAACGGCGCCTGGCCGATCCAGTTGACGCCCTCGCCGCCCATCTGGGTGAAGGTCTCGGTGCGCCGGTCCATCCACTGCACCATGTAGTGACAGCCGATGCCGGCCGAGGCGCGGCTGCCCTCCGGCACTTTGGTCGAGGTGTTGTGCGGGCAGCCGGAGCAATAGTGCGGCGTGCGCACGGTGGTGTAGCTACGCGCGGCCAGAGCCTTTTCCTTGGCGTCGAGGAAGGCCAGGCGGGTGACGATGCTCTCGCTGGTGTAGATCGGCGCGAGGCGCTTGGCGATGACCCGGGCGATCATCGCCGGAGTCAGTTCGGAGAGGTTCGGCAGCAGCGAATTGCCCTGCTCGTCGAATTCGCCGACCACCCGCGGGCGCTTGTCCACCGGCCAGTTGTAGAGCTGCCCGGTGAGCTGGTCCTCGATGATGCTGCGCTTCTCCTCGACCACCAGGATCTCGTCGAGGCCCTGGGCGAACTCGTGCACCGAGACCGGCTCCAGCGGCCAGCTCATGCCGACCTTGAGCACGCGCAAGCCGACCGAGGCGCACAGCGCTTCGTCCAGGCCGAGGTCGTCCAGCGCCTGGCGCACGTCGAGATAGGACTTGCCGGTCGTGATGATGCCGAGGCGCGGGTTGGGCGAATCGAGCATCACCCGGTTGAGGTTGTTGGCGCGGGCGAAGGCGCGCGCGGCGTAGATCTTGTAAAGGTTGAGGCGTTTTTCCTGCGCCAGCGGCGGGTCCGGCCAGCGGATGTGCACGCCGTCTTCGGGCAGCTGGAAATCTTCCGGGACACGCGTCTGCACGCGCAGCGGGTCGACTTCCACCACGGCGGAGGAGTCGACGTTCTCGGCGATGGTCTTCAGGGCCACCCAGCAGCCGGAGTAGCGCGACAGCTCCCAGCCGATGATGCCGTAGTCGAGGATTTCCTGGACGTTCGCCGGGTTGAGCACCGGGATCGAGGCGGCGATGAAGGCGTGCTCGCTCTGGTGCGGCAGCGTCGAGGATTTGCAACCGTGGTCGTCACCGGCGAGCAGCAGCACGCCGCCATGCGGCGAAACACCGGCCGCGTTGGCGTGCTTGAACACATCGCCAGCGCGGTCGACACCCGGGCCTTTGCCGTACCACATGGCGAACACGCCGTCGTACCTGGCACCAGGGAACAGGTTGGTCTGCTGGCTGCCCCACACGGCGGTGGCGGCCAGTTCTTCGTTGACACCCGGCTGGAAGTGGATGGCGTTCTGTTTGAGGTAGTCGCGGGCGTCCCAGAGACTCTTGTCCAGCCCGCCGAGTGGCGAGCCGCGGTAGCCGGAGATGAAGCCGCCGGTGTTCAGGCCACGGGCCTGGTCGCGCTGATGCTGCAACATCGGCAGGCGGGTCAGCGCCTGGGTGCCGGTGAGGTACAGATGACCGGTTGCGAGCCGGTACTTGTCATCCAGACGGATCTCGGCCAGTGACATGGGGCGCTCCTGTTTGTTGTTATCGGAGTCAGGGTGGTCACGATGTTGCCACCCGCCTTTTGCTCGGACAGGGATCGCCCTGCCTGCACGTGCGTACAGTCTGGCCGCGACGAACAGAGATTTTCTTTCTACTTTTGCGTTGGAACGGCCGTGCCGTGCATGATCATTTCGCGAACAACAATAAAACAGGAACAACCATGCAGCCCTCTCCACTCAGCCCCATCGACCGCAAGATTCTCCTGCTGCTGCAGCACAACGCCGATCTTTCCGCCGCGGAGATCGCCGAGAGGGTCGAGCTGTCGCAATCGCCCTGCTGGCGCCGGATCAACCGCATGCAGGAGGAAGGACTGATCGAGCGCAAGGTCGCCCTGCTCAACCCGAAGAAGCTCGGGCTGAACATGACGGTGTTCGTCAACATCAAGCTTTCGGCGCACGGGCGCAGCAACCTGGACGAGTTCGAGCAGGCGGTGGTCGGTTATCCCGAGGTGCTGGAGTGCTACACCATGGCCGGCGAATCGGACTACCTGCTCAAGGTGGTGGCGCGCGATATCGACAGCTACGAGCGCTTCCTGCGCGACCAGTTGCTGCAGCGCCCGCACGTGCAGGAGGCGCACTCGCACATCGCCATGAGCGAGGTGAAGCGCACCACGGAGCTGCCGCTGGATTGAGTCGGCGCGCTCAACCGCGCACGACGAACGAGGGGAACAGCCGGTCCAGGCGCTCCCAGAGACGCTGCAGGTCATACGGCGCCGTGCTGTCGGCCAGGCTGGCGTCAAGCATGCGCGCGGTGCGCACGCACTGCACCACGAAGCGCTCGACCCCGCGGGCGCGCAGACGCTGGGCCATGTCCCAGAGCAGCCCGGCATCGAACAGGTTCCAGTGCACGGTGGTCCGGCACTCGTGCTCGACGCCACTTTCCAGCAGATGGTCGAGGCTCTTCCAGTTGGCCTTGCCGCTGCCCTCCACGCCGGTGATCAGCGTGCTCTGCTCGGGCAGCGCCTTGATGTCGAAGCCGACCCAGTCCACCAGCGGCAGCACCTGACGGAACAGCTTCGGCTTGATCCCGGCACTGTGCAGGCCGACCTTGTAACCCAGCGCCCGCACTTGGCCGATGGCGTCCGGCAGCGCGGTCTGCAGCGTCGGTTCGCCACCGCTGAACACCACCGCTTCGAGCAGGCCGATGCGCTGCTCGAGGAAATCGAGAATCTCTGCCCAGGACTTTTCCTCGCTGCCGCAGGCGGGGATCAGCTGCGGGTTGTGGCAGTAACGGCAGCGCCAGCCGCAACCCTGGCAGAACAGCACGCAGGCCAGGTGATCGGGGAAATCCAGAGTGGTCAGGGGCACGAGGCCCCCGACCCGCAGCGCTGCGGTCACCGCGCCGCCGCTTCGGTGAAATGCAGGCGCTCGCGGTGTTCGGACTGCTTGCCCGGGTTGAACGCCGCAACCGGGCGGTGGTAGCCCATCACGCGGGTCCAGACCTCACAACGCTGGCGCTGTTCCTGGGGCAGTTGGCTGGCTTGGCTCATGGTGCTTCTCCTTACTTGCTGGGGTGTGAGTATGCAGCGCCGCACCGCGCGGAGCTGCGGGGCATGCGGTCGCAGCTCAGGCGGGCAACGCCGCTTCGGCGCGCTGCTTGTGCAGCAGGGCCTCGTCGCACTTGGGGCAGAACTCGTGTTCGCCGGCCAGGTAGCCGTGCACCGGGCAGATCGAGAACGTCGGCGTCACCGTCAGGTATGGCAGGCGGAAACGCGACAGCGCGTTGCGCACCAGCTTCTTGCAGGCCTCGGTGGAGGAAATCTGCTCGGCCATGTACAGGTGCAGCACGGTGCCGCCGGTGTACTTGGTCTGCAGCTCGTCCTGCAGCGCCAGCGCCTCGAAGGGATCGTCGGTGAAGCCTACCGGCAGCTGCGAGGAGTTGGTGTAGTACGGCGCCTCGGCCGAGCCGGCCTGGAGGATGTCCGGGAAACGCTTGCGGTCTTCCTTGGCGAAGCGGTAGGTGGTGCCCTCGGCAGGTGTCGCTTCGAGGTTGTAGAGGTGGCCGGTGTCTTCCTGGAACTGCACCAGCCGCGCGCGGACATGGTCGAGCAGCTCCACCGCCAGCGCGCGGCCGGCCGGCGTGTGCATGCCCTCGCTGTCATCGGTGAAGTTGCGCACCATCTCGTGCAGGCCGTTCACGCCGATGGTGGAGAAGTGATTGCGCAACGTGCCGAGGTAGCGCTTGGTGTACGGGTAGAGCCCGGCATCCATGTGGTGCTGAATCACCTTGCGCTTGACCTCCAGGCTCTGCCGCGCCATTTCCAGCAGGGCATCCAGATGCTCGAGCAACGCCGCCTTGTCACCGGCATGCAGATAGCCCAGGCGCGCGCAGTTGATGGTCACCACGCCGAGCGAGCCGGTCTGCTCGGCCGAACCGAACAGACCGCCGCCGCGCTTGAGCAGCTCACGCACGTCCAGCTGCAGGCGGCAGCACATCGAGCGCACCTGGTTGGGCTGCATATCGGAATTGAGGAAGTTCTGGAAGTACGGCAGGCCGTAGCGTGCGGTCATCTCGAACAGGCGCTCGGCGTTCTCGCTGTCCCACGGGAAATCGTGGGTGATGTTGTAGGTCGGGATCGGGAAGGTGAACACCCGGCCGAGGCCATCACCGGCCTGCATCACCTCGATATAGGCCCGATTGATGAGCTCCATCTCGGCCTGCAGCTCGCCGTAGGCGAAGGGCATTTCCTCGCCGCCGATATAGGGAATCTGCTCACGCAGGTCCTCGGGGCAGACCCAGTCGAAGGTCAGGTTGGTGAACGGCGTCTGCGTGCCCCAGCGCGACGGCACGTTGAGGTTGTAGATGAACTCCTGGATCACCTGGCGCACCTCGTCATAACCGAGATTGTCCTTGCGCACGAAGGGCGCGAGGTAGGTATCGAAGCTGCTGAACGCCTGGGCACCGGCCCACTCGTTCTGCAGCGTGCCGAGGAAGTTGACCATCTGTCCCAGCGCACTGGACAGGTGCTTCGGCGGCCCCGCCTCGACACGCCCGGGAATGCCGTTGAAGCCCTCGTTGAGCAGCGTGCGCAGCGACCAGCCGGCGCAGTAGCCGGCGAGCATATCCAGATCATGGATGTGCAGATCGCCGTCGCGGTGGGCACGGCCGATCTCCGGGCTATAGACCTCGTCCAGCCAGTAGTTGGCGGTGACCTTGCCGGACACGTTGAGAATCAGCCCGCCCAGCGAATAGCCCTGGTTGGCATTGGCGCGCACGCGCCAGTCCTCGCGCGAGAGGTATTCGTTCATTGAGGAGGCGACATCGACGATGGCCTTGCGGTCGCGGCGCAGGCGCCCGTGGCGCTCGCGGTAGACGATGTAGGCGCGCGCGGTGTCGAAGTAACCCGCGCGCATCAGCGCATGTTCGACGCGATCCTGCACCTGTTCGACATCGACCTCGTCCAGCGCGCCAAGCTGCCGCTGCACGGTGTCGGCCAGCGTCAGCGCTGCCGCACCACCGAATTCGCCAGTGGCCTCACCCGCCGCGGCGATGGCGCGGCTGATCTTGTCCAACTCGAACGCGACCCGCCGTCCATCGCGCTTGCGCAGCATCCGTGACACCGCGCCCTCAACCCGCTCGTCCATCCCGCCTCCGAATACTATATGTAGATACTCAATTCACACATACACACAATATGGTGGGAATCTACGGGCTAAAGGGCTGCAGCGAATTGACCATCATCAAGTCGGGCAAAACATCGACCGGAGGCGTTCAGCGAGGTGCGACGGCGCCCCAACTTGTCCGCGGTCAAGGAAAATCCGGGCAGCCACCTTCTAGGATGCAGCCTCGAACCATCCCGGCCCGGTGCCGGGGGAGGAGCCATGCTTACAGAACCGTCGCTCATCGCCGGGCTGCGCCGTCATCACCTGTTCAGCCGCCTGCCGGAAGCCGCCATGCAGGAAATCTGCGCCACGGCCAATCTCAAGCGCCTGCCCGCAGGTGCCTCGCTATTTCATCAGGGCGACAGGGCCGACCGTTTCTATTTCCTGTTCAGCGGGCAGATCAAGCTGCACCGGGTCATCTGCGACGGCCAGGAGAAACTGGTCGAGGTGATGCGTCCGGGCGAGTCGTTTGCCGAGGCGCTGCTGTTTCGCGGCACCCCGCTGTATCCGGTCAGCGCCACAGCGCTCAAGACCAGCCTGGTCGCCAGCCTGAACGGCCCCCAGTACCGCCGCATGCTCGAGGAGCACCCGGCGATCTGCCTGGAAATCCTCGCCACGCTCAGCGTGCGCCTGCACCAACGCATGGGTGAGATCGACACCCTCACGCTGGCCAACGCCAGCCGCCGCGTGGCGCGCTTTCTCGCCCAGGCGCAGAGCGACGACAGCGGCGTAATCACACTCGACGTGCCCAAGCGGCTGATCGCCTCCAAGCTGGGTATCCAGCCGGAAACCTTTTCGCGCATCCTGCATCGGCTGGTGGAGTCCGGAACCATTGCCGTGCAACGCCGCCGCATCGAGATTCTCGACAGCCGCGCGCTGACCGCCTACGACGAATAGACCTGCGGCAGATCGCCTCAGGCATCTTGATCATCATCAAGGCCGCGCCCGGGGTCGGGCGCGATACTGCCTTTCGGTTTCACGCAGCGGGAGGAGCTCATGACCAAGTCCAGCATTCAACCTTTGGTGTATTCCTGCTCGGGCTGCTCCAACGTGGCGCAGATGGCCAATACCCTCGCCGTACGCCTCGACCGCGCCGGGCTGGCGGAAATGTCCTGCATCGCCGGCGTCGGCGGTCGCGTCGAGGCGCTGGTGCGCAAGGCGCATTCCGGCCGGCCGATCCTGGCCATCGACGGCTGCCCGCTGCATTGCGCCCGCGCATGCCTGGCACAGCATGGCGTCACGCCCGACGTGCACATCACCCTCAGCAGCTACGGTCTGCGCAAGCGCTATCGCGAGGACTGCAGCGAGGAAGAAGCCAACGCGTTGTTCGAGGACATGAAGGACATCATCGCCAGCGACCGCATGCAGCCGCGCCGCCTGCGGGTCTGCTGAACCACACGATCCATCTGCGCGCGCTTAGCGGCGCTTCGAAGTACGAATAAAAAAGGCGGGGCATGCCCCGCCTTGTCGCCCCCCTCAGAGCAACTATCTCGTTACGCCGGCTGTGCCTTGCCTGCGCGCGCCACTTCCTCACCGGCGCCTTGCAGCATCTTCCACAACCAGGACGGCAGCGTATCGGGATCGAGGCTGTCGATCAGGTTCTTGATCGCCAGGCCCAGCTCGGTATCGCCTTCGATGATCAGCCGACGACGGAAGAACAGCGTGTCCGGGTCTTCCTGACGGCTGGCCAGCAGGAGGAATTCGCGCCAGTTGCCGCGGATGCTCACTTCCACCGGCGCCTGCGCGGCGATGCGCAGCTTTTCCCGGTCGCAGGTCAGACACCAGGCCAGTCCGAGATCGATGACCTCGAGCTTCATCCAGTGGCCTTCCAGCACGTCGAAGGCGCCATCGGCCAGCGCCTCGGCGAAGATCTGATTGAGACTGCGCTCCAGCGCCAGGCGCTGCAGCAGGAATGGCGTCTTGGCCGCCAGCGGCAGCAGGCGCCCGCCGAGGTTCACCAGATGGGCACGCGGGTTCAGCATAGACCGGCCTCCTCGGCACGCAGCATGCCCGGCTGGCCATGCCAATAACCATTGCAACCGTCCACCGCCAGCGGCGGCAGTGCGCCCTTGCGCACGGCGTCGAACGCGGCGATCACCTCTTCCATGCCGGCGGCACGCGGGCTCAGACGCAGCAGGTCGGCACCACTGTCGACCAGCCCTTCGTAGTCGGCCAGCAGGTTGCTGACCGAGGCAGACATAGTCTGGATGCCGTTGATGGTGAACAGCGCCTCGCCCTCCTGGCTGAGCAGCGGAATGCCCTCGGGGTAGTTCTGGCAGCAGAACTGGCAATCGTCCTTCGGCCGATTCTCGGCGCGGGCGGTGAAGCAGCGCGCCGAATAGGCCAGCGGCAGGTGGCCGTAGGCGAAGATCTCGATCTCCGGCAGCGTGACGCCCAGCCGCTGCAGCTGCGCGCGGGCGCTCTTGATCAGCGCGCCGGAGGCCTCCACCGGCGGCACCCAGCGCTGCATGCCACTGTTGACCAGTTCGGCCAATGCATGGCCGTTGTACAGGTTCAGCGCCGGACCGCCGACGAACGGCAGCTTGCGTTCGGCCAGCAGTTGCACCGCGCCCATGTCGTTGGCTTCGACCAGCAGCTGGCCGTTCTCGCATAGGCGGCGCAGGCTGGAAAGCTCGGAGGCCGCCTCGACCAGCGTCAGGCCCGACAGCACCAATTGTGCCGAGGTGACTTCGGCCAGATCGCGCGCCAGCCCCATCCAGTCGTCGAGCATCATCGCGCGGCGCTTGGAGCAGACCGTCTCGCCCATGTAGATCACGTCCAGCGGCTGGCTGGCCATGTTGGCGTAGAAGTCCAGGGTTTGCTGACGGTCCCAGTAGAACAGGATGGGGCCCAGGGAAAGTTTCATGGTGGCTTCCTCGTTCATTGCCAGGCCCGGTGGTAGGCACCCAGGGTGGTTTGCGAGCCTTCGGACAGCCCGTCGAGCGCCTCGCGCCACGCCGGCTGCACGCTGTAGCGCTGCGGCGCCTTGAGGTAGCTGTCCAGCGCGGCGCGCCAGACGCGGGTGACCTGCTCGACGTAGGCCGGGCTGCGCTGGCGGCCTTCGATTTTCATCGCGGTGACACCGATGGCGGCCAGCTCGGGAATCAGGTCGAGGGTGTTCAGACTGGTCGGCTCTTCGAGCGCATGGAAACGCTGGCCGTTGACCATGAAGCGGCCCTTGCACAGCGTCGGATAGCCGGCCGATTCGCCCTCGGCGTAACGATCGATGAGCACGTTGTTCAGGCGCGAGGTCAGCCCTTCGGGCTCCTCGCTCCAGCGCACTGCCTTGGCCGGCGAGCAGACACCGCAAAGGTTCGGCGACTCGCCGGTGAGATAGGACGACAGGTGGCAGCGGCCCTCGGCCATGATGCACAGGCTGCCGAAGGCGAACACTTCGATCGGCACCGGACTGCTGGCGGCGACCTGCTTGACCTGCTTGAGCGAGAGCACGCGCGGCAGCACCGCACGGCTGATGCCGTAGCGTTCCTGGTAGAACCCCAGCGCCGCGGCGTTGGTCGCCGAGCCCTGTACCGAGAGGTGCAGCTTGAGCTTCGGATGACGTTTGCTGGCGTAGCCGAGCACACCGGGGTCGGCGGCGATCAGCGCATCGACGCCCATGTCCGCCGCCTGGTCCACCGAACGCTGCCAGCGCTCCCAGCCCTCGGGCTGTGCGTAGGTGTTGACGGCTACGTACAGCTGACGACCCTTCTCGCGGATCAGCTGCAGCCCCTTGTCGAGCTGCTTCTCGTCGAGGTTGAGTCCGGCGAAATGACGGGCGTTGGTGTCGTCGCGAAAACCGACATAGATGGCATCGGCGCCCTGCTGGACGGCGGCCTTGAGCGCGGGCAGGCTTCCTGCCGGGCAGACCAGGTGCATGGCAACTCCTAGACGTTCGGATAATGCACGCTGCACCCCGAGGCACAGCGATCGTTCGGGCTGAACGGAGCAAAAAACAGCCGGCAGTCTAGGCAGCTGACAGGGGGCCAGCATTGATGGGCGTCAAGATCGACCCGGGGGCTGCCGGCGCCACGAACGGCGCGTCCGGCATGGCGAAAGCCCGGCGGGCAATGGCTCAAACGCCCTCGTCGCCCTCGAACTCCTCGGTGGCGCGGGCGACCATCTGCCGCCAGGCGCCGGACTCTTCGCCGAGCAGGCGCATGGCCTTGAGCGTGGCGACAAAGGCTTCGCGATAGTGCAGCGGTTCGTTTTCGCGGGCGGCCAGCTCGGCATGAGCCAGCGCCTGGCTCAGCAAGCCGTCGAATTCTTCCTGGTTCAGCGCCATGACGGGTCTCCTCAGCGGGTGCGCAATGAGGGTAGACCATGCCGTCGCGCCAGCGTCTCCAGCCGGCCGACGACCGTCGTGCTACTTGAGCTTGAGCCGGCGCGCGAGCTTGTGCAGGTTGCTCGGATCGACATCCAGTAGTCGCGCGGCCTGCGCCCAGTTCTCGCCGCTGGCCTCGAGCGCCCGGACGATTGCCAGGCGCTGGCTGGCATCCACCGCCTCGCGCAGCGGCAGGATTCGCTCGCCCACCTGTAGCGGCTCGACCACCACCGCGGCGGGGCCTTCGGGACGACTGTCCAGCGCCAGCATGTCGGCCTCCAGGGTGAGAATCTCACTGCGCGAGCCGCCGCGGCTGAGCAGACGCAGCGCGGCGCGGCTGATTACGTGCTCCAGTTCGCGCACATTGCCTGGCCAGTCGTAACCGAGCAGCGCGCGCTCGGCGGCCGGCGACAGGCGCACACTGCGCAACCCCAGGCGTGCGCGATTGAGCTCGAGGAAGTGCCCGGCGAGGATCAGCACATCGTTGCCACGCTCGCGCAGCGGCGGGATCGGCGCCGGGTAGACTGACAGGCGATGGTAGAGATCGGCGCGGAAATGCCCGTCGCGTACGCTGTCGCGCAGGTTGCGGTTGGTCGCGGCGATGATGCGCACGTCCACCCGCCGCGGCTGATCGGCCCCCAGACGCTGGATCTCGCCATTCTGCAGCGCGCGCAGCAGCTTGGCCTGCACCGTCAGCGGCAGCTCACCGACCTCGTCGAGCAGCAGCGTGCCGCCATTGGCCGCGTCGAACCGCCCCGGGCGGTCGGTGGTAGCGCCGGAGAACGCGCCCTTCACGTGGCCGAACAGCTCGCTCTCGGCCAGCGACTCGGGCAGCGCCGCGCAGTTGACGTGCACCAGCGGCTTGTTGCGCCGCCGCGAGTGACGGTGCAACCAGCGGGCGAACAGCTCCTTGCCGACACCGGTTTCGCCGAGCAGCAGCACCGGCAGCTCGGAATCGGCGACCACCTGCAGCTCGCGCAGCAGATCGCGGATCACCGCGCTGTGGCCGAGGATTTCACCGTCATCCTGAATCAGGCGCGCCTCCAGCGTATCCGTACGCGCCAGGCGCAGGCCGCGATTCTCGTGCTCCAGACGGGTGATGCGCACCGCCGCCTCGATCACCAGCGCATAGCGCTGCAGGTCGCGGCGCGCGTCATCGTCGAAGGTGCCGGCATGCAGCGCATCGAGCGTCAGCGCGCCCCACAGCTTGCCCTCGACGTAGAGGCTGACGCCCATGCAATCGTGCACCGGCAGCGGTTCGCCGACGCGCTCGTCGAGCAGGCCGTCGTAGGGATCGGGCAGCCGGCTATCCGGCTCGAACCAGGTCGGCTCACGCTGCGAGAGAATGGCCGCCAGCCGCGGATGCTGGGCGACGATGAAGCGCCGGCCGAGCGCCTCCTGCACCAGCCCGACCGCTGCCATCGGACGCAGACTGTCATCGTCCAGGCGCAGCAGCACCACGGCGCCGCAGCGAAACCGCTGATGCAGGGTGTGCACCAGACGTTGCAGACGCACTGCATTGGGCAGTTCGGTGACCAGATCGGCGAGAAGCGCTTCTTCCATCATGGTTTTTCGGACCCTCAAGGTTTTTATAACCCTAACCGCGAATGGTCGATTTAACCAGCAAGATTCGCCAACCCCCGACAATTCGCCGGTTCCGACCTGGCACAGCGCTTGCGACCGTGCAGACAACTTCCCACCAACCGGATATTCGATCATGACCGTTGCGTTGACCGACCAAACCCTTGGCAATCTGGCCTGCTCCATCCCCGGCGCCACCCGTGTGTTCCACCAGTACCGCCTGGATTTCTGCTGTGGCGGCAACGTCCCGCTGCATGAAGCCGCCGCCAGCCGCGGCCTCGACGCTGCGCAGATCGCAGCCGAACTGACGGCGCTCGGCGCCTCGGCCGATGGCGAGCCGGACTGGCGCAGCGCACCGACCAACGAGCTGATCGAACACATCCTCGAGCGCTTCCACGAACGCCATCGCGAACAGCTGCCCGAGCTGATCCGCCTGGCCAGCCGCGTCGAACACGTTCACGGTGCCAAGCCGGACTGCCCGAACGGGCTGGCCGAGATGCTGTGGACGCTGCAGCAGGAGCTGGAAAGCCACATGCTCAAAGAGGAACAGATCCTCTTCCCGATGCTGCAGCGCGGCATCAAGACCCCGCAGACCGACGGCCCGATCTCGGTGATGCGCTACGAGCACGACCAGCACGGCGACGCGCTGGCGCGCCTGTCCGCGTTGACCAATGACATCACCCCGCCGGCCAACGCCTGCAACACCTGGCGTGCGCTGTACCGCGGGCTGGAAGAGCTGCACGGCGATCTGATGCAGCACATTCACCTGGAAAACAACATCCTCTTTCGTGGTGCCGAAGCCCGCTGAAGAAAGAGGCATGCCGTGGCGGACGGCGTGTCCGCCACTCCTGCAGTAACGGAGGCCCGCATGAACACAGTCATTCAACCCCTTGCCTGGGGCCTTGTCCTGGCCTCGATCCTGGCAACCGCGAGCAGCCTGGCGCTGGATCTGGTCGCCAGCACCGCCCAGCCCGTCGCCCCGAACCCGCAGGCGGTTGCCGAATTGCAGCCGCTACGCGCCGAATAGGCATCGCCGCGTACCCCGGAGAGCGCTCGAACCGACGCGCCGGTCAATGCTATCGTCGCATCACCGCCGTGCGCCTCCGGTCCAGGCCGAGCCGCTGAGCGGTCGAGCTCGCGCTCCTCACATCAAGAACTCAGGAATGCCTTGCATGGTGCTTCATCGCGTACATCACCAGATCCTTCGCAGCCACCACCTGTTCGAGCCGTTGAACGACGAGCAGATGGACGAGCTGATGAATGCCAGCCAGCTGCTCAATCTCGACAAGGGCGACAACCTGTTCCTGCAGGGCGAGCCGGCGCATTCGTTCTACTTCGTGATTTCCGGCGCCATCAAGATCTACCGCCTGACGCCTGATGGCCAGGAGAAGGTCTTCGAGGTCATCGGCAACCGGCAGACCTTCGCCGAAGCCATGATGCTGATGGACACGCCCAACTACGTCGCCTCGGCGCAGGCGGTGTGCCCGTCGCAGGTCTACCGTTTCTCCAACACGGCCTACATGCGCCTACTGGAGGCCAACCAGCGCCTGGCCTTCGCCCTGCTCGGCAAACTCAGCGTGCGCTTGCACCAGCGGATCAACGAGATCGAAACGCTGTCGCTGAAGAACGCCACCCACCGCGTGGTGCGTTATCTGCTGACCCAGCTGGCGCGGGTCAAGGACGGCAGCACCAGCTTCGAGCTGCCGATGGCCAAGCAGCTGGTGGCCGGGCACCTGTCGATTCAGCCGGAAACCTTCTCGCGAATCATCCGCCGCCTGATCGACGAGGAAATCATCGCCCAGGAAGGCCGGCTGATCAGCATCCTCGATCGCCAGCGGCTGGAGCAGTTCGAATGAGCCGACGCGGGCCCATCGCCCTGCCGCATCCGTAGCCACAGGAGCATCGACCATGCCCAAATGCCTCTACTGCCAGGAGGAAAACCCACCGTACCAGGCCGACTGCCTGAACTGCGGCATGCCGCTGCCGGCACGGGCCGACAGCGCCGGCGAGCGGCGTCAGCGGCGCTTCCTGTGGTTCTGCATCGCACTGACCATCTTCTGCGCGGTGATGATCGTCTGGCTGCCGCGCGGCAGCATCTTTGGCTGAAGCCACCCGGCTCGCACGCCGCTTTCTGCAGCACCAACGAAAACGCCCCGACTGCGCGGGGCGTTGCTTCGTAGCATCCGACCTAGATGTAAAAGGCCTTCAGCGGCGGGAAGCCGTTGAACTCCACCGCGCTGTAGCTGGTGGTGTAGGCACCGGTGGACAGCCAGTAGAGGCGGTCGCCGATGGCCAGGTTCAGCGGCAGGCCGTACTTGTAGTTCTCGTACATGATGTCGGCGCTGTCGCAGGTCGGACCGGCGATCACCACTTCCTCCACCTCGCCCTTCTTCTCGGTGTAGATGGGGAACTTGATGGACTCGTCCATCGTCTCGATCAGACCGCTGAACTTGCCCACATCGACGTACACCCAGCGCTCGACGGCGGTACGCGACTTGCGCGCCACCAGCACCACTTCGCTGACCAGAATGCCGGCGTTGGCAATCAGCGAACGGCCCGGCTCAAGGATGATTTCCGGCAGATCATCGCCGAAGTCTTCCTTGAGGAAGCGGATGATTTCCTCGGCATAGGTTTCCAGGCTGTTGGTGCGGGTGATGTAGTTGGCCGGGAAGCCGCCACCCATGTTGATCATCTTCAGCTCGATGCCGTCTTCTTCCTTCAGGCGCTCGAAGATCACCTTGACCTTGGCGATGGCGGCGTCCCACACGGAGATGTCGCGCTGCTGCGAGCCGACATGGAACGACAAACCGTACGGTACCAGACCCAGCTGGCGGGCGAGGATCAAGAGGTCCATCGCCATGTCGGTCTGGCAGCCGAACTTGCGCGACAGCGGCCAGTCGGCAGTGGTCGAGCCCTCGGTGAGGATGCGTACGTAAACCTTGGAGCCCGGCGCGGCCTTGGCGATGTTGCGCAGGTCGGCCTCGGAATCGGTAGCGAACATGCGCACGCCCTTCTCGAAGAAGTAGCGGATGTCCTTGGCTTTCTTGATGGTGTTGCCGTAGCTGATGCGCTCCGGGCCGACGCCGCGCGACATGACCTTGTCCAGCTCGTAGATCGAGGCGATGTCGAAGCTCGAGCCCTTGTCACGCAGCAGATCGATGATTTCCACGGCCGGATTGGCCTTGACCGCGTAGTAGACCTTGGCGAACTCGAACCCGGCGCGCAGGTCGTCATAGGCCTTGCTGATAGTGTCGGTGTCGATGACGACGAAGGGGGTTTCCTGCTGGTCGGCGAAGGCCTTCATTTTCTGGAAGGTCGCGCGGGGGAAATAGTCTTCGATCTTGACGGTCATGCCTGAACTCCAAAACGGGAAACGAAAGTCGGATTAGGGATGAAAAACAGAACGCCTGATCAGTTTCCCCACTTTGGTTCGCCTACTTCCCAAGGCATGTCGCCGAGTATCGCGGGCGCGATCTCTCGTCGTCAGTACTTGAGCCGGATGGATCGTTGCCAGCATGGACGTTCGGGCGCGAACTTTAGGACCAAGGGGGACATAGATCAATCAAAAAAACACCCTCGCCACGCATCCGTTTCCGGCTTGTTCTCGATTCAAAACAAAGCGTCCCAGAAACTGCACAAACAGCGATTTTCCGGCGTCCGGCGAACCGCAGTCCGAGGCATTTGCCGCTATAATCGCCGCCTTTTCTGACAGACCGACTACTCGTCGACGGGTTCCTTTATTCCGATGACCACTCAGGCCGCCGAAGTCGCGAAGCGCCGTACCTTCGCCATCATTTCCCACCCCGATGCGGGCAAGACCACCATCACCGAGAAGCTATTGCTGATGGGCAAGGCCATCGAGGTCGCCGGCACGGTGAAGTCGCGCAAATCCGACCGTCACGCCACCTCCGACTGGATGGAGATGGAGAAGCAGCGCGGCATCTCCATCACCACCTCGGTGATGCAGTTCCCCTACCGCGAGCACATGATCAACCTGCTCGACACCCCCGGCCACGAAGACTTCTCCGAAGACACCTACCGCACCCTGACCGCGGTGGACAGCGCGCTGATGGTGCTCGACGGCGGCAAGGGCGTGGAGCCACGCACCATCGCCCTGATGGAAGTCTGCCGCCTGCGCGACACGCCCATTGTCAGCTTCATCAACAAGCTCGACCGCGACATTCGCGATCCGATCGAACTGCTCGACGAGATCGAGGCGGTGCTGAAGATCAAGGCCGCGCCGATCACCTGGCCGATCGGCTGCTACCGCGACTTCAAGGGCGTGTACCACCTGCACGAGGACAAGATCATCGTCTACGTGCCGGGCCACGGCCATGAGCGCACCGAGCAGCGGGTGATCAACAAACTGGACTCCGACGAAGCGCGTGCCCACCTGGGCGATATGTACGAGCGCTTCATCGAGGAGCTGGAACTGGTCCAGGGTGCCTGCCACGAGTTCGACCAGCAGGCCTTCCTCAAGGGCGAGATGACCCCGGTATTCTTCGGCACCGCGCTCGGCAACTTCGGCGTTGACCAAGTGCTCGACGCCATCGTCGACTGGGCGCCGATGCCGCTGTCGCGCGCCGCCCACGAGCGGGTGGTCGAGCCGGTCGAGGAGAAGTTCTCCGGCTTCGTGTTCAAGATCCAGGCGAACATGGACCCCAAGCACCGCGACCGCATCGCCTTCATGCGCATCTGCTCCGGCAAGTACGAGAAGGGTATGAAGATGCGCCACGTGCGGATCAAGAAGGATCTGAAGATCGCCGACGCGCTGACCTTCTTCTCCAGCGAGCGTGAAATGCTGGAAGAGGCCTATGCCGGCGACATCATCGGCCTGCACAACCACGGCACCATCCAGATCGGCGACACCTTCAGCGAAGGCGAGGTGCTGGGCTTCACCGGCATCCCGCACTTCGCCCCGGAGCTGTTCCGCCGCGTGCGCCTGAAGGACCCGCTGAAGTCCAAGCAGCTACGCCAGGGCCTGCAGGAGCTGGCCGAAGAAGGCGCCACCCAGGTGTTCTTCCCCGAGCGCAACAACGACATCATCCTCGGCGCGGTCGGCGTGTTGCAGTTCGACGTGGTCGCCAGCCGCCTGAAGGAGGAATACAAGGTCGAGTGCGCGTATGAAGCGATCAACGTCTGGTCAGCCCGCTGGATCGAGTGCAGCGACGAGAAGAAGCTCAAGGAATTCCAGGACAAGGCTTACGAGAACCTCGCCATCGACGGCGGAGGCCACCTCACCTACCTGGCACCGACCCGCGTCAATCTCAGCCTGATGGAAGAGCGCTGGCCGGATGTGAAATTCCGCGCCACCCGCGAGCATCACTGAGACCCGCCGCGCAGGCGGCGCGTGAACGATAGACTATGCTCCGGCGCTCGACTTCCGGAGCAACCCTCGTGCAACGCCTGCTGATTCTTCTCGCCCTGCTCGCCCCTGCCACTCAGGCGGGGGTGCTGATCAACAGTCCTTATTGGGTGATCGCCCTGGACTGCCCGAACAACCCGCGTTGCTATGCCTCCAGCAATGCTGGCTATACGGGCTCGCTGAACGGTGCCCGGCGCTTCGACGATCCAACGCAGGCGGGGAAGTTCATGAACAGCCTGACCTCAAGCCTGCGCGGCAAGTCTCCACGCATCGAACAGCACGGCGAGCAGCAGTGCGTCGAACCCAAGGGTGACCGCCCACTCCACGGAAAGCGCTGCTGACCGGACTCCACGCAGCGGGGTTCAGCCAGCCGCGCACTGCCGGCAGAACTCCGCCGCCGGCTTCGCCCGCAGACGCGCCTCGTCGATCGGCTCGCCACAGCGCTGGCATACGCCATAGCGGCCCTGCGCCAGCCGCTGGCGCGCCAGACCGACCAGACGCAACTCCTCTTCGGCCTCGATCAGCAGACTGCGCAGAACATCATCGTTTTGCCGCTCCTGTGCCTGCTCGGCGAAATCCGGGTCGTGAGCCTTCGCCAGATCACGACGCAGCGCGGCGGCACGCTGCAGGTATTCGCTGGACAGGCGCTCGAGCTCTTCACGCGGTTCGAATCGGGACATGGTTCGCCTCCTGAGTAATGATTTGAGTGTGGCCGCTTCCAGGAATCGCGCACTGATAGCCGTCAATCCCGCTGCACCGCCAGCCCCTTGCGAGCCGGCGACGAGTGGCGGAAGCTAGCCGCCTTCCCGCAGAACGTGGTCTTCATGAATATCCAAGCCATCACCCAGCGCCTGCACGCGATCCGCGACAGCAATGACTGGCAGCGTTTTCACAGTCCGAAGAACCTGGCCATGGCAGCTAGCGTGGAAATGGCCGAACTGGTGGAAATCTTCCAGTGGCTCAGCGAGGATGAATCGCGCCGACTACCCGCCGAGCGGCTCGAACACGCCGGCCAGGAAGTCGGCGACATCCTCATGTACCTGCTGTTGATGTGCAGCGAGCTGGGCATCGACATGGAGCAGGCACTGCTGAGCAAGCTGGCCGACAACGAGAGGCGCTTTGCCCGATGAGCGATCGCCACTTCGACGAGCTCGCCGCGCGCTTCGCCGAGAAGATCTACGGCGGCGACAAGGGTGCGATCCGCCTCGCCGTGCTGCAGGCCGATCTGGCCGAGGTGCTGGCGCCGCGCCCGCTGCGCGTGCTCGACATCGGCGCCGGACTCGGCCACATGAGCCTCTGGCTGGCGCAGCAGGGGCATGACGTCACGCTCGCCGAGCCCGCGGCGCCGATGCTCGAGGGCGCGCGGGCGCGCTTCGCCGAAGCCGGCCAGCACGCCACGTTCATTCAGGCGCCCTGGCAGGAAGTCGAGACACTCGTCGACGGCCGCTTCGATCTGGTGATCTGCCACGCGGTATTGGAGTGGCTCGCAGAGCCGCAGGCGATCCTGCCGCTGCTGCATCGCCTGACCGCCAGCGATGGCTGGCTGTCACTGGCGTTCTACAACCGCGACGCACTGATCTACCGCAACCTGCTCAAGGGACATTTCAAGAAGCTGCGCGCGCAATCGTTCGCCGGCGAACGGCAGAGCCTGACCCCGCAGCAGCCGCTCGATCCGCGCGAGCTGGCGACGCAACTCGCCCCGTTATGGCAGGTCGAACACAGGAGCGGCGTGCGCGTGTTCCACGACTACATGCCGCCCGAATTCCAGGCGCGCACCGAGCCGGCCGAGCTGCTGGAGATGGAGCTGGCCTACCGGCGTCACCCGACCTTCGCCGGTCTCGGGCGCTACCTGCACTGGCTGTGCCGACCGCGCTGACGGCGAGGAGGTATTCATGGCACGCTCGTTCGCACGCCTCACGCTCTGTCTGCTGACGCTGGGCCTGAGCGCCTGCCAGCACGACAACCCCTACACCAGCACGGCCGCACCCGTCCCGGCGGCGCCGCCGGCCGGCGCCGCCACACCCGACCGCAGCGCCTATCCGGCAGCACCTGTGGAGTTCTCCAGCTATCGCACCTGGAGCTGGCGCAACCCGCCGGCCGGCACCGGCTCGTTGACGCCCGAAGAACTGCAGGAGATCGTCGCCAGCGCGCTCGATCAGCACGGCCTGCGCCCGGCCGCGCCAGGCGGTGCGGCCGACCTGCAGATCGCCGCCCAGGTGCGCAGCGAGACCCGCCTGCGGCAGGTCTACGACGACTACGGCAGCTACTACGGCCGCGGCCGTTACGGCAGCGACTACGGCATGTGGGGGCATGCGCCGCTGGTGCGGACCTACGAGGAAACCGTACTGGTGGTACACCTCGAACTGTTCGATCCGCGCCGCGCCGCCGTGGTCTGGAGCAACCAGGCGCAGGCACGCCAGGGTGGCGACCGCAGCCAGCTGCGTGACGCCCTGCGCGAGGCTGTAGACCGCGCACTGGCGGACTATCCGCCGCGCTGAGCCATTGGCCGGCAGCGCGGCACGCGCTCGCACACCAACCAGCGCGCGCGGGCATACACTCAAACATATGCCGCATCGGAGACCGCTCATGTACCGCCATCTGCTGCTGATTCCACTGCTGGTCCTGCTTGTCGCCTGCCAGAGCGCGCCGTTGCAGCGCGACTTCGATCCCGACCGCGACTTCAGCCGCTATCGCAACTGGGGCTGGAAGGAACCGGCGCTTCAGTACCGTCCGGATGACCCGCGCATTCGCAGCGATCTCACCGAACAGCGCGTGCGCAATGCCCTTGCCGAGCAGCTCGAGCAGCGCGGGCTGCGTCCGGCGACCGCCAGCGCGCCGGCGCAGGTGCTGGTGCAGGCCTGGTTGATCGTCGAACAACGCACGCAGACTTACACCAGCATGTCCGGCGGCGCCTGGGGCGGGGCCTGGCCCGGTTTCTGGGGCGCCCCGATCTATGCCGATACGCGCACCGTGGACTATCAGGTCGGCACGCTGCAGATCGACTTCTACGACGCCGCCGACGGCAAGCTGGTCTGGCGCGGCAGTACCGAGCGAATCCTGCCGAGGAGCGCCGGAACGCCTGCCGAGCGCGAACGCATGCTGCGCGAAACCGTGGCCCAGCTGCTGGCGCACTATCCGCCGCGCTGAGCGGCGCATCGCCGATAGCGTCCCCCTGGCCAGCCCGCGTCGGACTGCCCATACTGCCGCCCCTTTTTATCCGCGGAGATACGCTGCATGCCTGCTGTAGCCTGGTGGTTGCTCGCCCTGCCTTTCGTTGCCGGAGCCTTCATGCCGTTGCAGGCAGGGATCAACGGACAGCTGGCGCGCCAGTTGGGCAGCGTGATGGGCGCCGCCCTGCTGTCGTTCGCCGTGGGTACGCTGGCGTTGCTTTGCGTGGTCGCGGCGCAGCGCGACCTGCCGGCGCTGCAGACGCTGAAAAGCCTGAACTGGTGGCACTGGAGCGGCGGCCTGCTAGGCGCGTTCTTCATCGCCACCGCCGCGTTTGCCGCGCCGCGTACCGGCGCGTTGCTGTTTATGGCGCTGGTGCTGGCCGGGCAGCTGTGCATGGCGCTGCTGCTGGATCACTTCGGCTGGGCGGGCTTTCGCCCGGCGCCGCTCAGCCCTGGCAAAGTCGCCGGCCTGCTGCTGATCGTCGTCGGCGTCTGGCTGATCCGCCGCAGCTGACACCAATCAGTCGCGGTCGAAGGCGTAGAACAGGTTCGGCTCGCTGACCAGATAGAGATTGCCGCGCGCGTCGAAGGTCATGCCCTCCGCCTGCGGCACGCTGCGCTCCAGTCCGGCAAAACCGCTCCACAGCGAGCGGAAGCTGACCATCCGTCCCTGGCCATCCAGCTCGAGCATCATCCTCGCTTCGTCGCTGAGCAGCACCAGGTTCCCGGTGCGCTCGTCGAAATGCACCGAAGCCAGGTCGCTGGCCATGTCCTTGTCCTCGATCCACGCCTCGCGGTCGATGATCTTCAGCTCCATCGTGCCGCCCAGGCTGCGCTTGAGGCCGTGGATCTCGTAGAGCTTGCGCGGCGAGTGCTCCTTGACCACGAATAGCCGATCGCCGGCGCGATCGTAACCGACGCCTTCGAAGCCGCTGTTGCCCGGTGCGTGCAGAGAGAGGCTGATCGCCTGGTAGTCCGCGCGCTGCAACGGCCCGGCCGCGGTCGGCAGCGGCACGACGACCAGCGTCTGGTTGCGTTCCTCGGCCATCACCAGCAGGTCGTCGCCGAGGTAGGTCACGCCTTCGACATCGCTGAACCCCTCGAGTCGGTAGCGCGCTAGCAGGCGACCGTCGGTATCCAGGGCGAGCAGTTCCTCCGGATTGTTGACGACCGCCCAGAGCTGGTCGCGCTGCTCGTCGTAGGTGAGACCGGACAGATTGTTCGCCACGCCGGTTACCGGCGCCGCCTCGGTGCGCACGCGGTATTCCGGCAGCCAGAGGCTGCGTTCGCTCAACCGACTTTCGTGCCAGGCGGTACTCAGGGAAAAGAACAGACGCTCGTCGAGGTGAAAGGTGGTGCTCACATAACCGCAGAGCAGAAGCAGCCCGGCGATCCACATTTGCGGGCGCACACCGCCGGTCAGGCGCAGGCGTCTGGAACTTGCAGGCATTGGCTGGCTCTCGTTCGTTCTGGCCTGCCCGCACCTTGCGGCAAAGCCGTTGCAATTGGATGACGCTGACAACACGCCCCGATCACCGACACGAATAGCCAAGCCAGAGTCCGACTGCCCTCGCCGCTCGAGGTTCCGTGGCGCACCGTTCAAGCTGACGGAACTCGCCGGCCGTCTCGACGGACAAAGCGAGGTCGGCGGCGGGTATGGCACGCCGCCATTTCAGCGGAGCGGGAGAACAGCATGCGGGTGGAAGGCGTTTTCGAATGGCTGGGCCAGGTTCTCGGAACGGTGATTCGCTACATCGTCGAAGCACTCAGCGGCTTCTTCGGATTCTTCGTGACTGCGGGACACGATTTCCTCGAGGGACTGTCGCGCACGCTGGGCATGGACCGCTCGCTGCTCAGTCTGGCGGCGCTGGTGATCGGGCTGCTGTTGCTGGTGGCGGCGGTACGGGCGTTCCTCCGGCGAGCATTCATCAGCGGTCTGGTCTGGCTGTTCCTCGGCCTGTGGCTGTTGAGCTGGTTGATCCGCTGAGTCGCCGGCGGTGACCGGCGCCGCCCGCCGCAGCTGCGTTCGACGTCGGGGACACGTATAGTTTCGGGCCGTTCTGGAGTGCTCTCGTGATGTCCCGGCTGTTCGCTGCCTGGCGCCATGCTCCGACTCATCGCCGAGTCTGGAGCCTGTCCGCGCCGATGATTCTGTCCAACCTCTCCGTGCCCCTGGTCACGCTGGTGGACAGTGCGGTGGTCGGCCATCTGCCGCACCCACATCAACTGGCCGCGGTCGCGGTTGGCGGCAGCCTGTACACCCTGCTGGTCTGGCTGATGGGCTTTCTGCGCATGGGCACCACCGGGTTCGCCGCTCAGGCCAGCGGCCGCCGCGACGGCGGCGCGCTGCGCCAGGTCCTGCTGCAGGGGCTATTGCTGGCGCTGGGCTTCGGGCTGCTGCTCGGGTCGCTGGCGGTGCCGCTCAAAGGCCTGGCGTTGCAGTTGATGCAGCCTTCGGCGGCACTCGACGCATTGACCCGCGATTATTTCCATACCCGCCTGTTCGGCTTGCCGGCCGCGCTGGCCAGCTATGCCCTGATCGGCTGGCTGCTCGGCGCGCAGAATGCGCGAGGACCGCTGGCGATCCTGCTCACCACTAACCTGCTCAACGTCGTGCTGGATCTGTGGTTCGTGCTCGGTCTGGAATGGGGTGTGCTCGGCGCAGCACGCGCCTCGGTGATCGCCGAATGGAGCGGCGCGCTGCTCGGCCTGACGCTGGCGGCACGCGCCCTCCGCCGCCATCCGGGCCAGGTCGATTACGCGCAGCTGCGCCGCTGGGCCAGCTGGCGACCGCTGATGGCGGTCAACCGCGACATCTTCCTGCGCTCGCTGGCGCTGCAGCTGGTGTTCTTCATGGTGACGGTGCAGGGCACTCGCCTGGGCGACGCCACCGTCGCGGCCAATGCGCTGCTGCTCAACGGTATGCTGCTCACCGCCCATGCGCTGGATGGCCTGGCCCATGCGGTGGAGGCGCTCTGCGGCCACGCCATCGGCGCGCGCGACCGCCTGGCCCTGCGCCGGGTGCTGGTGGTCGCCGGCGGCTGGTCGCTACTGGCCAGCCTCGCCTTCGCGCTGTTCTTCCTGCTCGGCGGTGAGTTGTTCATTCGTCTGCAGACCGATATGCCCGAGGTGCGCCAATTGGCCTGGACTTATCTGCCCTATCTCGCCGCGCTGCCGCTGATCGCCGTCTGGAGTTACCTGCTCGACGGCCTGTTCATCGGCGCCACCCGCGCCCGCGAGATGCGCGACAGCATGCTGCTCGCCGTCGCGCTCAGCCTGCCGCTGGGCTGGCTGTTGCAGGACATGGGCAATCACGGATTGTGGCTGGCGTTCCTCTGCTTCATGCTGCTGCGAGGAGTCTGCCTCGGCGGGCTGGCGTGGCGCCTGCAGGTTCGCCAGGCGTGGCTCGCACCGACCCACGGCACACCTTCGGGACATCCAGCCAAAGGACACTGACATGGCCTACGCCATCGCCGCCTACCTGCACTTTCTGGCGGTCTTCCTGCTGTTTGCATTGCTGCTGCTGGAACACCAGCTGCTGCGGCGGCCGTTGAGCTTCGCCCGCGCCCGCAGCCTGTTTCGCACCGACCTGCTGTTCGGCATCGTCGCCGGGGCAGCGCTGGTCAGCGGAGTCGCACGCGCCGGCTGGTATGGCAAAGGCGCCGACTATTACCTGCAGAACAGCCTGTTCCACGCCAAGGTCGGCCTGTTCGTCATCGTTGCCGTGCTGTCGATCTATCCGACCGTAACTTTCCTCGGCTGGCGCAGCGCGCTGCGTAACCGCCAGGTGCCGGTACTCAGCGCCCCCACGGCACGCTGGCTGACCTGGGTGATTCGTCTGGAGCTGCTGCTGTTGCTGGTCATCCCGCTGCTGGCCGCGCTGATGGCGCGCGGCTTCGGCGTGCTGACCGGCTGAGCCGGCTCAAGGCGTGAGGTAGGACGAGCGGGTCAGCCCCAGGCGCAGCGCATCGATGAACTGGGTGCGTTCCTTGGCGCTGAGCTTGGCGCTGGCGACCTTGTCGCGGTAGTAGGTCATCAGCTCCTCGGGCGACAGATGCACGTAGCGCAGCATGTCCTCGATGGTGTCGTGGGTCTCGATGCCCGCGTGGTAGTAGCTGCCGTCCTCACGCTGATAGACGTTCACCGAGTCGGTGTCGCCGAACAGGTTGTGCATGTCGCCGAGGATCTCCTGATAGGCGCCGACCAGAAACACCCCGAGGAAATACTCCTCGCCCGGCGCGACCTCGTGCACCGGCATGCTGCTTTCGATGCTCTGCTCGTCGACGTAGTGCTTGATCTTGCCGTCCGAGTCGCAGGTCAGGTCCTGTAGCACGGCACGGCGAACCGGCTCCTCGGTCAGCCGCTGCAGCGGCACGATCGGCAGAATCTGGTCGATGGCCCAGGTATCCGGCAGGCTCTGGAACACTGAAAAGTTGCAGATGTACTTGTCGGCGAGCTTGTCGTTGAGTTCGTCGAGCACCGCGCGATGCGAACGCTGGCGTGCCTTGAGCTGGTTGTACAGACGGCGGCAGATGGCGAAGTAGCTCTGCTCGGCCAATGCCTTCTGCGCCAGGGTCAGCTTGCCGGAGGCGTACTGCGCGCCGGACTCGCTCATGTAGTGGGTGGCGCGCCAGTAGGTTTCGGTGACCATTTCCGGATCGGTCGGACCGAGCAGATCGACCAGCGACTGGACGATGTCCGGCAGCTCGTCGTAGTTGTCGATCTGCGGTACCTCGTCGTTGTGCCGCTCGATATCGGTGACCTGCATCACCAGAACCGCGTGGTGCGCGGTCATCGCGCGGCCGCTCTCGGAGAAGATGTGCGGGTGCGGCAGTTCCTGGCGGTCGCAGAACTCCTTGAGCATGCCGACCACGGTGCCGGCGTACTCGTCCATGTCGTAATTGATCGAGCTGGCGTTGCGCGAATGGGTGCCGTCGTAATCGACGCCCAGCCCGCCGCCGACATCGATGTAATCCACCGGCAGGCCCAGCGCGCGCAGCTCGGCGTAATAGCGGATGGCCTCGCGAAACCCCTGGCGGTAGTCGGCCAGGTTGGCGATCTGCGAACCCATGTGAAAGTGCAGCAGACGGATGCCCTGATCCATGCCCGCGACGCGGAAGCGCTCGATCACCGAGAGTAGCTGCGCCGCCGAGAGACCGAACTTGGAGCGCTCGCCGCCGGTATCGGCCCACTTGGACGAGGCCAGCGAGGAGAGCCGCACGCGCAGCCCGATCTGCGGCATCAGCTTGAGCTCGTTGGCCTCATCGATCACCAGGCCGACCTCGGATTCCTTCTCGATGACGATGAACACGTTGTGGCCGAGCTTCTGCCCCATGAGCGCCAGGCGGATGAACTCACGGTCCTTGTAGCCGTTGCAGACGATGGTGCCGCCCTTCGGCGCCAGTGCCAGCACGGCCATCAGCTCCGGCTTCGAGCCGGCTTCCAGCCCGATGGAGACGTTCTGCGTGGCGATGATATTTTCCACCACCGCTTCCTGCTGATTGACCTTGATCGGGTACAGCGCGGTGTATCTGCCGGCGTACTCCATCCGCTCGATGTTGGCGTCGAAGGCGCCGGTCAGACGCCGCACGCGGTCCTGCAGGATGTCCGGAAAGCGCACCAGCAGCGGTAGCGAAAGCCCCGCCTCGCGCAGCTGGTGGATCAGCCGGTTGAACTCGATCGGCGCGCCGTCGCGCTGCGGCCGTACTTCGACGCCGCCTTCGTCGTTGATCGCGAAGTAGCCGGCGCCCCAATGGCGAATCCCATAGATGCTGCGGCTGTCCGCGGCGGTCCACTGGCTGCCGTCATCTTTACGTGTGCGTCGTACGGGCATCGGAGTCTCCCTGAAATGGTTGCATGCCGCGCGGCTCGTACTGGCCGGCGCAAGGGCTAATCGGCTTGGACAGCCTGATACGGAAAATCGCGCAAATGTTCGGCGGGGCGCCGGTGCTCAGCCGCCGGATTTCTTGGCCTGGAAGCCACGCTTGATCAGTTCGTCGAGCAGCAGTTGGACGTGGTCGCCCTGGATTTCGATGACGCCGTCCTTCAGCGCCCCGCCGGTGCCGCAGCGGCGCTTCAGCGCGCTGGCCAGCTCCTTGAGTTCGGCCTCGACGAGCGGTACACCGGTGATGGTGGTGACCGTCTTGCCGCCACGCCCCTTGCTCTCGCGTCGCACCCGGGCGATGCCGTCGCCCTCGGGGATAGCGTTCTGCTTGCAGATGCAGGCATCCAGCGGTCGTGCACAGTCAGGACAGTGCCGGCCGGCATCGGTGGAATAGACCAGCCCGCCCAGACCGGCCAGTGATGTGGTTTTCTTGGCCACGCATACCTCGTCGCAAAAGAAACAGCCCCGGCATGCCGGGGCTGCGATGCGCAGAATCTAGCAGCAAAGCACGCCGGCCCGCAGCTCCCGCAACGCCAAGCCTACGAGGTTGCGACCTGGAGACGCGTACCCGGTGCGTAGGGTTGCGGATCGATGATCGGCTCACGATCCAGCATCAAATCGGCCAGCAGCTGGCAGGAGGCCGGCGCCAGCACCAGGCCGTTGCGGAAGTGCCCGCAGTTCAGCCACAACCCGTCGAAGCCGTCCACCGCACCTATATAAGGCACACCATCCGGCGAGCCAGGCCGCAAGCCGGCCCAATGCTTCACCACCGGCGCATCGGCGAGCGCCGGCAGCAACTCGGCCGCGGTCTTGCGCAGACTCTGCAGTGCATCTTCGGTCGGCACCTTGTCGAAACCGACATCCTCCAGCGTGCTGCCAACCAGGATATGACCATCGCGCCGCGGAATCGCATAGCGCCGCTTGGCCAACACCATGCTCGGCAGGAAGTCCTCGGCGCATTTGAACAGGATCATCTGGCCCTTCATCGGCTTGACCGGCAGATCCAGTCCCAATGTCCGAAGCAGCTCACCGCTCCAGGCGCCCGCCGCGACCACCACTCGCTCGGCACGCATCTCGCCTTGCGCCGTGCAGACGCCCACGACCCGCGTGCCCTCGCGCACGAAGCCGGTCACCGGGCACTGCTCGATCAGCCGCACGTTCGGCAACTGCTGCAGCGCAGCCCGCAGCGCTTGCAGCAGGCGCGGGTTGCGCACGTTGGCAACCCCGGACATGTACACCGCCCGCTCGAACCCTGGGCCCAGCGCCGGCACGGCGGCATGCACCTGTGCCACCGGCACGGACTGCAACGGCCGGCCATGCTGCCGAGCCCAGCCGAGCGCCTGGTCTTCATCCTGCAGATCGAGCCAGTACAGGCCGGTCTCGTATACCTCGGGATCGATCTGCGTCTGCTCCAGCAACTGCTCGCCCAGCTGCGGATAGAAATCCTGCGACCAGTGCGACAGCGCCGTGACCGCCGGGCTGTAGCGCCACGGATAAAGCGGCGAGACGATCCCACCGCCGGCCCAGGAGGCTTCGCTGCCTGCTGTACCCGACTCCAACAGCACCACATCGCCGCCCGCTTGGGCCAGGTGATAGGCCGACAGCATCCCAATCACGCCCGCACCGACAATTACACTCTGCATTCTTCCCCCAATGAAAACGGGCCACAAAAAAGTGGCCCGTTATACAACAGCATCAGATCCTCACCAACAATCGGCAACACCCTTGCCGCTGTTGCTATCAAGCGCGCGCGCCCCCGCATGAGTGATCTCGAAGTTGCCGCATGCATCGGACGCCATCGATCCAGTACGGGTGGCGCGCAACCTGAAGGTAGTGGCGGTCGCTGCCACCGCCCCTATTTGATAGTTGGCTGCCCCACTGGGCGGCACATCCACTTGGAATACCGCCGCTACCTCGCCATCCGCCCCAAGATAAGTGTTGTTCGCCGAGTAAAAACGCTCCAGCGCCTGCGCACCGCTCAGCAACGCCGCCTTGGCCTCCGCACGCTTGCTTTTGCGCACGGACTCCGTGTAGCTGGGGTAGGCGATGGCCGCCAGAATGCCGACGATCACCACCACTATCATCAATTCGATCAAGGTGAATCCCGGTTGGCGCTTCATTTGATTTGTCTCCACGACATACGGCCGGGGCTACCGCCACTTCCCGATAGATCGAACTGGTTGATATCCCCGGAAAGACCTGAACTGTAACCGTAATCAGAGCCATCGCCGAACAGATTACCTGGCGCATCCATCGTGCCATCCGACAGTTTGAACCCACTGGGCGCGCACTGTGCGCTGCCGCAGCTGACGACGTCGGCTGAGTCGAAGTAGCGGTCGTTGGTCACATCAAACAGGCTATCGGTCAGACGTCCTCCGCTGAGTGCATCAACGCCCAGCAACCAGCTTTCCCCCCCGGACAGGCACGGATCGCTACGCGGGATAAAGGTGGTGAACAAGACCCGGTCCTTGGACAGCGATGGGGTTGCCACAATACGCTCGCCGTCCAGAGCCGCATCGCCGACACGCAGGTTGATATACCAGCCGTGATGCGTAGCCCAGTCGATTGGATTCTGCGTCAGCACGCGATACTGCTGGCCGTTGGACGTCGTCTCGTTGACGAATTGCTGCTCCAGCAGTTTCAGCTTCGACACTTCGTTGTTGCCGGAAAGGTCACGGTCCCAGATGCCGTAGATCGTCTGCAGTGCGGTGTTCGTCTTATCGCCGGAGACCAGATACTGGCCGGTCCCGAACACCACCAGTCGCCCACTTTCGGGATGCTGCCTGACACGTACCTTGGCCGTGATTGGCTGCCGAGTGTCGGAGTTGCGCGCTTTGAACAAGAGACTGCTGGACCACTGGTTAGTGTTGCTGGAGCTCAGATTGAACTTCCAAAGATTACCTAGCACGTCGCCGGCGTAGACATGAGTGACACGCCGGTTAGCATCGTAGAACGCTGTGGCGGTTGAGAGCCCGTTGGAAGCAGTACTTCCATCAGGATCGGTGACGCTTAACTTCTTGATCACTTCTCCAGTGATCGAATCCACTACATAGAGCACTGCCTGGCCGGCATTACTGTCATAGCCGTTGCCGAAGATAGTGACGTAGCGATCGCTTTGGCCGATCAGCACACGGGCCACCGTGGGCTCGCCGAACTGATAGCCGAGGTCGTTCCACGGGTTGGTCGACAGATTCGTATCCGGCGCGGTGCGCTCCCACTTGATATCGGGCTCATCGAACGCTCGATCCGTCATGTCCAGCGCGAAGATGCCCCGGCCGCCATAGCCTAGCGCGCCGACCAGATAGGTTTTCCAGCCGCTGTCATAGAGATCCCCTAGACCAAAGGAGCCGTCAACGTAAAACTGGTGGCTATAGTTCGACTCGGTCAGCGCCATCAGACCGGGGGTGGCTCCGGGGCTGATGGTGCGTTTGCGGAACACGCTGGCCGGAACATAGGCGAAGGATTCGACACCCGTTGCTGCATCGAAGCCGTGCAGCATGCCATCGTTGGCACCCACAATGAGAAGCGCGTCCTGATCGGCCTTGCCCTCAACATAGGCCAGATAACTGTCTGCAGGTTCGTTGCTGTCAGATGCATCGTTCGGCACGTTGTAGCCGTTGTTCTGCTGACCGACATAGATCGGGTCCGAATTGACGATATCGCCAAGCGGCGATGTGCGGCTGCGCAGACGCTGATCGGCATAGGGCGCTTCGAGCGCGACACCATCGCTGCCGCCCTTAAGCCAGTTGAGCCGCTTCAGCGCATTGGTGTTGTCGGCCTCCCCAGTCTTGGTCAGGCTGGCCTGCTGCGCAGCATTGAGATTGCTCCAGGTCAGCGCCTGCCCGCGACTACCGGTGAAGCTGGCATCATCGTTGTAGGTAAAGATGCGCCGCTCGGCCGGTTCTGGGAAGACTCCGCTATCGGATGTCCGCCAAGCGACACTGCCAACTTTCCCGTCCATGTTTACCCGATAGGCAAGCACTTCACCGGTCCACTCGGTGCTGTTGTAGCGCGCCTGGTAGATGAGCGCACCTTCCTGGATACGCTTGGTGTTGGCCGACACGGCAGAAGCTGAACTGATTTGCTGACGGATGGACTGCAGCGCACTGTTGAGCGCACTGGTCAATTGGTTCGAGTCGTTAGCCGTGTAGTAGGCACCATGACCGTACTCAGCAGCATCCTCGAGCATCTGATTATCGACAGCGAAGCCGACGGTGTAGGTGTGAAGGTTCTGCTTCGCGTACGCACTGTCATTGAAGCTCTTGCCTGCCTGATCATTGCCGCTCTTGATCAGGTCAATGTCATAGGCGAACTTCGCTATATCGTCCAGATAAAAAGTACTGCCCTCGCCTGTACCCGACAAGGTCCCATCGGAATATGGCTGACCACTAGGCTCGTTTTTGCCATCCCAGTCAGGAATGTTGTTTGCTCCAGCCACTTCGGCATTGTCTCGATCTGGGTCATTATCGGGAAACGACGCATCGTGGGTGGGCAAGCCATCGGTAAGAATCACGCCGAAATTCTTTTGGCACCGGTACTGTACTGGACTGGTGTAATCGCTTGAGCCGGATCCTTGATAACGGCTCATCCCGCGAAAGTAGCGCGACACTTCGTAATAGCTTTCGGCAAGCGGTGTATTGGCAGTTGGCTGCAACTGCTCGATACCGGCGATCAGATTTGCGTAATTCTGATCTGCCTGTGTCTGGGTAACGCCTCGCGCGGAGGAAAGCGCCAACACTTGATTTAAGATGCTTCCACCCGGACCGGAATTAGAGTGAGTCGCTGCGTTGAACGCGGACAATCCTATACGCATGCCCCGATTTGCCGAGACAATTGCCTTGGCCGCATCGCGCGCGACCGCCATTCGGTATTCATTAGGCAATACGGCGCGAAGGTCGTTTCCGCTGTCACCGCCTTCGGTATAGGTGTTATATATATACGCAAGGTAATTTGAAGTATACCGCGTGCTACCATTACCCGCGGGATCCGGCAGCGCATAACAGCGGCGGCCGCTTCCATCCGTAGAGGCGTAGAGCGCCTTGTAGCCCGAGGCGCAAGTCCATTTACTAAGCGTTGAGAGCGAGATATTTCCATCAAACTCGCCGCCACCCCAATAACTATAACCACCACTGGAATAAATATAATAGGGCGGGGGGAATTCACTCGAGTCAACACCGAGCGGCGGAATGGCATTATACATGCTGCCCGAATTATCCACCAGCAACATTACATTAGGCGGAACGCTTCCTGAAATGGAAAGCGGCTCATTGGGAAAAGGGCCAAGCGCATAAACCGGCGATGCCAGATAAAATGCCAGAGCCGCCCCTAAAGCCGTAGCCTTATATTTGTCCATATGCATCCTTAACGACTCACTGTCGACTGCAGTATCACCACGGCATCACCCGAACCGCCCGCCGCGCGAGCCGTAACCCGATAGGAGTTGACGACGGGAACCTCACCTTCATCGCTCGGTGCGAAGGTCTGGGTCGTGAGCCATTCAATGGTATATCTGGGAGCGCTTTGCACGCCGGCATAACTATCGGAAACCTGTTGGGATCTATTAGCCCACGGATAGTTGTCCTCAATAGGTCGAACCCCCGTGTAGTCGGGACTCATCAATCCATTGGTACCTGAAGCGGAAAACACTATTCCCGCCTGGCGAAGATGGTCCTCGCCGACACGCAGAGCTGCTTCTGCAGTCTGAAATGCGAGATTCCTGTCCCGCTCGTTGCCGGCCATTCGCTCTTGAAGCGTAGAGTCCTGAATGGATGCAATTCCGATCATGGTCAGTATCAGGAGAAACACTAGGCTGATAATCAGCGCCGAGCCACTTTGCACGTGTTTTCGCATAACATTCACCGAACCCGATTTCGAATTGCGACAACACTGCCAAACGTCTGCCGCAGACGACCATCGGCGGCGACTGCAGCACCATTGAAGTTGATCGACTGCACTGCCTCGCCTGCCTTTGCTACCACGTTGTCGTCCGCACTGCTCAAGAGCAACCTGAAGCGAATACTCACAACCCGGGACCAGTCGGTAACGTTATTTGCCGTTCGATATTCGTTGGCGATCGGGTTGTTGCCAGTCCGTATTCCATATTCAACCTGGAAATCCTCGACGCCATCTACAAGCTCGGCAGGATTGGCGCTTGTGTCGGCGCGGTTGGCGAAGCGTCGCTGCATCCACAGCGCCCTGATTGGAGTCCCATCATTTGACAGGCGCGCAGTATCTCTTACGAAGAACGTAATTTCTTCGAATGCCATCACCTCGGCATCCGTCCCGTATGCCTTGCTGAGCCGGTTGCTTGTGTTGAGGTTATTCGCATGTGCCACTGTCGTTTTCCCCCCAGAAGCGGAGACACTCGTCGCCCGAAAGATATCCGCAGACATGCAATCAGCGATAAACAGAGTATCTTCTGCTCGTAGCCCCAACCGATTATCAACTACCTGAATATTGGCATTATCGACAGCCATATTCCCAGTAAGCTGCAAACCTAGATTGGAGGCCTTACGGATAATTAGCACATCTGTCCCAACACTTGCACTCCAGGCATTACCGGAAGTGACGTTATTAGCCCCCCCCATAATCGCTCCCAATGGATTCGCCGCATCCAACGGAGGAGGAGAAGCGATAATATTAATGTCTATCTCTTCAATATTACCGCACCCCATGTAGCCCGCCATCCGACTCTCCGCAGCTAGCAATCCAACGGCGAATCGCCCATTTTCCTGCAACCTAGACATTGCATCCTGCACTCGGAAGGTCGTCTTGCTCGCAAGAAACATCTGCATGACTGCGGCACCAATTACAAGGCTCAAGGCAAGTGCCACCATGAGTTCTACCAGGCTCAGTCCTTTGCTCCACTTGAAATTCACAGACAATCCCTCTCGCATAGTCGGGTGGTGAATACGAACTGCTGTGCCGCTTCGCCACCCGACTTGCTCTCGTCCCACTGCACAGTTATCGAATAGATATCGCCGTTCTTGCTCACGCTTCCATTACCTACGGGCAGCTGAGTCGCCATCGCTGTCTTCCATTCACGCAGGTCTGTGCTGGCTATACCGCTACCGCTTGGCGCGCTATCGGTCAGGCCAATTGAATAACTTCCCGCCAAAGCAGCCGGTGCATTGGCCCGCATACGATCGGCAATGTCGTAAGCCAGAAAGGTGGCATGCGAGCGAAAACTTGCTGTCTGGTTATATTGGAGAGCATTCAATTGAAGCCCTATCATGCCGAGAATCCCGACACCCAGTATCAGCATCGACACAAGAACCTCGATAAGCCCGAAGCCTCCCTCCCTTCTCTCCATCACTGGCACTCCCTTCGCGAAACCGCAGCCCTTCCAGTTGCATTAATGCTGATTATCCGCTCGTAGCGACATTCGAGATTGGTCATCGTATAGGCGAAGTTCACGGCTGTACCGGCAGCCACACTGTCCAGACGACCTTGTGCATTGAAGATAATTTCACCTACCACAGACGTCAGGCTTGCATTCCCATCGAGCCCTGGAAAAAGCCTTATCAGTTCACCATCGTCAAATGTGGAGTTGGAATTTGCATCTCTCCAGATTCTCCACCCGGCATGCCAGTTACCGTTACTCAAGGACGATATCCTGACCGGACCTCCTCGCTTGATCGATTCGCTCCTAGCGAGATTGAGAGCATTCAGCAACAGACCAGATTGCGTCTGCGCACGGTTCTGACGCATCAGATTGCTAAATCCAGGCACAGCGATACTCAATACAATCGCCAGAATGGCAACGGTCACCAACAATTCGGTCAACGTAAATCCAAGACTTCGCCGCATGCAAACCTTCCCCTTGAGATGCGCCGACAGTATTCTCTGGCCCGCTTGAGTATTCATTCAGAGGCGGATGGTCGGAGGCGAAAGCCGGACGACTGGTACCCTTTCGCCAGATCCAACCGAAGGCAGGAAGCCATGCATACATCAAAGGGACTTAGTCTCGTAGAGTTACTTGTCACACTTTCGATAGTCAGCATTGTTTTACTAATCGCCGTGCCGGGAATGGGCTGGCTGCGCCAGGGTCAGGAACTCGCCAGCTCCCTTTCGATGCTAAGGGGAAGCTTGGCCTATGCACGACAAGAGGCGATTCGAACCGGTAGCAGCGTGTCGATCACACCAAAGCAGAACCGCTGGCGGAATGGATGGCAGGTCTTCCTAGACACAAACCACGACGGCATCCTGCAAGAGCACGAACGGGTGCTGAGAGATGCACCGCCGGTAGGACCAGCGCTTTCCCTTACCGGCAATACGCCCGTGCAGAGCTACATCCGCTATACCCCGAGCGGCAGAGCCACACTGATCAGCGGCGCCTACCAGATGGGCACACTGGCGCTCTGTCATGGGGACGATGGCAAGGGTTACATGTTGCGCATCAATAACGCGGGTCGGGTATCGGCGGTCGCCGTCAGCGATTGTGAAGCCTTCTAAAGTGTTTTAACCCGCAACTCCTTCGGCATCGAGAACGTCACGTTCTCCGGGCGCCCTTCCAGCTCGTCCGTTCCGTCGGCGCCCCACTCCTTCAATCGCCCGATGACCCCGCGCACCAGCACTTCCGGGGCGGAGGCGCCGGCCGTGATGCCGATGCGCTGGACATTCTCGAACCACTCACGCTTGAGATCCTCGGCACCGTCGATCAGATATGCCGGCGTGTTCATGCGCTGGGCCAGTTCGCGCAGGCGGTTGGAATTGGAGCTGTTGGGACTGCCGACCACCAACACCACATCGCACTCGTCGGCCAGCTGCTTTACCGCATCCTGGCGATTCTGCGTGGCGTAGCAGATGTCATCCTTGCGCGGCCCGCCGATGCTGGGGAACTTGCTACGCAGCGCATCAATGACCCGACTGGTGTCGTCCATCGACAGCGTGGTCTGGGTGACGAACGCCAGTGCCTCGGGATTGCGCACCTGTAGCCGCTCGACGTCCGCCTCATCCTCGACCAGATAGATCGCACCGCCGTTGCGCGCGTCATACTGGCCCATCGTACCTTCGACCTCCGGGTGTCCCTGGTGGCCGATGAGGATGCACTCACGCCCTTCCCGGCTGTACTTGGCCACTTCCAGATGCACCTTCGTCACCAGCGGACAGGTCGCGTCGAAGACCTTCAAACCGCGCTTGTCTGCCTCCTGGCGAACCGCCTGGGAAACGCCGTGGGCGCTGAAGATGACGATGACGTCGTCCGGAACCTGATCCAGCTCTTCGACAAATACCGCGCCGCGCTCTCGCAGGTCTTCCACCACGAACTTGTTATGCACTACCTCGTGGCGCACGTAGATCGGCGGGCCGAACACTTCGAGCGCACGGTTGACGATCTCGATCGCACGGTCGACGCCGGCACAGAAGCCGCGGGGGTTGGCGAGTTTGATTTGCATAGTGGGTCTCGGCGCGCGGAGCTTGAAAACGAAGGAGGAGTAACACTACAGCTCAGCTAATCCTGCAATCACAGTGGCCAGCGGATGCCCGCCAGCCCCGACCAGGTTAGACCGGGCGAACGTCGATGATCTCGACTTCGAAGGTCAGCGTCTTGCCGGCCAGCGGATGGTTGAAATCAACCGTGACCTGGCGCTCGTCGAACGCCTTCACCACGCCCGGCAGTTCGGTGCGTGCGGCGTCCTGAAAACTCACCATCAGGCCCTCGGACAGCTCCATGCCCTCGAACTGGCTGCGCGGCATCACCTGCACGTTCTGTGGGTTGACCTGACCGAAGCCCTGTTCCGGGGCAATCTGCAAGGTGCGCTTGTCACCGGCTTTGAAACCGTAGAGCTGCTGCTCGAAGCCAGGCAGCAAGTTGCCGTCGCCCACCTTGAAGGTGGCAGGCTTCTTATCAAACGTACTGTCGACCAGCTCGCCTGTTTCCAGGCTGAGCGCGAAATGCAGGGTGACTTCCTTGTCCGGCCCGATGCGCTGTTCAGTCATGTGCGGATTCTCCGGTCTTATTGCCCTTGAGCATGTCCAACGCCAGCATCAGGGCGCCTACGGTGATGGCGCTATCGGCGATATTGAAGGCTGGGAAATACCAGCGGTTCTGCCAATGCACCAGGATGAAATCGACCACGTGGCCCAGCACCACGCGATCGTAGAGATTGCCCAGCGCACCGCCCAGCACCAGCGCCAACGCTACTGCTAGCCAGGTCTCGCTGGCCTTCAAGCGCTTCATCCAGACCACCAGCACGACGCTCACGCCAATGGCGATCACGGCGAACAGCCAGCGCTGCCAGCCGTTGTGATCGGCGAGAAAACTGAAGGCCGCTCCGGTGTTGTAGGCCAACGTCCAGGCGAAATAGCCGGGGATGACATCGACCTTCTGGTACAGGCTGAAATTGGCCTCGAACCAGTGCTTCGTGACTTGATCGACCACGATCACCAGCACGCTGAGCCAGAGCCAGGCGAGCTTGCCGAGACGGCTGGTCATTGCCGTGCCTCCGAAAACGCATCACGCATGGTGACGCACCTCGCCAGCACCTTCGATGTTTTCCACGCAGCGACCGCAGATTTCCGGATGCGCCGCATGGCTGCCGACGTCCGGCAGGTGGTGCCAGCAGCGCCCGCACTTGGCATGTTCCGTCTTGCGAACCACCAGTTTGAGGCCGGTCAGCTCGCTGTCCACCGCGGCGGCCGGTGCCTGCGCCAGAGGAGCGACTTCGACTGCGGAGGTGATCAGTACGAAACGCAGCTCGTCGCCCAGCTTGGCCAGCTCGGCCGCCAGCGACTCATCGGCGTACAGCGTGACTTCCGCCTGCAGGTTGCCGCCAATGGTCTTGGCGTTGCGCTGGTTTTCCAGCTCCTTGTTCACCGCTGCCTTGACCGCCATGACCTTGTCCCAGAACGCGCGATCGAGCTCGAAGCCTTCCGGCAACTCGGTCAGCCCCTGATACCAGGTGTTGAGCATCACCGACTCGTTGCGCTGGCCCGGCAGGTATTGCCAGATTTCCTCGGCGGTAAACGCCAGGATCGGCGCGATCCAGCGCACCAGCGCCTCGGCGATGTGGTACAGCGCGGTCTGGCAGGAACGCCGTGGCAGGCTGTCGGCACCGGTGGTGTACTGGCGGTCCTTGATGATGTCGAGGTAGAAACCGCCCAACTCCTGCACACAGAAGTTGTGCACTTTCTGGTAGACGTTCCAGAACTTGTAGGTCTCGTAGGCTTCCTCGATTTCACGCTGCAGCAACAGGGCACGGTCGATGGCCCAGCGATCCAGGGCGATCAGCTGGCCGTTGCCCACCATGTGCTGTGTCGGGTCGAAGCCGTCGAGGTTGGAAAGCAGGAAGCGCGCGGTGTTGCGGATGCGCCGGTAGGCATCAGCGCTGCGCTGCAGGATCTGCGTGGACACCGCCATCTCGCCCGAATAGTCGGTGGCCGAAACCCACAGGCGCAGGATATCGGCGCCCATGCTGTCGGTGATTTCCTGCGGGGCAATGACGTTGCCCAGGGACTTGGACATCTTGCGGCCGTTCTCGTCCACGGTGAAGCCGTGGGTCAGCAGGCCGCGGTATGGCGCGTGACCATCAATGGCGGCGCCAGTCAGCAACGACGAATGGAACCAGCCGCGATGCTGGTCGGAGCCTTCCAGATAGAGATCGGCGCGCGGGCCTTCGTCGTGGCCCATCGGATGCGAACCGCGCATCACGTGCCAGTGAGTGGTGCCGGAGTCGAACCAGACGTCCAGCGTGTCGTTGGTCTTCTCGTACTGCCCGGCCTCGTCGCCGAGCAGCTCGGCCGGATCGAGCTTGAACCAAGCCTCAATGCCCTCGCGCTCGACGCGCTGGGCGACCTGCTCCATCAGTTCGACCGTGCGCGGATGCAGCTCGCCGCTTTCCTTGTGCAGGAAGAACGGGATCGGCACGCCCCAGTTGCGCTGACGCGAGATGCACCAGTCGGGGCGCCCAGCAATCATGCCGTGCAGACGCGCCTGACCCCAGGCCGGGACGAACTGGGTCTGCTCAATGGCATCCAGCGCGCGGCGGCGCAGCGAGCTGCCGTCGTGAGCGACCTTGTCCATGCCAACAAACCACTGCGCGGTGGCGCGGTAGATCAGCGGCGTCTTATGTCGCCAGCAATGCATGTAGCTGTGCTGGATAGCCTCGTGCTTGAGCAGCGCACCGACTTCACGCAGTTTCTCGACGATGGCCGGGTTGGCCTTCCAGATGAACTGGCCGCCGAAGAACGGCAGGTCCGCGACGTATACGCCGTGGCTCTGCACCGGGCTGAGAATGTCGTCGTTCTCCATGCCGTAGTGCTTGCAGGTGCGGAAGTCATCCTCGCCATAGGCCGGCGACGAGTGAACGATGCCGGTGCCCGCGCCGGTTTCCACGTACTCGGCCAGATAGACCGGCGAGAAGCGCTCGTAGAACGGGTGGCGGAAGCGGATCAGCTCCAGCGCGCGACCTTCGCAGCGAGCGACGATCTCGCCGCTCAGGCCATAACGTTGCAGGCAGGACTCCACCAGCTCCTCGGCCAGCACCAACAGCCGTTCGCCGGTGTCGACCAGCGCATAGATGAACTCGGGGTGAACGTTGAGCGCCTGGTTCGCAGGGATGGTCCAGGGCGTGGTGGTCCAGATGACGATGCTGGCCGGCTTGGCTAGATCAGCAACACCGAAGGCGGCCGCGAGCTTGTCGGCATCTTCAACGGCAAAGGCCACGTCGATAGCATCGGATTTCTTGTCCTGGTATTCGACTTCCGCTTCGGCCAGGGCCGAACCGCAATCGAAGCACCAGTTCACCGGCTTCAGTCCCTTGAAGACGAAGCCACCCTCGACCATCTTCGCCAGGGCGCGGATCTCGCCAGCTTCGTTGGCGAAATCCATTGTCTTGTAGGGATTGTCCCAGTCGCCGAGCACGCCGAGACGGATGAAGTCGGCCTTCTGCCCTTCGATCTGCTCGGCGGCGTAGGTGCGGCAGCGCTCGCGGGTCAGGTCCGCCGGCTGGTTCTTGCCGAAGGTGGTCTCGACTTTGTGCTCGATGGGCAGGCCGTGGCAGTCCCAGCCCGGTACATAAGGCGCATCGAAGCCGGCCAGGGTGCGCGACCGGACGATCATGTCCTTGATGACCTTGTTCACCGCGTGGCCGATGTGGATATTGCCGTTCGCGTAGGGCGGGCCATCGTGCAGGACGAATTTCGGGCGACCTTCGCCGATCTGCCGCAGCTTCCGGTACAGGTCGATGCTGTTCCAGCGCTGCAGAATCTCCGGCTCGCGCTGTGGCAGACCGGCCTTCATCGGAAATGCCGTGGACGGCAGATTGAGGGTCGCTTTGTAATCGGTCATTTCAGTCCTGACTCGTGGGTGAGTGAAGCCCGCCAATAAGCGCGGGCGGCGGCGATATCCGCGTCTATCGCCGTCTTGAGTGCCTCCAGCGAGGCGAAACGCTGCTCGTCGCGCAGCTTGCGATGAAAGGTTACGCATACCCGCCGGCCGTACAGGTCACCCTGATAGTCGAGCAGATGCACCTCCAGATGCGGCTTGCCATCGCTCTCGACGGACGGGCGCGTGCCGATGTTGGCAACGCCAGCCAGTTGCCCGCCATCCAGCTCCAGGCTGACCACGAACACCCCGCTCAGCGGCGTGCTGCGGCGCTTGAGCTGGATATTGGCGGTTGGCGCGCCGAGCTGGCGGCCGAGCTTCTGCCCGTGTATCACCCGTCCGCCCAGGCTGAACGGCCGACCCAGTAGCGCCTCGACCGCCTGCAGATCTCCGCCAGCCAATGCCTGACGCACGCGCGTGCTGCTGACCCGCTCGCCATCCACCTCGATGGTGGTCGCCGCCTCGACGGTGAAGCCCTCGGCGGCGCCGGCCTTGCGCAGAAAATCAAAGTCGCCGGCGCGGTCGCAACCGAAGCGGAAGTCGTCCCCCACCTCCAAATGGCGCACCCCCAGCCCCTGCACGAGGGTGGCATGAACGAACTCGGCGGCGCTCAGCTCGCGCAGTCGCCGATTGAAGGCCAGGCACAGCACCCGGTCGACACCTTGCTCGCTCAGCAGGCAGAGTTTTTCGCGCAGACGAGTCAGACGCGCGGGCGCCTTGTCCGGAGCGAAGAATTCACGCGGCTGTGGCTCGAAGATGACCACGCAACTGGGCACGCCCAATTCGGCTGCACGCTCGCGCAGACGCGCCAGGATGGCCTGATGCCCCCGGTGCACGCCGTCGAAGTTGCCGATGGTGGCGACGCAACCCCGATGCCGGGGGCGCAGGTTGTGAAGGCCTCGAACCAGCTGCATACGCACTTCTTGCTTGAAAAGTGGCCGATTATACGCATGTGCGGAGCATCCCGGACAGGTTTGCTCCCTACCGCCCGGTGCGATCAGTGGCGAAAATGCCGCGGTCGCAGACCGAGCATCACCAGGCCGGCAACGAATGCCGCCAACCCGGCACAAATCAGCAGCGTCAGACGCAGCGCCCGCTGCTGCCAGCCCCAGGCGAACCATTCCGACGAGGGCACATTGAGCCACCAGACCACCGCCACCATGGCTGCGCAACCGCCAGCCAGGCGCAGCGCAAACAGCCACCACCCGGCAGCGGGTCGATAGACACCGATCTTGTAGAGCCCCCAGAACAGCAGGAACGCGTTCAGCATCGACGACAGCGAGGTCGCCAGCGCCAGGCCGACGTGCTTGAGCGGCCAGATCAGAATCAGATTCATCACCATGTTCGCGACCATACAGATGATCGCCACGCGCACCGGCGTCTTCAGATCCTGACGAGCGAAGAATCCCGGGGCCAGCACCTTGATCAGCATGAACGCCAGCACGCCAAGCGAGTACGCCTGCAACGCGCGAGCCGACTGGACCACCGCCTCCTCCGTCATCGCCCCGTAAAAGAACAGCCCGGCAATCATCGGCTCGGCAAGGATGCCGAGCGCCAGCGCGGCAGGCACGCCCACCAGCAGGACCATCCGCAGCGCCCAATCGAGCGTGGAGGAAAACGCCTGCGGATCGTCACTGGCATGCTGACGCGACAGACTGGGCAGGATCACCGTACCGATGGCGATGCCGAACGCGCCCAACGGCAACTCGGACAGGCGGTCGGCGTAGTACAACCACGAGACACTGCCAGTCTGCAGGAACGAGGCCAGCACAGTATCCAGCAACAGGTTGATCTGGCTGACCGACACGCCGAACAATGCCGGCACCATCAGCAACATGATCCGCCGCACCCCCTCGTCGCCCGGTTTGAACCTGGGCCTAGGTAGCAATCCCAACTTCGCCACGTAGGGCAACTGGAACGTCAGCTGGGCGAAACCAGCAATGAAGACCCCCCAGGCCAGCGCCATCACCGGCTGATCGAAATACGGCGTCAGGAATACCGCCGAGACGATCATGCAGATATTCAGCAGCACGGGAGTGAAGCCGGGCACAGCGAAATGCCCGTAGCTGTTGAGCACTCCGGACGTGAAGGCGGTGAGCGAAATCAGCAGCAGGTAGGGAAAAGTGATGCGCAGCAGATCGCCGGCCAATTGCATCTTCGCCGGATCGTCATGGAAGCCCGGCGCGAACACCATCACCACATAGGGCGCAAACAGCACGCCCACGGCGGTCAGGCCGGCCAGCACCAGGCCGAGCATGCCAGCCGTGCGATCGACCAGCTGCTTGACCTCCGCCAGGGAGCGCTTGGCGCGATACTCCGACAGCACCGGCACGAACGCCTGAGCGAAAGCTCCTTCGGCGAACAGCCGGCGCAGGAAGTTGGGGATCTTGAAGGCGATGAAGAAGGCATCCGCCGCCGCCCCAGAGCCAAAATAGCTGGCCACGACCATATCGCGTACCATACCCAGCACGCGCGACAGCAGCGTCATGGCACTGACCACCGCGCTGGAGCGCAACAATCCGCCCTTGCCGTTGTTTTCGGACATCAGTCTTTCCTGGAATCGCAGCGGGTTTCGGCATGACGCGTTCGCGCCGGCCGGTTCGTTGGCCAGATACGACACGCAACGAGGCGGCGAGTTTAGCCGCAGCCCACCTGTCCGACCAGCTTCGCGCGCCCGCGACACAGGCTTGACAAGCGCGTGACGCATCGGCATGATTCGCGGCCTTATTTGCTTTGCAATCCCCACGTTTTCGAGGAGTTCGACGGTGGCCAACAGCCCTTCCGCCAAAAAACGCGCAATTCAGGCTGAGAAGCGTCGCAGCCACAACGCCAGCTTGCGCTCCATGGTCCGCACCTACATCAAGAATGTGGTCAAGGCCATCGACGCCAAGGACCTGGACAAGGCCCGCGCAGCCTACACCGCAGCCGTACCGGTCATTGACCGCATGGCCGACAAAGGCATCATTCACAAGAACAAAGCTGCTCGCCACAAGAGCCGCCTGAACGGCCACATCAAGGCCCTCGGCGAAGCTGCCGCAGCCTGATTACGCTGCAAGTTCTTTGAAAAAACCGGCCTTGCGCCGGTTTTTTCATATCTTCACTTTTATCTTTATGCACTGCCAGCGCGGATCAGCGGGCAGTCGACCAAGGCAGCACCGGAATCGCCGTCACTGCATTCTGCGGACTACCCTCGATCACGCGATCGCTATAGACCAGATACACCAGCGTATTGCGCGACTCATCGAAGAAGCGCACCACCTGCATGGTCTTGAACACCAGCGACGTCCGCTCTTTGAAGACCACCTCACCATCCTCGAGCTTCTCGGCAAAGCGAATCGGCCCGACCTGACGACAGGCGATCGAGGCCTCTGCCCGATCCTCGGCCAACCCGAGCCCACCCTTGATCCCGCCGGTTTTTGCGCGCGACAGATAACAGGTCACACCCGCAACCTTGGGGTCATCGAAGGCCTCGACCACGATCTTGTGATTCGGCCCAAGCCATTTGAATACCGTATCGACCGAGCCGATCTCTTCGGCCATTGCCAGCCCCGACAACGCCAATCCCGCCGCCAGCCCCACGAAAGCAGCACGCATAGCCACCTCAGACCAGAATCATGTTGTCGCGATGCACCAGCTCCGGCTCATCGACATAGCCGAGCAACTTTTCGATTTCATCCGATGGGCGCCCGAGGATTCGCTGCGCCTCGGCAACGCTGTAGTTCACCAGACCGCGCGCGACCTCTTCGCCCTGCGGACCGACACAGACCACCATCTCACCGCGACGAAAACTGCCCTGCACCGCCCTCACACCGACCGGCAAGAGGCTGCGATTGCCCTGACGCAGCGCATACACGGCGCCCTCATCCAGCGTCAGGGTACCGCGCGTTTGCAGATGCCCCGCCAGCCATTGTTTGCGCGCCGCGTGCCGACTGCACTCGGGCGCGAGCAACGTCCCCAGGCGTTCGCCAGCCTTGAGCCGTGCAAGCACCTGCTCGATGCGCCCGCCGACAATCACCGTATGCGCACCGGAGCGCGCCGCCAGTCGCGCCGCGCGCAACTTGGTCTGCATACCGCCACGCCCCAGCGCACCCCCGGCGCCACCGGCAACGGCATCCAGCGCCGGATCGTCGGCACGCGCCTCACTGATGAGGTTGGCATCAGGATTGGTCCGCGGATCAGCATCGAACATGCCGTCACGATCGGTAAGAATGACCAGTAAATCAGCCTCGACCAGATTGGCCACCAAGGCAGCAAGCGTGTCGTTGTCGCCAAAGCGGATTTCGTCGGTGACGACGGTGTCGTTCTCGTTGATCACCGGCACCACACCGAGATCAATCAGCGTGCGCAGCGTACTGCGCGCGTTGAGGTAGCGCTTGCGATCAGAAAGGTCGTCGTGGGTTACCAGGATCTGCGCCGTCTGCTGATTGCAACGCGCAAAACTCGACTCCCACGCACGGATCAATCCCATTTGCCCGACTGCCGCAGCCGCCTGCAACTCATGCACAGCCTTCGGCCGCGCCGCCCAGCCCAGACGACTCATGCCGGCAGCCACCGCACCCGACGACACTAGCACCAGCTCGACACCGGCAGCACGCAAGGCCACCATTTGGTCCACCCAAACCGCCATTGCTGCCTGATCGAGACCACGCCCATCGGCGGTCAGCAGCGCACTGCCGATTTTCACCACCCAGCGCCGCGCACCGCTCACCTTGTCCCGCATCGTTCCCGCCTTGTCATTCGGCCAAAACCTTTCCGGGGCGGCCACGCATGAGCACGCCTTCCCGACCTCTCACCCGAATCTGCTTGCCGTGCGCTCAAACTCAGCGCACGTAGAAGATCTCGGCACCACCCTCGTCATCATCATCGTCATCGAAGTCGTCATCATCGACCTCGTCAGCTGCCTTGACGCCCGCGCGACGCAGCGCTCGCTGGTCGTCCAGCTCCTGCAGACGTGCACGCGCCTCGTCCTCAATCTGACGATCGAGCTCGGCCAGCGCCTCGGCATATTGCGGGTCCTCGGCAATACGCAGCGTACGCTCATCGAGATAGCGCATGATCGCCTGAGCCAACGCCTCGGTACCGTCGCTTTCCAGCGCCGAGATCACGAACACCGGTCCCTTCCAGTCCAGCCGCTCGACCACCTGACGCATGCGCTCCTCGCGCTCCTCGTCGAGCAGCTGATCAGCCTTGTTCAGCACCAACCAACGATCACGCTGCATCAGCGCCGGACTGAACTTCTCCAGCTCGCGCAGGATGACCTCGGCGGCATCGGCCGGATCACTGCCATCCGGCGGCACCATATCGACCAGATGCAGCAGCAAACGGGTACGCGCCAGGTGCTTGAGGAAGCGAATGCCCAGTCCGGCACCCTCTGCCGCCCCCTCGATCAACCCAGGAATATCGGCGATGACGAAGCTCTTGTAGCGCCCCACGCTGACCACACCGAGATTCGGCACCAGCGTGGTGAACGGGTAGTCGGCAACTTTCGGTTTGGCCGCAGAAACCGAGCGAATAAAGGTGCTCTTTCCGGCGTTCGGCAACCCCAGCAGGCCGACGTCGGCCAGCACCTTCAGCTCCAGCTTGAGATCACGCGCATCCCCCGGCTTGCCCGGCGTGGTCTGCCGCGGCGCACGGTTGGTGCTGGATTTGAAACGGGTATTGCCCAGCCCATGCCAGCCACCCTGCGCCACCAGCAGGCGCTGACCCGCCTTGGTCAGATCACCCATGATTTCCTGGGTCGCAGCATCGATGACCGTGGTGCCCACCGGCACCGGCAGAATCAAATCCTCGCCCTTGGCGCCAGTACAGTCGGTGCTGCCACCCTTCTGCCCGTTCTGCGCATGGAAGCGACGGGTGTAGCGGTAGTCCACCAGAGTGTTGAGATTCTCGTCGGCCTCGAGATAGACCGAGCCACCATCACCGCCATCGCCACCGTTGGGGCCGCCCTTCTCGATGAACTTCTCACGCCGGAAGCTCATCATGCCGTTGCCGCCGTCGCCGGCCTTTACAAAAATCGATACTTCATCGACGAATTTCATGGGAACGCCTCCCGTCACAGGACGGGCTTAGGAAACAGAAACGTAAGGATCTTGCAAAAACGCTGAGGCATACAGCGTTTTGCAAGAGCCTCACAGGATACAGAAACAAAAAAGCCCCGTCGCATGACAGGGCTTTTCCAGCAACGCCGCAGTTAGGCTGCGACGACGCTCACGTAGCGACGGCCAAAAGCGCCCTTCACTTCGAACTTGACCACACCTTCGACCTTGGCGAAGAGGGTGTGATCCTTGCCCATGCCAACGCCATAACCGGCGTGGAACTGGGTGCCACGCTGGCGAACGATGATGTTGCCGGCCTTGATGACCTGGCCACCAAACATCTTCACGCCAAGGCGTTTGCTTTCGGAATCGCGACCGTTGCGGGTACTACCGCCAGCTTTTTTGTGTGCCATGAGTTCAATACTCCTGTAGGGGGATTCAGGCCCGATTAGCCCTGAATACCGGTGATTTTGACCTCAGTGAACCACTGACGGTGGCCCTGACGCTTCATGTGATGCTTACGACGACGGAACTTGATGATAGTGACCTTGTCGTGGCGACCCTGGGCAACCACCTCAGCGGTAACCTTGGCACCGTCGACCACCGGAGCGCCGATCTTCACGTCGTCGCCGTTGCCAACCAGCAGAACGCGATCGAAAGTGACAGCCTCGCCAGTCGGAACTTCGAGTTTTTCAATCTTGAGGAATTCGCCTTCGGCAACCTTGTACTGCTTGCCGCCGGTCACAATAACTGCGTACATCTGTGTATCTCCGTTGATCCTGCTCACCCAGCGCTTTATAGAAGGTATTGGTGGCTGGCATGGCTGCATGGGGCCGGATGAGACGCCCGTGCAATTGCGTAAGGCAGGGAAATGCCCGTGGGGAAAGTTCAGGGTCCGCGATTGTACGCACGTGACAATGGCGGCGCAAGGCCCAGCGGCGCTCGCCTTGACAGTGCCAGAGCCGACTCATAGCATGCCGCGCAATCTGCGAGGAGTCCCTGATGCAACCCCAGTCTTTCTACCAGGTAGTGGCCGACGATTTTGCCGCTGTCGACGGCATCATTCGCAAGCAACTGACCTCGCGCGTTCCGCTGGTGGAAAAGATCGGGGACTATATCACCTCGGCGGGGGGCAAGCGTCTACGCCCCCTGCTGGTGCTACTCAGCGGCAGCGCGCTGGGGCATAAGGGCGATCAGTTGCGTCTGCTGGCGGCAATCATCGAGTTCCTGCACACCTCAACACTGCTGCATGACGACGTAGTCGACATGTCCGGCATGCGCCGTGGCCGCTCGACGGCCAATGCCCTCTGGGGCAATGCGCCGAGCGTACTGGTGGGCGACTTCCTCTATGCCCGCTCGTTCGAAATGATGGTCGAACTCGGCTCGATGCCGGTCATGCGCATCATTTCCCAGGCAACCCGCGTGATCGCCGAAGGCGAAGTGCTGCAACTATCGAAGGTTCGCGACGCCAGCACGACCGAAGCCATCTACATGGAAGTGATTCGCGGCAAGACCGCGATGCTCTTTGAAGCATCCACCCATAGTGCTGCTACTCTGGCGGGCGCGACCGCAGAGCAATGCGAAGCCCTGCGCACCTTCGGCGACCAGCTCGGCATCGCCTTCCAGCTGGTCGATGACCTGCTGGACTACCAGGGCGACGCGGAAACCCTGGGCAAGAACGTCGGCGACGATCTGGCCGAAGGCAAACCCACGCTACCGCTGATTTACACCATGCGCGAAGGCACCGCGGAACAGGCCGAACTGGTTCGTCGCGCAATTCAGAAGGGCGGCGTCGAAGATCTGGAAAGCATCCGCAGCGCGGTCGAAGCCTCGGGTGCACTGGCCTATACCGCACAGCTGGCACGCGACCATGTCGAGCGCGCCATTGGCTGCCTGGAACTCATTCCCGCCAACCACTACCGCGATGCGCTGGTGGAACTGAGCCGTTTCGCCATCGCCCGCACTCACTAAGCGAGCCACCTTCGCGCCAGTCGGCGCTAGCGAAATCCAATCCCTCCTTTTCCAGACCACCCTTCGCACGGTGGTCTTTCTGCGCTTGCACTCCTGCTAATAACAATTATTCTCATTAATACATTCAACTGGAGGTGCCGCATGACTTATCTGATCGATGCCTGGCTGGACCGACCACAACCCTACCTGCGCATACTCGACCGGCAAACGGGAACAGTCTGCGTATCGCTGGAAGGCGAAGCTCTGGAGGAACTGCGCGAGCAGGGAGACCTGGATCTGCACGAGCTGAGCACCAGTGAACCCTGTGTGCTCAAGGAACAGGTACGCAACCTGTTCCTGTACAGCTATGCCCGGGCCTTGCGCCCGTAGCGAAGCGAGGCGGCACGAACTGCCGCCTGCGAATCAGAGCACGTCGAGCAGCTCGACATCGAACACCAGCACGCTGTGCGGCGGGATGCTGCCGACGCCCTGGGCACCGTAGGCCAGTTCGCTGGGCACGTAGAGACGCCATTTGCTGCCGGCATTCATCAGCTGCAGAGCCTCGGTCCAGCCAGCGATCACGCCACCGACCGGAAATTCGGCCGGCTGGCCGCGCTCGTAGGAACTGTCGAACACGCTGCCATCGATCAGGGTGCCATGGTAATGCGTGCGCACGTTGTCTTCGCGAGTCGGACGAGCGCCCTCACCGGTCACGAGCACTTCGTACTGCAGGCCGGACGCCAGCACCGTGACGCCGTCACGCTGGGCATTTTCAGCCAGGAAGGCGCGCCCCTCGGCAGCAGCCGCCTCGGCCTTCTGCTGCGCTTCGGCCTGCATGCGCTCGCGAATGACGGCGAAGCTGGCGTTGAGTTCCTGCGGACTGACCTGGCTGGCAGCTCCGGCGAACGCATCGCGAATACCGGCGATCACCGCATCCAGGCTGACCCCCGGCGGCGGGTTGTCGCGCAGCTGATCGCCCAGCTGGCGGCCGATGCCGTAGCTCACGCGGGTTTCGTCGGTAGAGAGGTTGAGTTCGGTCATGCCGAGGCTCCGAAAGGCGAAAAGGGTCGCTAGCCTAGCACAGCTCGCCGCCCTCTCCGCGCCTGCGACCCAGACGACGTCAGTGCTTGGTGAGCTTGTCCAGGTAGCCCATGACGAACGCCGAAAGCACGAAGGTCAGATGAATGATCACGTACCACATCAGCTTCTCGCTCTCCAGCTGCTGGGCGTCCATGAACATGCGCAGCAGGTGAATCGAAGAAATCGCGACGATGGACGCCGCGACCTTCATCTTCAGCGAGCCGGAGTCCATCTTGCCGAGCCAGTCGAGCTTCTCCTTGCCCTCGGCGATATCCAGCTGGGACACAAAATTCTCATAGCCGGAAATCATCACCATCACCAGCAGACCGCCAACCAGCGCCATGTCGATCAGCGACAGCAGCTTGAGGATCAGTTCGGCCTCACTGAGCGCGAGGATCGCCGGCAGGATGTGAAATATTTCCTGGAAGAACTTGATCGCCAGCGCCAACAGCGCAAACGCCAGACCGAAATAGATAGGCGCCAGCAGCCAGCGCGCCGCATACATGGTGTTTTCAAGAAAGCGTTCCATGGGGCTCTCACAACCAGGGAGGAAATTCGGCTGGCGAGTATACGCAGCACGAAATGACGGACAAGTCGAGGATGTGCCGCGATATTACGCTGTGGATAACAGCCCGAAAGAATCGACACTGTTCAGGCGCTGCCGCTGCGCGAGCATGACCCGCACGGCGTGTCATCTCTCCGGCTGGGACTCCCACCCGCCCAGGAAGCGCGCCTGATTGGCGTTGACCCGGCGCAGCTCGGCTTGCATGTGCAACTGCCAGATGGCCGGATCCTCGGAGGGGCAATAGCCCTGCCCCTGCAGGTTGCTGGCGATCATCTCCAGCACCGACTCGGCCATGCGCGGTCCGCGGAACGGACCCTGCACCTTTATCGCTGTGGGCTGCGAATCGGCCAGACCGGCCGCACAGAGCAGCGTCCACAGACCGTTACCGCCCGCCAGCGGGCGGATCATGCATTCGATACGGGTCACCAGACCCAGGCATTGACGATTCAGGCATAGCGCGTGCGACATGGCGGCGGTCCTCGCAACCTGGCTGCCGCAACGCCGAAGGCCAGCGCTGCCAGGCAGCCTGCTTATCCCCACCGGCTGTGGATAAACCTGTGGATGGACGGTAAATGGAGCCTGCCCGGTAGACCCGCCGCCTGCGCTATCGTTCCGCTTGTTAGGCGAAAAGTGCCATCTATTTGCCTTCTTCCTCCGGCGCCTTCGCGCCAGCCGGGCGAACCTCTTCCGGCTTGTCGTCGTCTTCCAGACCGATGGCAGCGATATCGCGCAGCCGTTCCACCACGCGCGCATTCACGCTGCCGGACGGAAAGCGCCCCTGCTCGTCCGCTGCGCCCACCTGCTCGCCGACCAGCAGCGACAGCGCCTCATCGACCTGACGCACCGCGTAGACGTGGAAGCGCTCGCAGCGAACCGCCTCGAGTACCCGCTCGTCGAGCATCAGCGTAGCGACGTTGGCGAAAGGAATGATCACGCCCTGCTCGCCGGTCAGCCCGCGCGCCTCGCAGAGGCGGAAGAAGCCCTCGATCTTCTCGTTGACCCCGCCAACCGCCTGGACCTCGCCGAACTGGTTGATCGAGCCAGTGATGGCGAAACACTGTTTGAGCGGCGTGCGCGACAGCGCGGAAATCAGCGCGCAGCACTCGCCCAGCGAGGCGCTGTCGCCGTCGACATAACCGTACGACTGCTCCAGCGCGATGCTCGCCGAGATCTCCAGCGGAAACTCCTGCGCATAGCGGCTGCCGAGATAGCCGGTGAGGATCATCACGCCCTTGGAGTGGATCGGCTGGCCGAGGTTAACCTCGCGCTCGATGTCGACGATGCCCGAGCCGCCTGGATAGACGGTGGCGGAAATGCGCGCCGGCATGCCGAACGCCGAATCGCCCACCTCCAGTACCGTCAGCCCGTTGCACTTGCCGATGGCCGCGCCTTCGCTGTCGATCAGGATCACGCCGGCGAGGATGTCATCGAGGATGCGCGCCGACACCCGGCCGGTGCGCGTCGCCTTGGCCTTCAGCGCACGTTCGATGTGGCCGACGTCCGTCACCGCGTCCTTGGCCAGCTGACGGATGAAGTCGGCCTCGCTGACCAGCTGGAACAGATCGCCGATACGCGCCGACAGCCGCCCCTGGTGCTCAGCCAGCCGCGCGCTGTAAGTCGCCAGCCGCGCCACCGCGGCGGCGCTCAGCGGCGCCATGCCCTCCTCCGAGGTGCGGGTCTTGAGCAGTTGGGCGAACTGCTCGAGGCTGTCCTCGGCCAGCGGGATGTCCTCGTCGAAGTCCACCAGCACCCGGAACATCTCCTGGAAGTCCGGGTCCAGGTCCTGCAGCGTGTAGTACAGCTGCCGCGAGCCGATGATGATCACCTTGACGTTGAGCGGAATCACTTCGGGCGTCAGCGTCACCGTGGCCAGACGACCGAGCTCGGCCAGCGGCGACTCCATCTTCAGCTTGCGTGACTGCAGGGCACGCTTGAGCGCCTCCCAGACGAAGGGTTCGCCGAGCAGTTTCTCCGCCTCGAGCATGAGAAAGCCGCCGTTGGCGCGATGCAGCGCACCAGGGCGCAATTGCCGGTAGCTGGTGTAGAGCGCGCCCTGATCGGTGTTGTATTCGATGCGGCCGAACAGGTTGTCGTAGGTCGGATGCGGCTCGAAGACCACCGGCGCACCGGCGTCGAGGCTGTGGCCGACCATCAGACTCGGGCTGTACTGCTCCTCCAGCAGCACCCGGCTCTGCGCTTCCGGGCGATTCTCGTCCACCAACTGCTCGACCACCGTCTTCAGCAGGTTGACCTGCACCGCTTGCAGATAGGCCTCGACCCCGGCGTTCTCCGCATACTTCTGCGACAACGGCGCCAGCAGCGGCTGTAACGCCTGGCTGATGGTTTCGTCATTGAGCAGGCGCAGCTGATTGGTCGACTCGCGCTTCCACTGCGGCAGGCTGGCCAGCTCCTCGTTCAGGCGTACCTCCAGCGCGGAAATATCGTTGTGGTAGCGCTCGCGCTCGGCTTCGGGCAGCAGGGCGAAATCGGCTTCGTCCAGCGCCTTGCCATCCTTCATCGGGGTGAAGGCGATATTGCTGGCATCGCGGTACAGCGCGATCTCCTTCTCCAGTGCGAGCTTTTCGATGATGTCCAGCGCCTTGTCGTAGCGCTGATTGAACGCGCGATCGATGGCGCTCTTCTTCTGCTGAAAGCTCGGGTGCTCGAACACCGCCGGAAAGGTCGCCAGCAGGTTGTCGATCAGCTGGTTGATGTCGGCGATGAAGGCCGCCGCACTGCCCGGCTCCAGCTTGAGCACACGCGGCTCGCGCGGTTCGTCGAAATTGTTGATGTACAGCCAGTCGGCCGGCGTCTGCAGGCGCTTGCCTTCGGCGCGCAGATAGCGGCGCACGAAGGAGAAACGACCGGTGCCCGGCTCGCCCATGACGTAGACGTTATAGCCGGGGCGCGGCATCGCCACGCCGAACTGCAACGCCTCGACCGCCCGTTCCTGGCCAAGCACGCCGAGGAACGGCTCCAGCTCGTCGGTGTTGGTGAAGTTGAACTGGCTGGGGTCGAACGGACGGGTCAGCGCATCGGGTGCCAGGCGCAGCCCGGCCGCGATATTTTCAGACATCAGGAATCCTTGAGGATGGCACGCGGGCCACGATTGATGCCGCCATTCTGGCGTCGCCACCGACACGCCGCAAGGCTGCCGGCTGCAGCGTCGGTGCTTCGGGCCGAGCCGCGTCCGCGATCGCACGAACAGGCGAACCCGAACCACGCTGTCACACGCCGACACACTTGGTCGCAGCCGTATGTCCCCGTCGGTTTGATTCAGGTCAACCGTCCGCGCCGCCGAAAGGGGCTTGCTAGAGCCTTCCCAAACAAGGAGACCTATCGTGATGCGTCCCTCTCACGCCCTGTTGCTTAGCAGCCTACTTTTTTCCGCCTCAGCGCATGCCGACGAGCTGCGCGAGCGCGCCAACGCCGTCTTCAAGCCGATTCCAGCCAAGGTCACCGAAGTTCGCGGCAAGTCCGTCAGCGAGAACCAGGCATTGCTCGGCCACAAGCTGTGGTTCGATCCGCGCCTGTCCAGCAGTCACATCATCAGCTGCAACAGTTGCCACAACCTCAGCATCGGCGGCAGCGACAACGTGCCGACCTCCATCGGTCACGGCTGGCAGAAAGGCCCGCGCAACTCGCCGACCGTGCTCAACGCGGTATTCAATGCCGCGCAGTTCTGGGACGGACGCGCCAAGGACCTGCAGGAACAGGCCAAGGGCCCGGTGCAAGCCAGCGTCGAAATGAACAGCACGCCCGAGCGCGTCGTCGCCACGCTCAAGAGCATCCCGGAGTATGTCGCCGAGTTCGGCAAGGCCTTCCCCAACGACGAAGACCCGGTCAGCTTCGACAACATGGCCTACGCGCTGGAGGCCTTCGAGGTCAGCCTGACCACGCCGAACTCGCCGTTCGACCGCTTCCTCAAGGGCGAGGACAAGGCTCTGGATGATCAGCAGAAGAAAGGCCTCGCGCTGTTCATGGACGTCGGCTGCAGCGCCTGCCACAGCGGCGTCAACCTGGGCGGCCAGAGCTACTTCCCGTTCGGCGTGATCAAGAAGCCGGGCGCGGAGATCCTGCCGACAGGCGACAAGGGCCGCTTCGCCGTGACCAACACCGCCAACGACGAATATGTGTTCCGCGCCGCGCCACTGCGCAACATCGCCCTGACGCCGCCGTACTTCCACAGTGGCGAGGTCTGGGAACTGGAACAGGCGGTGGCGATCATGGGCGACAGCCAGCTCGGCCGCCAGCTCTCCGAAGATGAGGTCGGTGCGATCACCGCCTTCCTCCACAGCCTCACCGGCGAGCAGCCCCAGGTCGCCTATCCGCTGCTGCCGGCAAGCACCGCCAGCACACCGAAGCCCGAGTAAGCGGCTCTGCGATCCCGGTGCAGGCGCATCGGGATTGCCCTGGACGCAACGGCCCCCTCGTCCGGCTGGTTGGACAACCCCGGACACCTCTACTAGCCTCGAGCAAGACATGACCAAAGTGAATGTCGCTCATGGCTCTGAAGCATGCCCGATCCGGTGAAGTGATCCATCTGCTGCGTGCAGACCAGCTTCCCGAACTCAAGTCGCAAGCCCTCGTCAGTACGCCCGAGCTGGAGGTCATGCGTCTGGTGCTCAATGCCGGGCATGTCGTTCCCAGCCACGCCGTGGCGGGCTCCATCACCATCCATTGCCTGCAAGGCAGCATCGAGGTCCAGGCCGACGGGCGCCGGCAGACGCTGCACGCCAACGACATGATCTATCTGGCCGGCCAGGCCGAGCATGCCTTACAGGCCATCACCGATACGGTCACGCTGGTGACCATCCTGCGCGTGCCGGCACCGCCCTGATCGCGTCGGCCGCAAGCACCGGACTTCCCCCACCACGTCACTCCACAGAGGAATGCGGCCTTGGAAAGAGCTCTACGGATACTCAGCTTCGTGGTCCTCGCGCTGATGCTGGTTGCCATTCTGTACGCCGGCGGCATCGGTATCACCCACTGGACAGGCATCGGCGTGTGACGGCCGTTGAGGCATCTCAATGAACAAACGACAAACCCGCTCCTTCGCCGTCATCTCCACCGCCATCGCCACGGTGGTCTTCCTCGGCCTCACGGTGGACAGCCACCGGCAGTTTCCCAAGCTGACCAACGCCGAGACCATCACCCCCGAGGTGACTCGCGGCAAGGACGTCTGGCACGCGAAGAACTGCATCAACTGCCACACCCTGTTTGGCGAAGGCGCCTATTACGCGCCAGACCTCACGAAGATTTCCCAGCTGCGCGGCGCGCCCTACCTCACTGCCTTTCTCAAGGACCCAGGCAGGTTCTACGACGAACAGCGCCATCGCCGGCTGATGCCCAACCAGAACCTCAGCGACGAGGAAATCGCCGCGCTGATCGCCTTCTTCGACTGGGTCGCCAACGTCGACAACCAAGGCTGGCCGCCGCGACCGATCCTGGTCACCGGCTCGTCGATTCCCGGCACCGACCTGACGCTGGCGCAGCAGGACGCTTCCGGGCCCGGCAAGGCCGACGCCGCGCTGCCGCCGGGAGCACGCCCGATCGGCGGCGCCGAGGATCCGATCGCCAAGGGTGAGGCGCTGTTCCGCACCGCCAGCCCGGCCTGCAATGCCTGCCACTCCATCGCGCCGGGCGTGAACCTGGCCGGGCCGACGCTGGCGGGCCTCGCCTCGCGAGCCGAACAGACGATGGCCTCGGCGGACTACAAAGGCAGCGCCGACAGCATCGAGGCGTACATCCGCGAGTCCATCGTCTCCCCCAGCACCTATCTGCATCCGGGCGACATGTATTCGGCGGGCGGCACCTCGTTCATGCCGAATACCTACGCCCAGTCGCTCACCGACGAGCAGCTCGACCAACTGGTCGCGTACCTCGCGACATTCAAATAACAGCGGCAGCTGCCGCGGGACGACACTTGTAGAGGTCAGGCTATGCGCTACAAATCACAGTCCGTCGCTTATTGGTATTTCGCCGTCGCAATGGTGCTGTTCGGCCTGCAACTGGTATTCGGCCTGCTCTCGGCAGCGAAATACCTGGGCCCCGATCCGCTGCTGAACCTGCTGCCCTTCGACGTCACCAAGGTGATTCACACCAACCTGCTGATCGTCTGGGTGCTCACCGGCTTCATGGGCGCCACCTACTGGATGGTCCCGGACGAATCGCGCAGCGAGCTGCACAGCACCAAGCTGGCCTACATCCAGCTCGGCCTGTGGGTGGTGATGGGCGTCAGCGCCATCATCGGCTACCTGTTCCGCTTCGGCACCGGCAACAAGCTGCTGGAGCAGCCACTGCCGCACAAGATCGTCATCGTCATCTGCATGCTGATCTTCCTCTACAACATCGGCATGACGATCAAGAAGTCCGGCCGCTTCACCACTACCGAGGGCGTGCTGTTGCTCGGTCTGGCCAGCGCCGCGGTGCTCTACCTGCCGGCCCTGCTGCATTACGAGAACTACACGGTGTCGATCTACTACCGCTGGTGGACCATTCACCTGTGGGTCGAAGGGGTGTGGGAGATGATCCAGGGCGGCTTCCTCGCCTACCTGCTGATCCGCCTGTCCGGCGCCGATCGCGAGGTGATGGAGAAGTGGCTGTACGTGATTGTCGGCCTGGTGTTCATCGCCGGCATACTCGGCACCGCGCACCACTATTACTGGGTCGGCGTACCCGGTTACTGGCTGCCGCTCGGCGGCTTCTTCAGCGCGCTGGAGCCGCTGGCGCTGATCGGCATGGCGATGTACGCCTACTACGCCATGCGCCGCTCGGGCCTGGCGCATCCGAACAAGCTGGCGCTGCACTGGACCCTCGGCAGCGCGGTGTTCACCCTGTTCGGCGCAGGCCTGCTGGGTTTTGCCCACACCTTCCCCAGCGTCAACAAGTGGACCCACGGCACGCTGATCACCGCCATGCACGGCCATGCCGCGTTCTACGGCGCCTACGCGATGATCGTGATGGCGATGATCGTCTATGCCCTGCCGTCGCTGACCCGCGGCCGCGAAGAGGAAGGCGGCACCATCGGCTACTGGGCGTTCTGGCTGCAGCTGGCCGGCATGTTCGGCATGACCCTGTCGTTCGCTACCGCCGGCATCGGTCAGGTCTATCTGGAGCGCATCCTCGGCATGGGCTACCTGGACACACAGCTGAAGATCCAGATCCACTTCCTCATGCTGGTGGCCACCGCCTCGATCTTCGCCACCGGCGTCGGGCTGTTCATCTATGACTTCTTCCGCCACCCGCGACGGATCGAGGTCGAGACGGACGAGGTGCAGCCGACCAGCGCTCCGGCCCGGCACGTACTGTGACCGACATGAATGTCTCGCCCATGCCGCGCGGCGAACGCCTGCCGTTTGCGGCTGCCGAGCCCTGGTACCAGCCGCATGCCGACGAGGTGCAGGTCTTCGAGCAGTGCCACGCGCGCCAGCTGGCGGTGATGCTCAAAGGGCCGACCGGCTGTGGCAAGACACGCTTCGTCGAGCACATGGCCTGGCGCCTGGGCCGGCCGCTGGTTACCGTGTCCTGTCACGACGACATGACCGCCAGCGACCTGCTCGGGCGCTTCCTCATCGGCGCCGATGGCACACGCTGGATCGACGGCCCGCTGACCCGTGCGGTGCGCGAGGGCGCCATCTGTTACCTCGACGAAGTGGTCGAAGCGCGCCAGGACACCATCGTCGTGCTGCATCCGCTGACCGACTACCGGCGCATCCTGCCGCTGGACAAGACCGGCGAAACCCTCGAGGCGGCGCCGGGCTTCCAGCTGGTGGTGTCCTACAACCCGGGCTACCAGCGCATGCTCAAGGACCTCAAGCCCAGTACCCGCCAGCGCTTCGTCGCGCTGGAGTTCGACTTCCCCGATGCCGAGCGCGAGGCCGCCATCGTCGAGCGCGAAGGCGCTATCGATGCGCCCACCGCGCGCGCACTGGTCAGCCTCGCCGGGCGCCTGCGCGCGTTGCAGGATCGCGGATTGGCGGAGCTGCCCAGCACCCGCCTGCTGATCGCCACGGCGCGCCTGATCGGCAGCGGCGTCGCGTTGCGCAGCGCCTGCAACGTCGCGCTGATCGCCCCGCTGTCGGACGACCCCGCGCTGGTCGGCGCCATGCGCGAGCTGGTCGACCTGACCTTCGTCTGATGGCCGAAGCCGAAGACGTCGTCACCGACGTTGCCCGCCATGCCACCGTTTACGTTCAGGCGCTCTGGCGCCGGCGGCGCGAAGCCGCAGCACCGACACTGCCGACCCTGACGGACGTCGCCGACCACCTCGACCTGCTGCTGCATGCCAGCCTCGGGCAACGCTTCACGCTGCGCGCGGCGCAGCCGCCGGCGCCACCTACGTTGCTGGAGAAACTGTTCCGCCGCGTCGAGGCACCCTATCCGCAGCACGCCGTGCCGGCCACCGATGGCCGCACGATCTGGCTGCCGGCACGCCTGGATGCGGTCGATCCGGCCGGCGCCCGCACGCTGTATCGCACCCTCGCCCTGCAACAGGCGATGCGCGCGCGGCGGGGTGCGGCGGCGCTTGTGCAATGCATCGACTCACCGTTGCAGCGCAGCCTGTTCCTGCTGCTCGAAGCCTGGGCGGCGGATACGCAACTGATCGCGCAGCTACCGGGCCTGCACGCCGCCATACAGCAGCAGCGCAGCCAGATGCTGGCCGTGCGTCCACCGCTGGCCCGCTTCAGTGCCGCGCGCCAGCCGCTGGAAGCGTTCCTGCGCCGATTGCTGCAGTCGCGCAGCGACGCTGCGCCCGACGAACTGCCGGCGACTTTCGACGGCCATCAGGCGTTGCAGCTGGCGGCACGGCTGGCGGCCCGTCTCTATCCACACGGCGAACCGGCTGGCGCCACGCTGCTGCCCGACCTGTGGACCGGCGAGCTGCGCGCACCGTCCCGGCTGGATCCGCTCGATGCGACGACGACCGCACCGGACCCCGCCGCCGCACCACCGCGCAGCGCTCGCCTGCCGCGTCGGCCGCAGGTGCGCGAGGCGGCCGATGACGAGGACGACGACACCCAGCCGGGCGTCTGGATGGTGCAGCCTTCGCCTCCGCTGGAACATGCCGAGGACCCGCTCGGCATGCAGCGCCCCAGTGATCGCGACGAGGCAACCGCGGCCGAGGACTTCGCCGACTCGCTCAGCGAGCTCAACGAGGCGCGACTGGTGGTCAGCCCCGGGAGCCCGAAGGAAGTCCTGCTGTCCGACGATCCACCCGAGCCGCGCGCGCGCTTCAGCCGCAACACGCCGAACGCCACCGCCGCCCTGCGCTACCCGGAGTGGGACTACCGCAGCCGAAGTTACCGCCATCCGGGCGCGCAGGTGCTGTTGTTGCCGGCAGAGCCCGGACCACAGCAGTGGATCGAACAGACGCTCGAACGCCATCGCAGCATGCTGGCGACCATCCGCCGGCAGTTCGAGCAGCTCAGCGCACGGCGTCTGCGTCTGCGCCGCCAGCTGGATGGCGACGAGGTGGATCTGGACGCCTACCTCGACGGCCTCGCCGAGGCCCGCGCCGGCCTGAGCATGCCGCAGGCGCTGTACCAGACGCAGCGACTGCAGCAGCATGACCTGGCGATCATGCTGCTGGTCGATGCCAGCGGCTCCACCGACGGCTGGCTGAGCAATCACCGCCGGGTCATCGACGTCGAGCGCGAGGCGTTGCTGCTGGTGTGCCTGGCGCTCGACGGGCTGGGCGAGCCCTACAGCGTGCAGAGCTTCTCCGGTCAGGGACCGAACGCAGTGACGGTGCGCAGCCTCAAGGCCTTCGGCGAGCGCTACGGCGAAAGCGTCGGCCGGCGCATTGCCGGGCTGGAACCGGAGCACTACACCCGCGCCGGCACCGCCATCCGCCACGCCAGCAGCCTGCTGATGCAGCAGCCGGCGACGCACCGGCTGCTGTTGCTGCTCTCCGATGGCAAGCCCAACGACGTTGACGAATACGAAGGCCGCTATGGCGTCGAGGACCTGCGCCAGTCGATCACCGAGGCACGGTTGCAGGGCATCCGGCCGTTCTGCCTGACCATCGACCGTCAGGCCGCCAGCTACCTCCCGGCCGTGTTCGGCGTGCACCAGTACGCCCTGCTGCCCAAGCCAGAGCTGCTGCCACGCGTGCTGCTGGACTGGCTCAGGCGACTGATCGCCGCCTGAGCGGCGCCAAACGAAAACGCCCTGCAGGTGCAGGGCGTTCGGTCAGCGCGAATGCGCTCAGGGCTGGTTGCGGTTCTGCTCACGCAGCAGGTCGCGGATCTCGGTGAGCAGCAGCTCCTCCTTGGTCGGCGCCGGCGGCGCGGCGGGCGCTTCGGCCTCCTTGCGACGCAGCGAGTTCATTGCCTTGATCGCGATGAAGATGGCGAACGCGACAATCAGGAAATCCACCACCGTCTGGATGAACGCGCCGTAGCGCAGCAGCACTGCCGGGGTTTCGCCAACCGCCTCCTTGAGCACGATCGCCAGATCGGAGAAATCCACGCCACCGATCAGCAGCCCCAGCGGCGGCATCACCACTCCGTCGACGAACGAAGAAACGATCTTGCCGAACGCCGCCCCGATGATGATACCGACGGCCATGTCGATCACATTGCCGCGCATGGCAAACGCCTTGAATTCGCTGATCAGGCTCATATGAGAAATCCTTAGCTGAGGAAGAAGTGCCAGCATGCGCGCCGCTCCGCGACGGCCGAGGCCCGCCGTAGAGCATAGGCGTTCGGTCGTGAGTCGACCACACCAACCGCACGTTCGTCGCGCGCCGCCAGCGCCGCGGCAATCGCTTGATCGCCGTCAACCGAGGAACACGGAGGCGCGGCTAAGGTAGCGCTTCCCTGTACATCCCGGAGCAGTTCCATGCACGTTGAACACCACCCCCTGGTCAAGGATTTCCCCGAAAAGCGCGAGCAGCTGCAGAAACTGCGTCAGGAAGATCCGGCTTTCGCCCGCAAGGCCGATGACTACGAAGCGCTGGACAAGCGCATCTGCCGCGTCGAAGACGGCGTTGAAACCCTCGACGATGCCGCACTGAACGCCCTCAAGCAGGAGCGTGTGAATCTGAAAGACGACATCGCCCGCGACCTCAAGCGCGCCGGTGGCAGCTGCTGCGGCGGCTGCTGCGGCTGAAGCCCGGCAGATGGTCAAGAAGCCCGCATTCGCGGGCTTCTTTGTTTGTGCCGTCCGTCAGAACAGCCCGCCGAAGCGGAATCCCGCGCCAACCCAGACGAATGCTACGGCGGTCAGCGTGATCAGCACGATATGCGCGCCCAGTTGCGGCAAACGTTGCGCGTCGAGTTTGGGAATCAGCGCCAGCCGCGCGTGCACGCCCAGCACTGCGGTCAGCCCGAGCAGCACCAGCTTGGCCTGGATCAGCTGCGCCGCCGGCGTCGCGCCGAACCACTGCGCATGCGGTAGCCACATGCTGGCCATCCACAAGCCCGTGACGATCTGGATCAGCAGCGCCGGAATGCCGATACGCTCGTAGATCTGCTCGAAGTTGCGCACCGGCTGCGGGTCGCGCTGGCGCAGCGCCTTGGGCAACACGCCGAACAACAGCACCAGATGACCGCCGACCCAGACGCTGGCGCCCAGCAGGTGCAGAAACAACAGATGACGCATGGCGCTCACTCCCGTTCGATTTGTTTACAGTCTGGCGGCTGCCGCGCCGCTTGTGGCTGATGGCAATCAAGTCAGCCGTTATCATGCGACTCCATTTGCCCCACGCGGAGTTTCCCATGGCCAAGGCCAAGCGCATGTATGGCTGCACCGAATGCGGCTCGACCTTCCCCAAGTGGGCCGGCCAATGCGGCGACTGCGGCGCCTGGAACACGCTGGTGGAAACCGTCGTCGAGGCCGCTCCCGCAGCGTCGGGGCGTGCCGGCTGGGCCGGTGATCAGGCCAACATCAAGACGCTGGCCGAAGTCAGCGTGGAAGAAGTGCCGCGCTTCTCCACCGCCTCCGGCGAGCTGGACCGCGTGCTCGGCGGCGGCCTGGTGGACGGCTCGGTGGTGCTGATCGGCGGCGACCCCGGGATCGGCAAGTCGACCATCCTGCTGCAGACCCTGTGCGCCATCGCCCAGCGCTATCCGGCACTGTACGTCACCGGTGAGGAATCCCAGCAGCAGGTCGCGATGCGCGCGCGCCGCCTGGACCTGCCGCAGGACAAGCTCAAGGTAATGACCGAAACCTGCATCGAGTCGATCATCGCCACCGCCCGGCTGGAAAAGCCTAAGGTGATGGTGATCGACTCGATCCAGACCATCTTCACCGAGCAGCTGCAGTCCGCGCCCGGCGGCGTCGCCCAGGTGCGCGAGAGCGCGGCGCTGCTGGTGCGCTACGCCAAGCAGAGCGGCACGGCGATCTTCCTGGTCGGGCACGTCACCAAGGAAGGCGCCCTGGCCGGGCCGCGCGTGCTCGAACATATGGTCGACACGGTGCTCTATTTCGAGGGCGAGTCCGACGGCCGCCTGCGCCTGTTGCGCGCGGTGAAGAACCGCTTCGGCGCGGTGAACGAACTCGGCGTGTTCGGCATGACCGACAAGGGTCTGAAGGAAGTCACCAACCCCTCGGCGATCTTCCTCACCCGCGCCCAGGAGGCGGTGCCGGGCAGCGTGGTGATGGCCACGTGGGAAGGCACCCGGCCGATGCTGGTGGAGGTGCAGGCGCTGGTCGACACCAGCCACCTGGCCAACCCGCGCCGCGTCACCCTGGGCCTCGACCAGAACCGCCTGGCCATGCTGCTGGCCGTGCTGCATCGCCATGGCAGCATCCCGACCTACGACCAGGACGTGTTCATCAACGTGGTCGGCGGCGTGAAGGTACTGGAAACCGCGGCGGATCTGGCGCTGATGGCCGCGGTGATCTCCAGCCTGCGCAACCGGCCGCTGGATACCGATCTGTTGGTATTCGGCGAGGTGGGCCTGTCCGGCGAGATCCGCCCGGTGCCGAGCGGTCAGGAGCGCCTGAAGGAGGCCGCCAAGCACGGCTTCAAGCGCGCCATCGTCCCCAAGGGCAACGCGCCGAAGGAGGCGCCGAGCGGGCTGCAGATCATCGCGGTGACGCGTCTGGAACAGGCGCTCGACGCGCTGTTCGAGTGACCGCTAGAAACCGCCCAGCGCCGCCAGCTCGCGCTCCAGCAACGTCTCGTCGCCGAGGTTGAGTTCGACCAGCCGGCGCAGGTGGGCGATCGAGTCGAGGTCGATGTGCTGGCAGGCGAAACCGATCAGCTCGCCCTCCTCGTGGGCCATCGTCACCTCCATGCGCACCTCCGCGTCACCGGACAGCCGCACCCGCGCCTGAAACGGTTGCGCGGCGTCGGCGTCCCACTGCTGCGGCCGGCGCACCAGCAGGCCCCGGAGCGACAGATCATGCAGCTCCACCGGCCAGCACCGCTCGCCCTGGCTCAGCTCGGTGGTGGCGTCGAACTCGATGCGCTGGAAGCGCCGACGGTCGCTGGGGGAATCAGTCATCAGAAAATCACTCCGCAAAACCTGGAATCACTATAGACAGCCGCGTCGGCGCATGCCGTCACAACCAGCGGCGCACGCGTCGGCAATAGTCACGGTAAGCGTCGCCGAACAGCTCGTTCAGCAGGCGCTCCTCGTGGACGATCACCCCGCGCTGCATGCTGTAGATCAGCAGCGGCAGCAGCAACCACGGCCACAGCGTGCCCCACAGCAAGGCGATGCCGACGTAGATCAGGCTGTCGGCCAGGTAGATCGGATTGCGCGAGAAGCGGAACGGCCCCTCTTCCAACAGCTTCGCCGGCGTGCCGTAAGGATTGACCGTGGTGCGCCGCCAGAGCATCAGCAAGCCGGCCCAGAGCATCAGCACCACACCGGCGTCGATCAGCCCCCAGCCGAGATAGTGCGTCCACAGATTCTGCGGCAGCCCGAGCGGCAGCAACCCATCGAGCGCCCAGGCGGCGGCGAGAAACAGCAGGTAGATCAGCGGGGGTGGCAGCAGGACGCCATTGGCACGCTTGAACATGGAAGGCTCCGGGTCGGGCGATTCGCTGCAGTCTACGCGGTTCGCTGGAGCACCGCTGCGCTAGGCCCGACGCCTAGCGCGGGGCGATGCTCAGCGCGTACTTGATCAGCGCCGCCGTGCCGTCGATGTTCAGCTTGCGGCGGATGCTCAGCCGGTGGGTTTCCACGGTACGCACGCTGATCGCCAGTTCCCGCGCCATCGCCTTGCTGTCCAGACCGCGGGCAAGCATCTGCAGGATCTGCTCCTCGCGCGGGGTGAGGTTGTGCGCGGCGGCGTCCTGCCGCTGTTCGGCCAGTCGACGGGTGATTTCCGCGCTGTAGAAAGTGCCGCCGGCGGCGACCGCCTCGATCGCGGCGATGATCTCCCGCGCCGAGGAATCCTTGAGAACGTAGCCACGCGCGCCGGCATGGATCGAACTGCGCACGTATTCGAGGTTGTCGTACATGCTCAGCATCAGCACTTGCAGCCGCGGGTACAGCTGGCACAGGCGCCGGGTCAGCTCGAGGCCGTTGGTGTCCTTCAGGCCGATGTCCAGCAGCAGCAGGTCCGGTTGTACCTGTTCGAGCAGTTCGAGCGCCGCGGCGCCGCTGTCCGCCTCGCCAACCACCTCGATCTGCGGCATCACGGCCAACAGCGCGCGAATGCCGTCGCGCACCAGCGTGTGGTCATCGACGAGGGCTATGCGGATCGGGGTGCCGGAATTCATGGGCGACTCTTCTGGCAGGCGGTGGCTCGCGGCTCAACTCGCCGAGACCGGCAATACTACATGCATCGCGCTGCCCTCAGAGCTGGACGAAAGACTGAGTTGTCCGCCGAGGTGCTCGACCCGCTCGCGGATGTTGCGCAGGCCGATGCCGCCGGGCATGCGCTCGATGGTGCGCGGATCGAAGCCGATGCCATCGTCGCGCACTTGCAGCTGCACGCCGTCGGCGCTCGGCGCGAGGTCGATCTGAACCAGGCTGGCGCGGGCATGCCGTTCGATGTTGGTCAGCGCTTCCTGGACGATACGAAACAGCGCCACCGCCACCGCATCGGGCAACGGTGCATCGCCCAGCTGCTGGCGGCAGACCACCGTCAATCCACACCGCTGCTCGAATTCCGTGGCCAGCTGGCCGATGGTCGCCGACAGCCCGAGGGTGTCGAGCAGCGAGGGGCGCAGATCGTGGGAGATGCGCCGTACCTCGCCGATGGCGCCGCCAAGCCGTTCGATGGCCTGTTCGAGGCTGTCCAGGCCGCCGCTGGCGCCGCGCTGCAGCTGATGGGCGGCCAGCTCGAACTGGAACTTGATCGACACCAGCAGCTGGCTAATGCCGTCATGCAGCTCGCGCGACACCCGCGAGCGCTCATCCTCCTGCAGGCTGAGCAGACGCTGGTTGAGTGCCTGCAGCTTGCGGTCGGCCAGACGGTGCTCCTTGATGCTCAACATCAGGCTGCCGATGAACACCACCAGCACCACGATCAGCGTCACCCCGGCGATGGCGATCATCGTCGCGCGGATACCGCTGGCCACCTCCGAGCGCACCTGCCGGGTGGCCTGCTCGATGTCTTCCAGGTAGATGCCGGTGCCGACCATCCAGCCCCAGCCGTCAAGCATGGTCACGTAGGCCAGCTTGTCGGTTTCCTGCCCGCTCGATGGCTTGCGCCAGGAGTAGCGCTGGAAACCGTCGCCGCTCATGGCGCTCTTGAGCAGCGCCTGGATCACCGGCAGGCCGTGGATGTCGGTCATGTGCCAGAGATCGCGGCCGACCAGCTCCGCCTGGCGCGGATGCATCAGGTTGCGGCCGCGGTCGTCGTAGACGAACAGATAGCCATCCTCGCCGAAACTGATTTTGCCCAGCACATCCAGCGCCTGCTTCTGCGCCGCGGCGTCGCCGCGCCCGCCATCGTGCAGCGGTGCGATCACGCTCAGCGCCATCGCCACGTAGTTCTTCAGCTCGGCCTGCTTGCTGGACAGGATGGCGCTCTCGATCAGCTGCACCTGCTGCTCGCCGAGCCGCTGGTTCTGCAGCAGCACCAGCGCGCAGATGATCGCCACCGCCAGCAACAGCGGCAGGATGCCGAGGGCAACGATCTTGTGCTTGAGCTGCATGGGACGTCTCGCGAATCGGAATGCGCGGATGCGCTGGGTCGGGGGCTCGCGACGCGCCTACGTAAATCTACGTAGCCACGCTGAGTAGTACTGCGAATACCGGCGATTGCAGGTTGTGGCGATAGTAGCAAGGCTCGCCCGAGGCGCGCGCATTCACCATGCCCAATAACAATGACGCCGCAGACCCTACAGTCGACGGCGGGAGATCTTCTTATGAACCGATTGGTCAGCCAGCTCGCCTGGTTCGCCCTCGCAGTGCTGGGCGCCGTCGCCCTCGGTGTCGTCGCACTGCGCCGCGGCGAAGCCATCAACGCACTCTGGATCGTGGTCGCCGCCGTGGCGATCTATCTGGTTGCCTACCGCTACTACAGCCTGTTCATCGCCACCAAGGTGATGCAGCTGGACCCCACCCGCGCTACCCCCGCCGTGCTCAACAACGATGGTCTGGACTTCGTGCCGACCAACAAGCACGTGCTGTTCGGCCACCACTTCGCCGCCATCGCCGGCGCCGGCCCGCTGGTCGGCCCGGTGCTCGCTGCGCAGATGGGCTATCTGCCCGGCACGCTCTGGCTGATCGCCGGCGTGGTGCTGGCCGGTGCGGTGCAGGACTTCATGGTCCTGTTCCTCTCCACGCGTCGCAACGCCCGCTCGCTGGGCGACATGGTGCGCGAGGAGATGGGGCGCATCCCCGGCACCATCGCGCTGTTCGGCTGCTTCCTGATCATGATCATAATCCTCGCGGTACTCGCGCTGATCGTGGTGAAGGCGCTGGCGCACAGCCCGTGGGGCATGTTCACGGTGATGGCGACCATCCCGATCGCCATGTTCATGGGCGTGTACATGCGCTACCTGCGTCCTGGCCGCATCGGCGAGATTTCCATCATCGGCGTGGCGCTGCTGCTCGGCTCGATCTGGCTCGGCGGGGAGATTTCCACCGATCCGTACTGGGCTGGCGTGTTCACTTTCACCGGCGAGCAGATCACCTGGATGCTGGTCGGCTACGGCTTCGTCGCCGCGGTACTGCCGGTGTGGCTGATCCTCGCGCCGCGCGACTACCTGTCGACCTTCCTCAAGATCGGCACCATCGCCGCGCTGGCCGTCGGCATCCTGATCCTCGCCCCCGAGCTGAAGATGCCGGCGCTGACCCAGTTCACCGACGGCACCGGCCCGGTGTGGAAGGGCGCGCTGTTCCCGTTCCTGTTCATTACCATCGCCTGCGGCGCGGTCTCCGGCTTCCACGCGCTGATCAGCTCGGGCACCACGCCCAAGCTGCTGGCCAACGAAACCCATGCCCGCTACATCGGTTACGGTGGCATGCTGATGGAGTCGATGGTCGCCATCATGGCCATGGTCGCCGCCTCGGTGATCGAGCCGGGCGTGTACTTCGCCATGAACAGCCCGCCGGCAGTGGTCGGTGCCGACGTCGCCAGCGTGGCCGCGGCGGTCAGCAACTGGGGCTTCGCCATCACCCCCGAAGCGCTGGAAGGCGTCGCCCGCGACATCGGCGAAACCAGCATCCTCAACCGCGCCGGCGGCGCGCCGACGCTCGCCGTGGGTATCGCACAGATCCTCCACCAGGTGCTGCCGGGCGAGAACACCATGGCGTTCTGGTACCACTTCGCGATCCTGTTCGAGGCACTGTTCATCCTCACCGCGGTGGACGCCGGCACCCGTGCCGGGCGCTTCATGCTGCAGGACCTGCTCGGCAACTTCGTGCCGGCGCTCAAGCGCACCGACTCCTGGGGCGCCAACGTGATCGCCACCGCCGGTTGCGTGGCGCTGTGGGGCTACCTGCTGTACCAGGGCGTGATCGACCCGCTGGGCGGCATCAATACCCTGTGGCCGCTGTTCGGCATCTCCAACCAGATGCTCGCCGGTATCGCGCTGATGCTCTGCAGCGTGGTGCTGATCAAGATGAAGCGTCAGCAGTACGTCTGGGTCACCCTGCTGCCGGCCCTGTGGCTGCTGATCTGCACCACTGTCGCCAGCCTGATCAAGCTGTTCGACGCCAACCCGGCGGTGGGCTTCCTCGCCCTGGCCGACAAGTACCGCACCGCGCTTGACGCCGGCCAGGTACTGGCGCCGGCCAAGGACCTGGGGCAGATGCAGAACGTGATCATGAACGCCTACACCAACGCCGGTCTGACCGTGCTGTTCCTGGTGGTGGTGTTCAGTATCCTGTTCTATGCGTTGAAGGTCGGCCGCGCCGCCTGGATTCGCAGCGAGCGCACGGACAAGGAAATGCCCTTCGAGAGCATGCCCAGCGCCTGACCCGGCCGCGCCGGGCGCCGCGAGGCGCCCGGCCTTCATTGCAAGAGGAGCACCGCCGTGTTCAACGACCTCAGCCGCATGGGCAAGTACCTCGGCCAGGCCGCGCGCATGCTGGTCGGCATGCCCGACTACGACACCTACCTCGAGCACATGCGCAACACGCACCCGGACCAGCCGGTGATGAGCTACGAGGCGTTCTTCCGCGAGCGCCAGGATGCGCGCTACGGGGGCGGTAAGGGCAGGCCCGTGCGCTGCTGTTAAAGCCGTAGGGCGGAACGCCGCAGGCTTTTCCACCGATTCGCGGTGCCTGACGGTGGACAACGCTTCGCGGTTGTCCACCCTACGCCAGATGCCGCCCCTGCCATTGATTCCCGTGCCACGCCTTGCCGTGGCGCGTTTCGTTGCGAGGAGTGCCTTCATGTCGCAAGCTCCCATCCCGGTCACCGTGCTGACCGGCTTTCTCGGCGCCGGCAAGACCACCCTGCTCAGGCACATGCTGCAGGCCGAGCACGGCCTGAAGCTGGCGGTGATCGAGAACGAGTTCAGCGAGACGCCCATCGACGGCCAGTTGCTCGGCAGCGAGCCGGTCGAGCTGCTGACCCTGGCCAATGGCTGCGTCTGCTGCTCGATCCATGTCGAGCTGGAGAAGGCGCTGTACCTGCTGCTGGACAAGCTGGACAGCGGCGAGCTGGCCTTCGAGCGCCTGGTCATCGAATGCACCGGCCTGGCCGATCCGGCGCCGGTGGCGCAGACCTTCTTCGCCGGCGACGAGCTGTGCGAGCGCTACGTGCTCGACGGCATCATCACCCTGGTGGATGCGGCCAATGCCGAGCGCCATCTGCAGGAATCCATTGCCCAGGCACAGGTCGGTTTTGCCGACCGTATCCTGCTGAGCAAGACCGACCTGGTCGAAGCCCCGGCCGTCGAGGCGCTGAGCCAGCGCCTGCAGCGGATCAACCGCCGCGCGCCGATCCATATCGTCGAGCACGGGCGCATCGAACTGGCCGAACTGCTCGATATCCGCGGCTTCAACCTCAACGCCGACATCGCCCCGACACCGGTCCTGCGGCCGTTGCTGCCGGCGACCAGCAAGGACCGCATCGCCACGCTGGTACTGCACAGCGAGCGTCCGCTGGACATGCAGCGCCTGAGCGCCTTCATGGAAGACCTGCTGGAGCACCACGGCAATTCGCTGCTGCGCTACAAGGGCGTGCTGGAGGTGGCCGGCGAGCCGCGCCGACTGGTGTTTCAAGGCGTGCTCAGGCTGTACGGCTTCGACTGGGACGCCGAATGGGCCGAAGGCGAGGCGCGGCGCAGCGTGCTGGTGTTCATCGGCGACAACCTGCCGGAAGCCGACATTCGCGCCGGCTTCGCCGCGATACAGGCGTAGGGAGGACAACGGCGCAGCCTTGTCCACCGCCCCGCGCTGCGGCTGGCGCGAGCCGGACCAGGCCACAGGCTGCTAACCCGCGCTGCACGCTGCCGGCCTGATTCCGCAACATTTCCTGCAAAAAAAAAGAAACCCGGCCGAGGCCGGGTTTCTTCATTGCCGCGCGCGAACCTTACTTGCCGTACACCGGCAGCTTGGCGCAAACGGCCTGGACCTTGGCGCGCACCGCATCGACCACGGACTCGTCACCCATGTTGTCGAGGATGTCGCAGATCCAGCCAGCCAGTTCACGGCACTCGGCTTCCTTGAAACCACGGGTGGTGACCGCCGGGGTGCCGATGCGCAGGCCGGAAGTGACGAACGGCGAACGCGGGTCGTTCGGCACGCTGTTCTTGTTCACGGTGATGAAGGCGCGGCCCAGAGCGGCGTCCGCGTCCTTGCCGGTGATGTCCTGCTTGATCAGCGAGAGCAGGAACAGGTGGTTCTGCGTGCCACCGGACACCACGTCGAAACCGCGCTGGATGAACACTTCGGCCATGGCCTGGGCGTTATTCACCACTTGCTGCTGGTATGCCTTGAACTCGGGCTGCAGGGCTTCCTTGAAGCACACCGCCTTGGCGGCGATGACGTGCTCCAGCGGGCCACCCTGGGCACCCGGGAAGACTGCGGAGTTGAGCTTCTTCTCGATCTCCTCGTTCTTCTTCGCCAGGATCAGGCCGCCGCGCGGGCCGCGCAGGGTCTTGTGGGTGGTGGTGGTGACCACGTCAGCGAACGGCACCGGGTTTGGGTAGACGCCAGCGGCGACCAGACCGGCCACGTGGGCCATGTCGACGAACAGGTAGGCACCGACCTTGTCGGCGATTTCGCGGAAACGCGGGAAGTCGAGTTTCTGCGAGTAGGCGGAGAAGCCGGCGACGATCATCTTCGGCTTGTGCTCGACGGCCAAACGCTCGACTTCGTCATAGTCGATCAGGCCCTGGTCGTTGATGCCGTACTGCACGGCGTTGTACAGCTTGCCGGAGGACGACACGGACGCGCCGTGGGTCAGGTGGCCGCCGTGGGCCAGGCTCATGCCGAGGATGGTGTCGCCCGCGCTGAGCAGCGCCAGGTAGACAGCAGCGTTGGCCTGGGAACCGGCGTGCGGCTGGACGTTGGCGTAGTCGGCGCCGAACAGCTCTTTGGCGCGGTCGATGGCCAGCTGCTCGACCACGTCGACGTGCTCGCAACCGCCGTAGTAGCGCTTGCCCGGGTAGCCTTCGGCGTACTTGTTGGTCAGCACCGAACCCTGGGCTTCCATCACCGCCGGGCTGGTGTAGTTCTCCGAGGCGATCAGCTCGATGTGGTCTTCCTGACGCTGGGCTTCCTGCTGCATGGCAGCGAAGAGTTCGGCGTCGAAGCGTTCGATGGTCAAGTCACGGCTGAACATGGCAGTCCTCTGAAGTCAGCTGGCGGTAAAAATAGAGCGGCGGATTCTACCCCAATCCGCCGCGCGACGGGTATGAGCGCCGGTCATGCACAAGATGAGCGCGGCTGCCGCAAGGCGCCGCCCCGGCCGGGCGCCGCGGTTTGCCCTGCCCGGTGCATTCGGGTAGCGTTGCGCCCTTTAAGCGCGCCCCGGCTACGCGGCTTCGCGCAGCGGGTTCGAGTCTCTTCATCACCGTCACGGGCATCGTTTTCATGGCTCAATACGTCTACACCATGCACCGGCTGAGCAAGGTCGTTCCGCCGAAGCGTGAGATCCTCAAGAACATTTCCCTGTCGTTCTTCCCGGGCGCCAAGATCGGCGTGCTCGGCCTGAACGGCGCCGGTAAGTCCACCCTGCTGCGCATCATGGCCGGCGTCGACACCGAGTTCGACGGCGAGGCCCGCGCCATGCCGGGCATCAATGTCGGCTACCTGCCGCAGGAGCCGCAGCTCGACCCCGAGAAGACCGTGCGCGAGATCGTCGAGGAAGCGGTCAGCGTGATCAAGGACGCCCAGGCGCGTCTGGACGCCGTCTACGCCGCCTACGCCGAGCCGGATGCCGACTTCGATGCGCTGGCCGCCGAGCAGGCCAAGCTCGAAGCGATCCTGCAGGCATCCGACGGTCACAACCTGGAGCGCCAGCTGGAAGTCGCCGCCGATGCCCTGCGCCTGCCGGCGTGGGACGCCAAGGTCGCGCACCTGTCCGGCGGCGAGAAGCGCCGCGTCGCGCTGTGCCGCCTGCTGCTGTCGGCGCCGGACATGCTGCTGCTGGACGAACCGACCAACCACCTGGACGCCGACTCGGTGGCCTGGCTGGAACATTTCCTCCACGACTTCCCCGGCACCGTGGTGGCGATCACCCACGACCGCTACTTCCTCGATAACGTCGCCGGCTGGATTCTCGAACTCGACCGTGGTCAGGGCATCCCGTTCGAGGGCAACTACTCACAGTGGCTGGAAGCCAAGGCCACGCGCCTGGAGCAGGAAGCCAAGCAGGAGTCGGCGCACAAGAAGGCCATGAAGGCGGAACTGGAGTGGGTGCGCCAGGGCGCCAAGGCCCGCCAGTCGAAGTCCAAGGCCCGTCTGGCGCGCTTCGAGGAAATGCAGTCGCAGGAATTCCAGAAGCGCAGCGAAACCAACGAGATCTACATCCCGGCCGGCCCGCGCCTGGGCGACAAGGTCATCGAACTGCACAACGTCCGCAAGGGCTACGGCGATCGCGTGCTGATCGACGACCTTTCCTTCAGCGTGCCGAAAGGCGCCATCGTCGGCGTGATCGGCGGCAACGGCGCGGGCAAGTCCACGCTGTTCCGCATGCTGATGGGCAAGGAAACCCCGGATTCGGGCAGCATCGAGATCGGCGAAACCGTACAGCTGGCCTGCGTCGACCAGAGCCGCGACGACCTGGACGGCAACAAGACGGTCTGGGAAGCGGTTTCCGACGGCCTCGACCAGATCCGCATCGGCAACTACGAGGTGCCGTCGCGCAGCTACGTCGGCCGCTTCAACTTCAAGGGCGCCGACCAGCAGAAGTTCGTCAAGGACCTCTCGGGCGGTGAGCGCGGCCGCCTGCACCTGGCGCTGACGCTCAAGCAGGGCGCCAACGTGCTGCTGCTCGACGAACCGTCCAACGACCTCGACGTGGAAACCCTGCGCTCGCTGGAAGAAGCGCTGCTGGACTTCCCCGGCTCGGCCATCGTCATTTCCCACGACCGCTGGTTCCTCGACCGCGTGGCCACCCACATCCTCTCCTACGAGGACGACGGCGGCGTGGTGTTCTTCGAAGGCAACTACAGCGACTACGAAGCCGACCGCAAGAAGCGCCTCGGCGACGCCGCTTCGCAGCCGCACCGGGTCAAGTACAAAAAGCTCGCACAATAATGGTGCACGACGGAGCCGCAAGGCTCCGTTTTTTTGTCCGGCGAACTTCGGGTGCGCCAGAACGGCGCTCGCTAGCAGCCTCTCCGCCTTTTTGCCTGCGACATTTTCGCGCACAGCGAACGACGACGAACCCCGCTCCAGGCCAATTCCCATCGGGCACTCCGCCGCGAATGCACCAATATAGTGCACTCAAAATCGGCGAACAGGATGCGTTTTGCACCGCTTCGGCGCATCGCGATGTACGTCGCACTTTCATGGAACGAATCAGGTTTGCTAAAGTCGCCCGCCAAAAAATTTTTAATGACGGCCGCACACGGTCGCCGAGGGCCCAAAAATGATCGAAACCGTTGATGCCTTTCTCGCCCGGCTCAAGCAGCGCGACCCCCATCAGCCAGAATTCCATCAGGCCGTAGAAGAGGTCGTCCGTAGCCTCTGGTCTTTCCTCGAAGCCAATCCGCGCTACATGCAGGCCGGCATCCTCGAACGCATGGTCGAGCCGGAACGCGCCATCATGTTCCGCGTACCGTGGATCGACGATCAGGGCCGCGTGCAGGTCAACCGCGGTTTCCGTATCCAGATGAGCAGCGCCATCGGCCCGTACAAGGGCGGCCTGCGCTTCCACCCGTCGGTCAACATCGGCGTGCTGAAATTCCTCGCCTTCGAGCAGGTATTCAAGAACTCCCTGACCTCGCTGCCAATGGGCGGCGGCAAGGGCGGCTCGGACTTCAACCCGAAGGGCAAGAGCGACAACGAAGTGATGCGCTTCTGCCAGTCGTTCATGAGCGAGCTGTACCGCCACATCGGTGCGGATCTCGACGTACCGGCCGGTGACATCGGCGTCGGCGGCCGCGAGATCGGCTTCCTCTTCGGCCAGTACAAGCGTCTGTCCAATCAGTTCACCTCGGTGCTGACCGGCAAGGGCCTCGCCTACGGCGGCAGCCTGATCCGCCCGGAAGCCACCGGCTACGGCTGCGTGTACTTCGCCCAGGAAATGCTCAAGAACATCCAGAGCGGCTTCGAGGGCAAGCGTGTCTCCATCTCCGGCTCCGGTAACGTCGCGCAATATGCCGCGCAGAAGGTCATGGAGCTGGGCGGCCACGTGGTTTCGCTGTCCGATTCGGGCGGCACCCTGCACTTCCCGGATGGCATGACCTGCGAGCAGTGGGACTACCTGATGGACCTGAAGAACGTCCGTCGCGGCCGCCTGGAAGAAATGGGCGCGCACTTCGGCGTCACCTACCTAGCCGACCAGCGTCCATGGAGCCTGCCGTGCGACATCGCGCTGCCGTGCGCCACGCAGAACGAACTGGACGGCGACGACGCCCGCACGCTGCTGAAGAACGGCTGCATCTGCGTGGCCGAAGGCGCCAACATGCCGTCGACGCTGGAAGCCGTGGACCTGTTCCTCGAGGCCGGCATCCTCTACGCACCGGGCAAGGCCTCCAACGCCGGCGGCGTGGCCTGCTCGGGTCTGGAAATGAGCCAGAACGCCATGCGCCTGCACTGGAGCGCCGGCGAGGTGGACACCAAGCTGCACAGCATCATGCAGTCGATCCACCACGCCTGCGTCGCCTACGGCGAGGAAGCGGACGGCCGGATCAACTACGTCAAGGGCGCAAACATCGCCGGCTTCGTCAAGGTTGCCGACGCCATGCTGGCCCAGGGCGTGGTGTAACCGCTACCGCAAGCCCCAGGCTGTACGCAACAAGAAAAGCCCCCGCCGGGTTGTCCGGCGGGGGCTTTTCGTTTGGGGGCCGGACTTGTCCGTAGGGTGGAAAACTCGCGCAGCGATTTTCCACGCGGCACATGCGCCGAAAGGGTGTTGCGCGTGGATGGCTTCGGCCATCCACCCTACGCATGGCCAAGTCGCAGGATCTTTTTCACCCCCTGCGGCCGGGCGGCGCTCCGCTTACCAGTAATTCTCCACCGCCACCTGTCCTGGCTTGCGGGTCAGCGCGAGGTTGAGGTCGCGGGCCTTCAGCACGGCGCGGGTATCTTCGATCATCTGCGGGTTGCCGCAGAGCATGATCCGCGAATGCTCGGGGGTCAGCTGCAGATCGGCGGCGCGCTCCAGCTCGCCGCTCTCGATCAGCGTGGTGATGCGCGCGTGCAGGGCGCCAGGCACCTGTTCGCGGGTGACCACCGGCAGGTACAGCAGCTTCGAACCCAGCCCGTCCAGATACTCGCGCTGCGGCAGTTCGGCGATCAGCCGCTGATAGGCCAGCTCGCGCGCTTCGCGCACGCTGTAGACGAGGATGATGCGCTCGAAGCGTTGCCAGGCCTGGAAATCCTGCAGGATCGACAGGAACGGCGCGATGCCGGTGCCGGTGGCCAACAACCAGAGGTCGCGCCCATCGGGGAAACGGTCCAGGGTCAGGAAGCCGAAGGCCTGCTTGTCGATCAGCAGCTCGTCGCCGACCTTGAGCCGGCTCAGTTCGCTGGTGAACTCGCCGTCCGGCACGACGATGGAGAAGAAGTCGAGAAACTCGTCGTGCGGTGCCGAGACCATCGAATAGGCGCGCCAGACAATGCAGCCGCTGGGCTTGCGCACGCCGAGGCGGGCGAACTGGCCGGCGCTGAAACGGAATCCCGGATCGCGACTGGTGCGCAGGGTGAACAGGCTGGGCGTCAGCGTCTGCACCTCGAGCAGGCGCTGGCGGGTGAACTTCTCTTCGCTGGCGGTCATACTTCGCTCCCTCCGAGCCTCTTTCGGACCTGCCGCACGCAGCGTCCGTAACGCCTTGATACTCCTTTCCGACGCCGACAAACACCGCCAGTTCTCATGCCTATTCTCGACACGCCCTACGCCCGCCTCGACCTGATCCGCCAGCCGGAGCAGCCGAACGAGCCGCTGCAGGCCTTCGATGCCGCCGACGAATACCTGCTCGCCGAGCTGCATCCGCGCGCCCTGCCGACGACCACGCGGGTGCTGATTCTCAACGACAGCTTCGGCGCGCTGGCCTGCGCCCTGGCGGCGCATGTCGACGTGACCAGCAGCGGCGACTCGCATCTGGCCCATCTGGCGCTGCAGAAGAACCTGGCGCGCAACGGGCTGCCGGCCGAGCGCGTGCGCTTCGTCCCGGCCAGCGAAGTGGCCCAGGGGCCGTTCGATCTGGTGCTGATTCGCGTACCGAAGACCCTGGCCTTGCTGGAAGAGCAGCTGATTCGCCTGCACGACCAACTGGCGCCGGGCGCACAGGTGATCGCCGCGGCGATGATCAAGCACCTGCCGCGCGCCGCCGGCGAACTGCTGGAGCAGTACATCGGCCCGCTGCAGGCCTCGCTGGCGGTAAAGAAGGCCCGCCTGCTCAGCGCCACGCCAAGCGCGAAACCGGCACCGCGGTCGCCCTACCCGACCCGCTACCAGCTCGAACAGCCGAAACTCGAATTGCTCAACCACGCCAACCTGTTCTGCCGCGAGGGTCTGGACATCGGCACCCGCGCCTTCCTGCCGCATCTGCCCAAGGCGCTGGGCGCGCTGCGCGTGGCCGATCTCGGTTGCGGCAACGGCGTACTCGGCATCGTTTATGCGCTGAACAACCCACAGGCCGAACTGACGCTGGTGGACGAGAGCTACATGGCCGTGCAGTCGGCGCGGGAAAACTGGCAGGCCATTCACGGCGAGCGCCCGGTGGAGATTCGTGCCGGCGATGGCCTCGCCGAGCAGCCGCCGGCCTCGCTGGACCTGGTGTTGTGCAATCCGCCGTTCCACCAGCAGCAGGTGGTCGGCGATTTCCTCGCCTGGCGCATGTTCACCCAGGCCAAGGCCGCGCTGCGCCAGGGCGGCGAACTGTGGATCGTCGGCAACCGCCACCTGGGCTATCACCTCAAGCTCAAGCGCCTCTACGGGCGGGTCGAGCAGGTCGCGGCGACGCCCAAGTTCGTCATCCTGCGCGCGATCAAGGGTTAGCCGGCTACCAGCATGTCGGCAGCCACCTCGCGGCGCTTGCTGCGGCCGGCCAGGCGCTCGACCAGCGTCAGGGCGAACTCCAGTGCGGTCGCCGGGCCCTGGCTGGTAATGCAGTTGCCGTCGACCACCACCGACTGATCGACGAACACGCTGCCGCTCAGCCTGTCGCTCATGCCCGGATAGCAGGTGACGCGGCGCCCCTTGAGCACGCCGTAGGCATGCAGCGCCACCGCCGGCGCGGCGCAGATCGCGGCGAACTCGCGACCGCCGGCCGCCTGCTGACGCACGCGCTCGGCCAGCGGCTCCAGCTCGCCGAGCGTCTGCGCGCCGGGCATGCCGCCAGGTAGCACGATCAGGTCGAAATCCTGCGCCAGCACGTCGAGCAGCATGGCATCGGCGGTGATCCGCGTACCGCGCGCGCAGGTCAGCATGCGCCGCTCCTCGGCGCTGGCGACGGTGACGTCGAGGTCGGCGCGGCGCAGCACGTCGATCAGGGTGACAGCTTCGAGATCCTCGGAACCGTCGGCGATCGGAATCAGGACACGTTTGCTCATGGGGCTTCTCCTGCTCGATGGAAATTCAAACGCACGTTCGGCCGGTGTAACATGCGCCGCCTTTGCGAGCGCCCTACGGATGGGCTTTGCTGTAGCAGGCCCACCTCCCCCACGACCGGCACGAGAGAATCGACCATGCTGGAAAAGCTGTTCCAACTCAAGGCGCACGGCACCAACGTGCGTACCGAGATCCTGGCCGGTGTCACCACCTTCCTGACCATGGCCTACATCCTCTTCGTCAACCCGAGCATCCTCAGCGAAACCGGCATGGACAAGGGCGCGATCTTCGTCGCCACCTGCCTGGCGGCGGCCATCGGTTCGGCGGTGATGGGCCTGATTGCCAACTACCCGATCGCCCTGGCGCCGGGCATGGGCCTCAACGCCTTCTTCACCTACACCGTGGTGCTGGGCATGGGCCACACCTGGCAGGTCGCGCTCGGCGCGGTATTCGTCTCCGCGTGTCTGTTCTTCCTGCTGTCGATCTTCAGAATCCGCGAATGGATCATCAACAGCATCCCACTGGAACTGCGCTCGGCCATCGCCGCGGGCATCGGCCTGTTCCTCGCGTTGATCGCCCTGCAGAGCGCCGGCATCGTCGTCGACAACCCGGCGACCCTGGTCGGCATGGGCGACCTCGGCAAGCCGCAGGCGCTGCTGGCGATCCTCGGCTTCTTCCTGATCATCGGCCTGGAAGCCCGCGGCGTCACCGGCGCGGTGCTGATCAGCATCCTCCTGGTGACGGTCATCAGCATCCTGCTCGGGGTGTCCGAGTTCGGAGGCGTGGTGTCGATGCCACCGTCGCTGGCGCCGACCTTCCTGCAACTCGACATCATGGGCGCGCTGGATGTGGGGCTGGTCAGCGTGATCTTCGCCTTCCTCTTCGTCGACCTGTTCGACAACTCCGGCACGCTCATCGCGGTGGCGAAGAAGGCCGGCTTGATGCGCAAGGACGGCTACCTGCCGAAGATGGGCCGCGCGCTGATCGCCGACAGCACCGCGGCGCTCGGCGGCTCGCTGCTGGGCACCTCGACCACCACCAGCTACATCGAATCGGCCGCGGGCGTCAGCGCCGGGGGGCGTACCGGGCTGACCGCCATCGTGGTTGCCGTGCTGTTCCTGCTGGCGCTGTTCTTCGCGCCGCTGGCCGGCAGCGTACCGGCGTTCGCCACCGCGCCGGCACTGCTGTTCGTTGCCGTGCTGATGGCCTCCGGCCTTGCCGAGATCGACTGGCATGACCTCACCGTCGCCGCGCCGGTGCTGATCACCGCCCTGGCGATGCCGCTGACCTACTCCATCGCCACCGGTATCGCCTTCGGCTTCATCGCCTGGGTCGCCGCCAAGTTCCTCGCCGGCCGCGCGCGCGAGCTGAGCGTGGCGATGTGGGTGCTGTCGGCGCTGTTCGTGGTCAAGCTGGCATTCCCCGGCTGATCGCGGCCGCCGCTCAGGTCGGGCGACCACGCGCGCCCGGCCTGACAACCCTCCCCGCCGTCCGTACAATCGTCGCCCCACCGCTGGCGCTCGCCCAGCCGCCCGCCGCCGGCTCCATCACGCAACGACCGCCGCCATGACCCAGCTTCGCTTCGACCCCGCCCGCTACGACAGCCAACTCGCCGAGAAGGCCGCGCGCCTGCAGGCACTGCTCGCGCCCTTCGCCGCACCCGCCGCGCAGGTCTTCGACTCGCCGCGCGAGCACTACCGCCTGCGCGCCGAATTCCGCCTGTGGCGCGAAGACGGCCAGCGCCACTACGCGATGTTCGAGCCGGGCGACAAGCACAAGGCGATCCTGATCGACGAGTTCCCCATCGCCAGCCGCCGCATCAATGAGCTGATGCCACAACTGAAAGCTGCCTGGCAGGCATCGGAAGTGCTGAGCTTCAAGCTGTTCCAGGTGGAATTTCTCACCACCCTGGCAGGCGACGCGCTGATCACCCTCGCCTACCACCGCCCGCTGGACGAGGCCTGGCAGGCCGCAGCCGAACAGCTCGCCGCGCAACTGGGCGTCAGCCTGGTCGGCCGCTCCAAGGGCAAGCGCATCGTCATCGGCCGCGACTACGTGGAAGAAGCACTGGTCGTCGCCGGACGGACATTCCGCTATCGCCAACCGGAGGGCGCCTTCACCCAGCCCAACGGCGAGGTCTGCCAGAAGATGCTCAACTGGGCCTTCGACGCGCTCGGTCAGCGCGACGACGACCTGCTGGAGCTGTACTGCGGTAACGGCAACTTCACTCTGCCACTGGCCACCCGCGTGCGTCGCGTGCTGGCCACCGAGATCAGCAAGACCTCGGTCAACGCGGCGCTGGCCAATATCGCTGACAACGGCATCGACAACATCGAGCTGGTGCGGCTCTCCGCCGAGGAGCTGACCCAGGCCCTCAACGAGGTGCGGCCGTTCCGCCGCCTCGCCGATATCGATCTGAAGAGCTACGACTTCGGCAGCGTCTTCGTCGACCCACCGCGCGCCGGCATGGACCCGGATACCTGCGAGCTGACCCGTCGCTTCGAGCGCATCCTCTACATCTCCTGCAACCCGGAAACCCTGGCGCAGAACATCGCCCAGCTGGCCGACACCCACCGCATCGAACGCTGCGCGCTGTTCGACCAGTTCCCCTACACCCACCACATGGAGTCCGGGGTGCTGCTGGTCCGCCGCTGAGCCACACCCAGCGCCGCGACACGGCGGATAAGGCTGCGCCGTTATCCGCCCTACACCCCGTCGATCACCCGATGCGCAGGCTGGAAAACGGCCAACGGCCTTACCCACACGTCAGTATTCGACCTGCAGTTCGGCGCTGCGCGGTTCGGCTTGGCAGGCCAGCGCCCAGCCCTGACGCACCTCGCTTTCGCTCAGCACCTGGTTGCTGCGCATGCTCACGCTGCCCTCCACCACCCGGCACTTGCAGGCGGCGCAGACACCCGAGCGGCACGCGCTCGGCGGTTGCAGGCCAGCCTGTTCCATGGCCTCCAGCAGCACCTCGCCGCGCGGCACGTCCAGCTCGTGACGGCGACCGTCGAGCGCGACCCGCAGGCGGCTGCGGCGCCCGCCCGGTGCGGCCGTCGGCGCTGCGGCGGCAAAGCGTTCCAGATGGATACGCGCCGCATCCACACCCCGCTCGCCCAGCGCGGCACCGGCGGCATCCATGAACGGCTGCGGCCCGCAGATGAAGGCGTCGGCCACCGTCCAGTCGGCAATCTTCGTGGCAATCGCCGGGCCGCTCGGCACACCCTGCTCGGCATCGAGCCAGATGCGCAGCTGCAGGCGCTCGGGGTAACGCGCAAACCACTCGGCCAGCTCCTCGGCAAAGATCAGCGAGGCGGCATCGCGGCTGGCATAGAACAGCCGTACCTGCCCGCTGCCCTCGACCAGCGCCGCCTGCAGGATCGCCATCAGCGGCGTGATACCGCTGCCGGCGCCGAGCAGCAGCAGATCGTCATCCAGGTTGCGCGGCACGAACACGCCGGCCGGCGGCAGCGCCTCGATGCAATCGCCGGCCTGCAGGTTGTCCAGCAGCCAGTTCGACGCGCGGCCGCTGGGCACCCGCTTGATGGTGATGCGCAGCGCGCCATCCGCCTGCGGCCGCTGCGACAGCGAGTAGCAGCGCAGCAGCGCCGGCTCGGCAGCGGGCACCTTCAGCGTGAGGAACTGCCCCGGCTGCGCGGCAAAGCGTGCGCGCTGGGCGGCCGGCACCTGCAGGGTGAACGAGCAGCTGTCGGCGGTTTCGGCCTGGCGTGAGACGATGCGCAGACGGGTGAATTCACCGGCAACCGGCGTCGGCGACGATGCGAGTGAGGTCGCCACCGCAGTCGCTGCCGGCGCCGCGGCCGAAGCCGAAGCCGAAGCCGAAGCCGAAGGTGCAGTCGAAGCCGCCCCCGCCTTGGGCACGCCGCGCAGCATCGGCCATACCGACTTGCGGCGGAACAGCAGCACATAGCCGACATGCAGGCCGATCAGCCACAGCCCCAGGTTGGCGAAGAACTCGTGCACCTCCTCGGCATCGCCCATCCAGCCGATGAAATCGATGTCGCTGGCAGCGCCGAAGACATCCGGCCCCACGCCCGGCAGCGCGGCCAGCACATCGCCGTTATCGACCATGCCCAGGCCGACCAGGCTGGCGACGGCGAAACTGCCCAGCGCGCCGACCGTCAGCCACTTGCCGAGGCTCGACAGGCCGGGCTTGCTCCGCTGGCCCTTCGGCGGCAGCAGCTGCGGGAAGCCGCGCAGGCGCAGCGGCACGATCAGCAGGCGCCACACCAACAGCGCGACCAGGCCGTAGCCCAGCCAGATATGCAGCGTCTCGGCGTCGTCACCGCTGAGGTAGGCGCCAAGAAAGAAACCGGCCAGCAGCCAGTGGAACAGACGGAAACGATTGAAAGCAGCCACGACGGCGATCCTCTTTGATGGATGCCGTCTTTGTATTCCCGCGAGCTGAAACGAAACTGAACGCCACCGGCCGCTGCGGTTCAGCTTGGCGTAAGGCAGCGCGCCTAGGCTGCGCTCATTCCCAACCGGAGAGCGCACCATGAAAGCCCGCTGGATCATCCTCCTGTCCTGCTGCCTGAGCCTGCCGGCCCTGGCCGAAACCGAACACCCGCTGCTGGCCGGCTACGCCGCCCAGGCGCGCCAGGAGAATCCGAACTTCGCCGGTTTCTCCGCCGAGCGCGGCAAGGCGCTGTACTTCGCCGAGGAGCAGCGCGACGGCAAGACCATGAGCTGCACCACCTGCCACACCGCCGACCCGCGCCAGCCCGGCAAGACCCCGGCGCACCGCAAGGTCGATCCGCTGGCGCCGGCAGCCAACCCCGAGCGCTTCACCGACCTGAAGAAGGTCGAGAAATGGTTCCGCCGCAACTGCGACGACGTCTACGCCCGTGAATGCACCGCGCAGGAGAAGGGCGACTTCATCAGCTGGATCGACAGCATCAAATAGGAGCCGGCCATGAAGATTGCACCCCTCGCCGCCGTCGCCGGGCTGGGCCTGACCCTGGTACTGGCCGGCCTCAGCTTCGCTGATGACGACGACCATCACGAGCGCAAGGGCTACAAGCGGCCCAAGCGCCTGTCGGTACCCAGCGACGCGCCGCTGGTGTGGAAGGAAGAATGCGCGGCCTGCCACATGCTCTATTCCCCCGGCCTGCTTCCTGCCGATGCCTGGCGCGAGCAGATGCGCACCCTGGGCGACCACTACGGCAGCAACGCGTCGCTGGACCCGCTGCAGGAAAAGGAAATTCTCGATTTCCTGGTCCGCGCCTCGGCCGCCAACCGCCTGCCGGTGGAACCGTCACCGACCGCCGGCGAGCCGCCACGCATCAGCCAGACGCGCTGGTTCGAGCACAAGCATGACGAAGTCAGCGAAGCCAAGTTCGCCCGCGAGGCGGTCGGCGGCCGCTTCAACTGCGTAGCCTGCCATCGCGACGCGGAAAAAGGCGACTTCGACGAGGACCGGGTGAAGATTCCACGCTGAGGCAAAAATAACCGGAACATTTCGCCAACCGTTGCGTTATATCCCTGCGGCAACCCGGCCGGCAGCGTATGCGGTCAGCCCAGACGAGCGCTTAATGAACGACAGCGAACAGGACCTCATCCAGCAGGCCGCGCGTGGTGATCGCCAGGCGTTCGGCACGCTGGTGCGCGTCCATCAGGCGCGGGTCTACCACTTCCTCCGTCGCCTGCTCGGCAGCACCGACGAGGCCGCGGACCTGACCCAGGAAACGTTCATCCGCGCCTTCCAGGCGCTGCCCAGATGGCGCCCGGAGGCACGCTTGCAGACCTGGCTGCTGCAGATCGCGCGCAATGCCGCGCTGGATACGCTGCGCCAGCGGCAGCGCTACGTCGACGTGGCGCCGGAGGAGCAGGCCGAGCCGGTCGATCCGGCGCCGTCGCCGCTAAGCCGACTGCAGAGCGCGCGCGATCTGGCATTGCTGGAACGCTTGCTGGCCCGCCTGCCCCACGAACAGCGCGAGATCCTGCTGCTGCGCGAGGTGGAAGGGCTGGCCTACGACGAACTGGCCGCCACGCTGCAGCTCAACGCCGGCACCGTCAAGTCGCGCCTGGCGCGCGCCCGCGAGGCGCTGCTGCACGGCTACCGTCAGGCCAACGGAGGCACCCTCGATGACTGAGCACCTGGACATGGCGACGCTGTCCGCCTACCTCGACAACCAACTCGACGCCGCCGAACAGCGCCACGCCGACGGCCACCTGGCGGTTTGTCCGCAGTGTCGCGCGACGCTGGCCGAACTCGACGGGCTCGGCCAGGGCTTGCGTGCGCTGGCCTGTCCGGAGCTGCCGGCCGGGTTGCAGGCGCGTCTGCAGCGGCCCTTTGCGCCGCCACCCGCGCGCAGCGGGTGGGCGCGCCACTGGGCGCAGGGTATCGGTGCCGCGGCATCGGTTCTGCTCGGCCTGCTGCTCGGCTACACCCTGCCCGGCCAGCCGTCGGGCAGCTCACCCAGCCACGACCTGCTCGCCGTCCTCGGCAGCGCGCCACCCGGCGCGCTCTGCGCGCGTCCCGAATTCTGCTATCTGAAGGTAAACCTGAAATGAGCAACACCACCCTGCGCAACGCCCTGGCCCTGTCGGTGCTGGTCAACGTCGGCGTGCTCGCCGGCCTCGGCTGGCAGAAACTCAGTCGCGATGGCCTGCCGATGCCCTCTGGCGCACCGACCGAGCTGTCGCGCGAGCTGCAACTGAGCGCCAGCCAGCTGCAGCGCTGGCACGATGCCGAGGCGCCGTTCCTGGCCTACCTGCGCGCCTCCAACGCCAGCCTCGGCGAACACCGCAACCGGCTGATCGAGGCGATCTTCGCCGAACAGGTGGACCGCACGGTGATCGACGCCGAGCAGGCGAAGATCGCCGAACTGCAGAACGAACAGCAGCGCCTGCTCATCGACCAGCTGCTGCAGGAGCGCGAGATCCTCGAACCGCAGCAGCGCGCGCGGCTCGCCCAGGTGCTCACGCAGCAGTCGTTCGGCGCCGACAGCATCGAGCAACTGCACCGCAAATGACCGATTGCACCGCGCCATGGAACAAATCCATCGCGCCTGCGTTAGAACATCAGGAGCCGCACTTCGCCGGCTCGCTCAATGGAGTTCTATCGATGATCCGCAAACCCCAGGCGCTCGCCCTCGCCATCATCCTCGCCGGCACCCTCGGCCATGCCGGCGCCAGCCTCGCCGCCACCAGTCATGACCACGGCCACGTCGAAGGCGCGCCGGCGCTGCAACTCGATGCCGGCAAGCGCTGGGCCACCGATGCGCCGCTGCGCCAGGCGATGGGCACCATCAACCACGACATGCGCCAGGCACTGCCGGCGATCCATGAGGACCGTCTGCCCGCCGCCCGCTATGGCGAACTGGCCGAGACGGTGCGTGGCCAGGTCGCCTACATGGTGGAGAACTGCAAGCTGAGCGCCGAGGCCGACGCGCAGCTGCACCTGATCATCGCTCAGCTGCTCGCCGGCGCCGACGCCATGAGCGGCGCCCCGGCCGGCCAGCGCGACGGCGCGGTGACCGTGGTCGGCGCGCTGGGCGACTACGCCACCTACTTCGCCGACGACGGCTTCAAGCCGCTGGAACACTGATCGCCGCCGCTCAGCCCTTGTCCGGTCGCGCCGGCGTGACCGCTTTCACCGCAAGCGGCACCTCGGCGGTCACCGCGTCCGACTCGCCCTCGCCGCTGCGATCGCCACTGGTGTTGGCCAGCAGGCTGGCGGTGGCGGTCTGTAGATAGGCGTGCAGCTGGCGCAGCAGCTGCGGCTGATCCTCGGCCGCGGCGATCCGCTCGCCCGCAGGTGCGCGGCCCAGGCGATAGCGATACAGCCGCGCCGGCTGTTCCTTGGGCTGCACCAGCACCCGATCACCGCGGATCAGCGCCACCGTCTGGTCGCTGCCCGACGGCTTGACGATGCCGAATCCCGGATCGTTCGCCGGCAGGCTGAGCAGGTCGCGGCCCCAGCATTGGTGACGCACCTCGCCACCGAGGCGGCCCATGATGGTCGGCACCACGTCCACCTGCGTACCGACCACCTCGCGACGGCTGCCGAAACGCTCGGTGACGCCCGGGGCGATCAGCAGCAGCGGCACGTGGAAGCGCAGCAGATCCATCTCGGTGACTTCCTCCGGCGCGCCGAACCCGTGGTCGCCGACCACGACGAACAAGGTCTGCTTGAACCAGGGCTGGTTACGCACCTTGTCGAAGAACTGCCCCAGCGCCCAGTCCGAATAACGCATCGCCGTCAGATGCTGGTCCAGCGCGCCATGCCCCTCGACAGCAGCGACCGGCAACTGCTCGGGTAGCGCATACGGCGTGTGGTTGGACAGCGTCTGCAGCAGCGCATAGAACGGCGCGCCGTTATCCAGCTTGTCCAGCTCCTCGGCGGCGCGGGTGAACATGTCCTGGTCGGAAACGCCCCAGGTCGGGTCGGAAACCACCGGATTCACATAGTCGTTGCGGCCAACGAAGCGCTTCATGCCCTGGTTGCCGAAGAACCCCGCCTGGTTGTCCCAGGCGAAATCGCCGTTGTAGACGTAGACGTCGTCGAACGCCCGCGCACCGAGCAGCTGCGGCAGGCCGGAGAAGCGATGGCCGCCTTCGGGCGTCTGCATCAGGTACTCGAAGCCCGGCAGGTTGGGAAAGCAGGCCATGCTGGCGAACATGCCCTGGTGGGTGTGGGTGCCGTTGGCGAAGAAGCGCTCGAACAACAGCCCCTCGCCGGCCAGGCGGTCGAAGTTCGGCGTGATGCCGTCGGCACTGCCGAGCGCGCCGACATAGCGGCCGGCGAAGCTCTCCATGAGGATCACCACTACGTTGCGCACCGCCAGCTGGCCGGCCGCCGGCGGCTGGAAGTCACGGCGCACCGGCGCCAGCTCGGCATCCACCAGCCGGTCGTTGGCGGTCAGCAGCAGCTCGCGGGTGATCGCCTGCGCATCCGCCACCGGCAGTGTCGCCTTCCAGCTGTTATCGCGATGGCTCGAGAAGCGGTTGCGCGCCGCATCGTAGAGCGACAACGTGGCGTTCTGCCCGAGGTGGTTGGCGAAGGTCGAGGCGGTGGTGAAGGCATCGCCCCAGCGCAGCGGCGGCCCCTGACGCAGCGTGCCGCGCGCGGCCACCACACTGACCACCAGCAACACGCCGAACACCGCGAACCGCGCCGGCCAGCGCGCGCCGCGGCGGGCCGGCGCGCCCGCCAGGCTCACCGGGGCGGCGCGGGTGCGGCGCTCCAGCCAGCCGAACAGCGCGAACAGCGCGGCGCTCGCCGCGAGCCAGGCGGCCAGCAGCCGCAGCACCGGGAAGCCGTGCCAGAGCATGCTCAGCACCGTCGCCGGGTCTTCCTGCAGGTACTGGAACACCAGGCTGTTGAGACGCTGGTGAAACTCGCGATAGAAGTTCAGCTCGATCAGCCCGAGCAGGATCGCCACGCTGGCGCAAACACCCAGCCATAGCTGCTGCAGCCGGCGGGCGGCCATTGCCCGGCTACTGAGTACCGCGAGCAGCAGCGGCACGAGGATGTACACCGTCACCCGCAGGTCGAAACGCAGGCCGTTGCCGAACGCCTCGACGAAACTGGCCAGCGGTGTACTGCCGATCAGCTCGCGGTTGAACAGCAGCAGGCCCAGGCGCAGCAGGGCGAACAGCGCCAGCAGCGCAACGGCGCTGGCGAGGATGAAGCGCAGATGTGCGGCGAGACCGGAGCCGCGCGGGAAGAAACGCATGCGATGTCCTTTCAGAAGATGCGGTTCAGAGCAGGATCACGCCCCAGATCAGGCCGACCAGGCACAGCGCCAGCAGTTGCGCGGCGCTGCCCATGTCCTTGGCCCGCCCGGAGAGCGGATGCAGATCGGGGGAAATGCGGTCGACGGTGGCCTCGATGGCCGAGTTGAGCAGCTCGACGATCAGCCCGAGCACCACCACACCGATCAGCACCGCGCGCTCGACGCGGCTGACGTCGAGCAGCAGGGCCACGGGGATCAGCAGCAGGTTCAACCACACCAGCTGACGGAACGCCGCTTCGCCGGCGTACGCGGCCTTCAGGCCGGCCAGCGAATAGCCGGCCGCATTGCAGATGCGCGCCAGCCCGCCGCGCCCCTTGAGTGCCGCGGCGGCGCCCAGCGGGTTCGGTTCAGATGACATGGGCATCCGCCTCGCTGGCCGTCGTGTGCGCGGCGAGCAGCCGCAACCAGTCCTCGACGGGCATGTCCTGGCGGTGCCGATTGAGCTGGCGCAGGTCGTGGCGCGCCGCAGCGCTGCGGCGCAGCCGGCGGCGGCTCTTCTCCAGATCGAGCAGCGCAACCTCGACCCAGGCTGCATCGCCTACGCCATGCACGCGCAGGAAGATGTGCTTGGGATAGCAGCAGCCGTGCTGCCAGCGCGCCCGGTGAATGCGACTCAGGGCGACGCCGACCGCCGCCAGCATGCGCTGGTGGACGAGCGTGCCGTGGCGCGCGGCGTGACCGTCGCGGTACCAGTTCTCCAGGCTGACGAAGCCGTCCAGCTCGGCGGTGATCAGCAGCGCCTGCCACTGCCCGGCCTGCTGGCGCGTACCGCAGTAGATCACCTGCGGCACGCGCACCCCGGCGTCGGCAAAGGCCTGCAAGGCGCGCAGTTCGCGCAGCGCGGTGGGCCGGCCGAACGGATGGGCGAGCGTGCGATACAGATGGCCGACCTGGCGCTTGCAATACAGCAGCGGCTGCCCGGCATCGCGCAGGCGCAGGCGCTGTACGCCGCTTTCGCCATCGCGGCGCTGGTTGGGCGCCTCGACCCATTCGCCGTGAGTGTCCCACCAGCGCTGGAAGGTGCTGGTCAGGGTTTCGCGGGCCGGCAGTACGAGTGGCTGATTCATGCTCACCCCCGCTTGCGCAGCACGTAGACCCGCCACATGGCGTAGCCGGGCAGGAAGTCGCGGTGCTCGAGGATGTCGAAACCGGCCTGAGCGAACTCTGCCTCGATGGTCGAACGGGCGACGACGAAGCGGTTCTGGTTGTCCTTGGCCGGCCGCCGACGCTCCAGACGCTTGCGCTTCCAGGCCTTGTAGTTGCCGTCCACCCACAGCGAGACGATCAGCGTGTCGCGGGTGACGCGGTGGAACTCGCGCAGCATCGCCAGGCGGTGCTGCGGGTCGGCGATGTGGTGCAGCAGGCGCATGCAGAAGATGCAGTCCACCGCGTTGTCGCCCATGTCGATGGCGAACGCCGAGGTCTGGAAGGTTTCCACGCGCTTGACCACTTCCAGCGGCTGCGCGCCCTCGGCGATGGCCAGCATGTCGGCGGAGTTGTCTGCGGCGAAGATCATCCGGCTCGGATGCTCGGCCAGCAGCGGCCAGAAGCGCCCCGCGCCACAGGGCAGGTCGAGCACCAGATCGGGATCGCCGGCAACCTTCAGCGCCCGCCGCGCCAGCTGCTCATCACGCCAGTGCGACAGGCGCCGCGCCAGGCCGTCCTGGTGCTTTTGCAGATATTCGTAGGCGTGCTCGCGATCGTACTTGCGCGAGAACTCCAGTTCGATGGGGCTCGATCTCGTCATGGCGGGCGTTCCGGTTGGGATGGTGACGCCACACTAGCGAGGCCGGGATCAAGGCCCTGTCAAAAGAACGTGAAAAAAACGTCAAGCCTCGCGATTCGACAAGCGCACCCGGAAACAGCTGCCCTGCGGCTCGCGCGGCGTCATGCCGACGTCCCAGCCCTGGTGCGCGCAGATCCGCTTGACCAGTGACAGCCCCAGGCCCAGCCCCTCGCCACGCCCCTCGGCGCCGCGCACGAATGGCTGGAACATGCGTTCCTGCTGGTCCGGTGGGATACCCACGCCGCTGTCCTCGACCCGAAAACCGCCGTCGACAAGCACCAGCGTCACGCTGCCGCTATCGGTGTAGTGCAACGCGTTGCGCAGCAGGTTGGACATCACCGTGCCGAGCAGCGTGCGGTTGTAGGCACCGTGGTCATCGCCCTCGATCTTCAGCACGAAGCCCAGGCCCTTCTCCGCCAGCAGCGGCCCCCAGCGCTCGCTCTGTTCGGTGGCGACGCCGGCCAGCGTCGCGTCGCCGCCGAACGAGGCCTGCTCCGGCCGCGCGCGCGCCAGCAGCAGGAAGGTTTCCACCAGCTCATGCATTTCCTGCGCGGCACGCTGGATGCGCGCCGCCTGCTGTTGCGCCCGCGGCGGCAGCGCGGCCTGTTCGAGCAGTTCGCAGGCGCCGAGCACCACCATCAGCGGCGTGCGCAGCTCGTGACTGACGTCGGCGGTGAACAACCGCTCGCGTTCCAGGGTCCGGCGTAGCTGACCAAGCGTGCTGTCGAACGCGGCGGCCAGATGGCCCACCTCGTCGTCCGGATACTGCAGGGCCAGCGGTGGCGCCAGCGGATGCAACTGGTCGCGATGGCGCACCTGATTGGCCAGCCGGCTGACCGGCGCCATCACCCGGTTCGCCATCAGCCGCCCCAGCCCCCAGGCACCCAGCACGCTGAGGACGAAGCCGGCGAGCACCACGTTGAACAGCGCGTTCTCGCGTGCCTCGAACTCGTTCTGATCTTCCATCAGCACGTAGCGCTCGCCCGCCCGGTCGCGGACGAACACATAGAAGGCCTCGTCGTCGCGCACCAGTTCGGTGAACCCCGGCGCGAGCGCGGCAAGCTCTTCGGGCAGGCCGTACTGCGGCAAGCCGGAGGCGAAGAAGCGCGTACTGGCATCCAGGCGTGGCGCCTGGCCGTGGGCCAGATCGACATCGAGCACGGTGTCCATCTCGCGGCTCATTTCCTCGGTGACCAGCTGTGCCTCGATGAAGTACACCACCGCCACGATGCCGATGGAAAACACGCCACTGACCAGCAGCGTCATCAGCGTGAAGGCGATGACGATGCGCCGGGCGAAGGGCTGTCTAGCGAGCATCGCCGTCCTCCGCCAGGCGGAAACCGACGCCATGCACGGTGTGCAGCAGCGGCCGGTCGAAGGGCTTGTCGAGTACCTGGCGCAGCTGATGGATGTGGCTGCGCAGGCTGTCGCTGTCGGGAATGTCGTCGCCCCACAGCGCCTCTTCCAGCTGTTCGCGGCGCACCACCGCCGGGCTCTTCTGCATCAGCAGCGCCAGCAGCTTGTGGCCGATGGGGTTGAGCCGCAGCGGCTGGCCGGCGCGGCTGGCCTGCAGGGTGTCGAGGTCATAATGCAGGTCGCCGACCTGCAGCTGGCGTTTGCGCGCGCCCTGGCTGCGCCGCAGGATCGCCTCGATGCGCGCCACCAGCTCGGACAGCGCGAACGGCTTGACCAGATAGTCGTCGGCGCCCACGCCCAGCCCTTGCAGGCGGTCGGCCAGGGCATCACGCGCGGTGAGCATGATGATCGGCGTATCGCGTCCGGCGTCCTCGCGCAGGCGCTTGCACACCTGGTAGCCGTCGATGCCCGGCAGCATCACGTCCAGCACGATCAGGTCGTAGTCCTGGGTGGCGGCCAGGTGCAGGCCGCCGAGGCCGTCCTGCGCGCAGTCGACCACGTAGCCCTTGAGTTCCAGATAGTCCAGCACGTTGGCCAGGATGTCGCGGTTGTCTTCGATGACCAGGATGCGCATGTCGCCTCACGCGGATGACGAAATTTTCACGGCTTCTTTACGAAGGCCTCACGAGGGCACGCGCAGACTCCGGCGCGTTCAACCTCGCCGTGGAATCATACGATGCCTCTTCTGCGCCATGCTCAGCTTCGTTACCTGTCCCTGCTGCTCGGCCTCTGGCTGGGTGTGTTCCTGCTCACCCGCAGCGTGCTGCTCGCCGCCCACTGGACGGACGCCGTTAGCGGGGCGGGCAGCCTGCTGCAGATCTACGCCGTGGGGCTGGTCTATGACCTGGCCTACCTGGCCTTCGCCGCGCTACCGCTGGCGCTCTACCTGCTGGCGTGCCCGACGCGCATCTGGCACAGCCGCTGGCATCGGCTCGCGCTGCAACTGCTGCTCGGCCTGAGCCTGTACGCGATGCTGTTCACCGCGCTCGCCGAATGGCTGTTCTGGGACGAGTTCGGCGTGCGCTTCAACTTCATCGCCGTGGACTATCTGGTGTATTCCGACGAGGTGCTCGCCAACATCCGCGAGTCCTACCCGGTCTTTGTCCTGCTGACGCTGCTGGCGCTGCTCACGCTGCTCGCCATGAGCGCGCTGCAGCCGCTGCTGCGCCGCGCGCTGGCTGCACCGAGCCTGGGCCGGCGCGGGCGTGGAACGGCCCTGGCCAGCCTGCTGGCGGCGGCGCTCGGTGCCGGGCTGCTGGTCGGCCAGGACTTCCCACGCGGCAGCGGCGGCAACGCCTACCAGCGCGAACTGGCGAGCAACGGCCCGTTCCAGTTCTTCGCCGCGTTCCGCAACAACGAGCTGGACTACCCGCAGTTCTACGCCACGCTGCCCGAGCAGGCGGTCGGCAACGACCTGCGCGCCGAAGTCGGCGAGCCGAATGCGCGGTTCATCGGCAGTGATCCGCTGGACATCCGCCGGGTGATCGACAATCCGGGCGCGGCGCGACCACTGAACATCGTGCTGGTCACGGTGGAGAGCCTCAGCGCCAAATACCTCGGCAGCTTCGGCGACAGCCGCGGGCTGACGCCCAACCTCGACGCGCTGCGCCGGCAGAGCCTGTTCTTCACCGATTTCTACGCCACCGGCACGCGCACCGACCGAGGCCTGGAGGCCATCTCCCTGTCGGTGCCGCCGACGCCGGGGCGTTCGATCGTCAAGCGCATCGGCCGCGAGAGCGGCTTCGCCAGCCTCGGCCAGCAGCTCGCCAACAAGGGCTACGACAGCGTGTTCCTCTACGGCGGACGCGGCTATTTCGACAACATGAGCGCGTTCTTCAGCGGCAACGGCTACCGCGTGGTCGACCAGAGCAGCGCGGACGAGGCGGACATCCACTTCAAGAATGCCTGGGGCATGGCCGACGAAGACCTTTACCGGCTGGCGCTGCACGAAGCCGACGCCGATCACGCCGCCGGCAAGCCGTTCCTGCTGCAGCTGATGACCACCTCCAACCACCGCCCCTACAGCTACCCGGACGGACGCATCGACATCCCTTCGGGCGAAGGCCGCGAAGGCGCGGTGAAGTACACCGACTACGCCATCGGCGAATTCCTCGCCCAGGCGCGCGGCAAGCCATGGTTTGCCAACACCCTGTTCGTCTTCGTCGCCGACCACACCGCCGGCAGCGCCGGCTCGCAGGACCTGCCGGTGGCCAACTACCACATTCCGCTGTTCATCTACGCCCCGGGGCTGATCGAGCCGCGCGAATTCACCGGCGTGGCCAGCCAGATCGATCTGGCGCCGACCCTGCTCGGCCTGTTGAACATGGACTACGTCTCGACCTTCTTCGGCCGCAACCTGTTGCGCGAGGACGCCGCGCCGGGCCGCGCGCTGATCGGCAACTACCAGCACCTGGGGCTGTTCGACGGCCAGGACCTGGCGATCCTCAGCCCGCGCCAGGGCGTGCGCCGCCACGACGACGCGCTCGGCGCGAGCCGTGAGTCCAGCGCCGCGGCGGACGATCCGCTGGTTCGCCGCGACATCGCCTACTACCAGGGCGCCAGCTACGACTACCAGCATGCGCTGCTCAGCTGGCAGCCCACGCAGGCGCCGGCCGACCGGCTCAGCCAACGCTAACACCTCGCCCGGCGCCGCCCGCGGCGCCTCTGGAGCCCCCATGTCCGTTCTCGCGCCAACCGCCGGCGGCAGCCGGCCGTTCAACTTCCCCCTCGGCTTCGGCCTGCCCGCGCTGTTGATGGCGGCGCTGCTGATCGGCGAACCGAGCCAGCTGGATTTCGCCCTGTCGCGGCTGTTCTACGAGCCCGGTGCAGGCTTCGTCGGCCGGCACAGCTGGCTGCTCGAGGATTTCCTGCATGACCGCGTCAAGCAATTGGTGATCTTGATCGGCGTGCTGGCCATCGCCGGCTTCCTGCTCAGCCTGCTGCCCACACGCCTGGCGCGCTGGCGCCGCCCGCTGGGCTATCTGGTGCTGGCGCTGGGGCTGTCGACCAGCATCGTCTCGCCGCTGAAAACCCTCACCGGCGTGCATTGCCCCTGGAGCCTGAGCGAGTTCGGCGGCACGGAGACGTTCACGCCGCTGCTCGCCGACCGCGCGCCGACGCTGAAGCCGGGACGCTGCTGGCCCGGCGGCCACGCGTCGGCCGGTTTCTCGCTGCTGGCGCTGTACTTCGTCCTGCGCGACCGCCGCCCGCGCCTGGCGCATATCGCGCTGGGCGTGGCGCTGGCTCTGGGCACACTGATGTCGGCGGGGCGGGTGATGCAGGGTGCGCACTTTGCCTCGCACAACCTGTGGACGTTGCTGTTCGACTGGACGATCTGCCTGGCCTGCTACCGGCTGCTGCTCTACCGTCGCGCGGCGACGCCGGCACCAGGCATCGTTGTCACCGCCGCGACCTAGGCGGCGGCCTGGCGCCGCCGGTCAGCGATGCAGCGCCTGCGCCTTGGCCTGATCGACATGGTGGCGCCACTCGCGGTCGCGCTGGCGCTCCAGCGCATTGCCGCGCCGCTCGGCGAGCCCGCTGCGCGCCTGCAGCAATGCCTGGCACTGGCGATAGCCATCGTTCCAGCCCTCGGCATACAGCGGCTGGCCCAGGTAACGCGGCACGTCCTTGCGGAACTGCGCCAGCGCGCCGCCGGCCTGGCGGCCACTGGCGCAGCCGTCGCCGAAACCAGCGGCGTATTCCGGCGGATAGGCGTCCGACAGCTGAGGCGTCGCACTCTGGCAGCCGGCCAGGGAAAATCCGGCGAGCAGCAGCGCCAGCAGAGTCGGGCGATTATGGCGAGCGGAACGAAGCAGACGAGCGGTCATCAGGGCACCCCGGCGTGGCAGGCAGGAAGCCGGCGGCGCAGTGCACTCCCCGGCGGTGAAAGCAGTCTGCGCGGGGACCCGTCAGGGTTTCGTCAAATCGATGTGAAGGCCGCGTGAAGGCCGTGGCGTTGCTGAGCGAGGCCCGGCGCTAGCTGCCCTGGCGGCGGAAGCTGTAGAACAGGTTGGGCTCGCTGACCACGTAGAGCGTGCCGTCGTTGTCGATGGTCACGCCCTCGGGCTGCGGCGCCGAGCGCCGCAGATCGCTGAACAGCCCGAGGCCGCGATAGCTACGCATGCGGCCGTCGCCGTCGAGCTCCATCAGCAGGCGCGACTCGTCGCTGAGCAGGATCAGATGGCCGGTTTCGGCATCGAACTGCAGATCCGACAGATCGGTGGCGAACACCTGATCGGCGATCCAGTCACTGCGGTCGCGAATGCTCAGCTGCATGCGCCCGTCCAGGCTCGCCGCCAGCCCGCCGATCTCGTAGAGCTGGCGCGGATCGCGCTCCTTGGCAACGAACAGGCGATCGCCGGCGGCATCGTAGGTCACGCCCTCGAAACCCTTGTTGCCGTTGAGGTTGATGCCCAGCGAGAAGAACTGCGCCTCGGCGATATCGATGGCTCGCGGCCGCGTCGGCAGCTGGAAGATGCTCAGCTGCTGGCTGCGCTCGTCGGACACCGCGACGCGGCCGCCACCCAGGTAGGCCAGCCCCTCGATGTCGCCGAAGCCGCGCAGCGGGAAGCGTTCGAGCAGTTCGCCGGTCTTGCTCAGCACCACGATCTGCGTCGGTCCGCCGTTGATCACGCCAAGCAGGCGGTCGAGGTCGCGGTCGTAGGTGATCGCCGACAGGTTGCGGGTGATACCGGCCACCGGCTTGGCCTCGATCAGCACGCGATAGTCCGGCAACCAGCGATCCGTGGTTTCCGCCCCGGCGACCGGCGCCGCATGCGTCAGGTGGAAATACAGCCGCTCGTCCCAGTGCAACGCGACCCCCACCGTCAGCCCGATCGCCAGCAGCAGCCCCAGGCCGAGCCAGCGATAGACCCGCTTGGGCAGCGCATTCAGGCGCGGCAGGCCATTCGGCGCAATCGACGGCATCGCACGGATTTGCTTCATCGCGGGGCTCCTTGGCCGGCCTGGCAGATCGCTTCGGTGCATCCAGCGGCGGTCGCCCGGCGCGCTGAACGGTGCGCCGAACATAGCCGGGGGAATGTGAAAAAAACGTCGCACGACGCGCGGCTAACGCCGCAATGGCTACGTAGGCAGGTTTTCAACGGCCTGTTAAGACAGCCTTAAGTTTGCCGCCGAAGAATCAGCCCCAGATTCCTAACCGAGGTTCCCCGATGGAACTGCCCTGGGTTGATCACACCGATGTACTGGCCCGTATCGGCCGCGAGCCGGCGCTGAGCCTGCAGCTGGCGCAGGCCGACGCGGGCGAGCGGCGCGCCGCGCTGGAAAGGTTCATCCGTCAGCGCTTCGCCGAGCATTACGGCGCGCGAGTGCAGCACTTCATGCCCTGCCTGCTCGGCCTGCACGGCGAGCACGGCGAGGTGCAGGGTGCAGTCGGCCTGCGCAGCGCGCGGCGCCGGCCGCTGTTTCTCGAACGCTATCTGGACGACCCCATCGAGCAGGCGGTGAGCCAGCGCTGCGGGCGTGCGGTGCCGCGTGAGGAGATCGTCGAGGTCGGCAACCTGGCCGCCTTCGGCAACGCCTCGGCGCGCCTGCTGATCGTCGCGCTGACCGATCTTTTGGTCGCCCAGGGTTTTCGCTGGGTGGTGTTCACCGGCACGCCGGCGCTGCTCAACAGCTTCCAGCGCCTGGCGCTCGATCCGCTGGCGCTCGGCCTGGCCGATCCGGCGCGCATGGGCGAGGAGCTGGCCGACTGGGGCAGCTACTACGCCTGCCGGCCGCAGCTGATGGCCGGCGAGATCCTGCCCGGCCACCAGCGCCTGACGCAGCTGGGCGTGTACGCGCGGCTCGGTTACCAGCCGCTGTTCGAAGCCAGCGAGGTGCCGCATGCAGCCTGCAGCTGAACGTTTCTTCCGGGCGCTCGACCAGCACAGCGGCATCGCCCTCAGCGAGGGCCCGCGCCAGCTGAGCTACGCCGAGCTGCGCCACGAGGTCGGCGCGCGCGCCAGCCAGCTGGAACAGCTCGGCGTGCAGCGCGTCGCCCTGGCGCTGGACAACGGGCTGGAATGGGCGCTGTGGGACCTGGCGCTGCTGCGTGCCGGCCTGGTCTGCGTGCCGCTGCCGGGGTTCTTTTCCCCGGCGCAGCAGGAGCATGTGCTGAACCATGCCGGTATCGACTGCCTGATCGGTGCGGCCAGCCCGCTCAGCGAGCGCTGCGGCTTCCGCCCGACCGCCTCCGGCCTGCTGCAGCGCGAGCCGCAGACGGTCACACCGGTGCCGGCCGGCACGCTGAAGCTCACCTACACCTCCGGCACTACCGGCCAGCCCAAGGGCGTCTGTCTGGATGCCGCCGCGCAGCTGGCAGTGGCCGAGAGCCTGTGGCAGGCCAGCCTGCCCTGTGAGGTGCGCCAGCACCTGTGCGTGCTGCCGTTGGCGACGCTGCTGGAAAACATCGCCGGGCTGTATGCGCCGCTGCTGGCCGGTGCACGGATCGAGCTGCGGCCGCTGGCGGAGATCGGCTTCAGCGGAGCGGCGGGTTTCGAGCTGCCGCGCCTGCTCGCCACGCTGCAGGCCAGTCAGCCGCACAGCCTGATCCTGCTGCCGCAGCTGCTGCTGGCGCTGGTCAGCGCCGCCGAGCAAGGCGTGCCGCTGCCCGCGTCGCTGCGCTTCATCGCCGTTGGTGGCGGCCGCGTGGCGCCGCAGCTGCTGGAGCGCGCCGCGCGCCTCGGCCTGCCGGTGTTCGAGGGCTACGGGTTGTCCGAATGCGCCTCGGTGGTCTGCCTGAACACGCCGGAAGCGCGGCGCATCGGCACGGTCGGCCGGCCGTTGCCGCACGTCGAGCTGCGCCTGGCCGATGACGGCGAGGTGCTGGTGCGCGGCCCGCACATGCTCGGTTATCTCGGCGAGCCACCGCTGACGGACGACTGGCTGGCCACCGGCGATCTCGGCCACGTCGAGGACGGTTTCCTGATCCTGCACGGGCGCAAGAAGCACCAGTTCGTCACCGCCTACGGGCGTAACGTCAACCCGGAGTGGGTCGAGGCCGAGCTGGTGCAGCAGGCGCCCATTGCCCAGGCCTGGCTGCACGGCGAGGCGCTGGCGCAGAACGTCGCCGTGCTGGTGCCACGGCGCGCCGAGCTGAGCGACGCCGAGCTGCAGGCGGCGGTCGAGCGGGTCAACGCCGGCCTGCCGGACTACGCCCGCGTGCACCACTGGCTGCGCGCCGCCAAACCCTTCAGCGCCGGCAACGGTCTGGCCACCGCCAACGGCCGGCTGCGCCGCGATGCCCTGCTCAGTCATTACCAGGCGGCCGTTGCCGCCGTTCTTTCCTGATTTCCTTTTCCGATCGCGAGGTACGCCCATGGACTTCTTCGACCACCTGCAACACCAGACCAGTGCCGAACGCGAATACCTGCTCGGCGCGCCGATCATCCATGCCGCACTGGCCGGCACGGCGACGCACGCGCAGTACATCGCCTTCCTCACCCAGGCCTACCACCACGTCAAGCACACCGTACCGCTGCTGATGGCCTGCGGCGCGCGCCTGCCGGAGCGCCTGGAGTGGCTGCGCGAGGCCATCGCCGAGTACATCGAGGAGGAGATCGGCCACCAGGAATGGATTCTCAACGACATCCGCGCCTGCGGCGGCGATGCCGAGGCGGTGCGCCACGGCCAGCCGGCGCTGCCCACCGAGCTGATGGTCGCCTACGTCTACGACCGCATCGCCCGGCACAACCCGGCGAGCTTCTTCGGCATGGTCAACGTGCTCGAAGGCACCAGCATCGCCCTGGCGACCCAGGCCGCCGGCGTGCTGCAGGCCAAGCTCGGGTTGCCGGCCAAGGCCTTCAGCTACCTGACTTCGCACGGCAGCCTGGACCTGGAGCACATCGAGTTCTTCAAGCGGCTGATGAACCGCCTCGACGACGAGGACGACAAGGCCGCGGTGGTGCACACCGCCCGCGTGGTCTATCGCCTTTACGGCGACATCTTCCGCAGCCTGACCACCGCGGAGCCCCGCCATGCAACTGCGTGACGCGCGCATCCTGCTCACCGGCGCCAGTGGCGGCATCGGCCAGGTGCTGGTCGAGCGGCTCTGCGCCGGCGGCGCGCAGGTGCTGCTGGTCGGTCGCGACAGCCTGGCGCTGGAGACGCTGGCCCAGCGCTACCCGGGGCAGGTCAGCCTGGTCTGTGCGGACCTCGCTCAGCGCAGCGGCCGGCATCTGGTGCTGGATGCGGCGCGGCGTTTCGGCGGCCTCAACTGCGTGATCAACGCCGCCGGGATCAACCAGTTCAGCCTGCTCGAGCAGCAGGACGAGGACGCCATCGCCCGGCTGATCGGCGTCAACGTCACCGCCACGCTGCAGCTGACCCACCTGCTGCTGCCGCTGCTGCGCCAGCAACCGCAGGCGCTGCTGGTCAACCTCGGCTCGACCTTCGGCTCCATCGGCTACCCGGGCTTCGCCGCGTACTGCGCGAGCAAGTTCGCCCTGCGCGGTTTCTCCGAGGCGTTGCGCCGCGAGCTGGCCGACAGCCACGTCAAGGTGCTCTACATCGCCCCGCGCGCCACCCGCACGGCAATGAACAGCGCCGACGTGGTGGCGATGAACGATGCGCTGAAGGTCGGCATGGACGACCCGCAGGCCGTGGCGCGGCAGATCGTCCGCGCCATCGTCGCCGAACGCGAGGAGCTGTACCTCGGCTGGCCGGAAAAGCTCTTCGTGCGCCTCAACAGCCTGCTGCCGCGCATGGTCGACCAGGCGCTGCGCAAGCAGTTGCCGGTGATCAAGCGCTTCGCCCACGGCGCGCCCGCGACCGCCCCCAATCCCCCCACCTCACGCGGAGAACAGCCATGAAACGTCTGCTCGGTCTTTGCAGCGTCCTGCTGGCGCTGGCCAGCCAACCCTCCTTCGCCCTCAGCGCGGCCGGCGAATCGTCGCTGCAGCAGATCCAGGCGCGCTGGGCGGAGATCAACTACCAGCTGCCCGCGGCGCAGCGCGAAGCGGCCTTCGCCAAGCTCGCCGCGGAAGCCGAACGCGCGGTAGCCGGCGAACCGCAGGCCGCCGAGCTGCATATCTGGCACGGCATCGTGCTCAGCACCTGGGCTGGCGCCAAGGGCGGGCTCGGCGCGCTCGGCCTGGTCAAACAGGCCAAGGCGGAACTGGAAAAAGCCATCGAGCTCGACGCACAGGCACTCGACGGCTCGGCCTATACCAGCCTGGCCAGCCTCTACTACCAGGTGCCCGGCTGGCCGATCGGCTTCGGTGACGAGGACAAGGCCGAGGCACTGTTCCAGCAGGCGCTGGCGCTGAACCCGAACGGCATCGACCCGAACTACTTCCACGGCGATTTCCTGCTGCGCCAGAAGCGCTATGGCGAAGCGCGCGCCGCACTGGAGAAGGCACTCGCCGCGCCGGCCCGCCCCGGTCGCGAGGTCGCCGATGCCGGCCGCCGCGACGAAGCCCGCACGCTGCTCGCGCAGGTCAAGGAAAAGCTGGAATAACCGGGTGCGGCGGCGTTGAATGCACAGCAACGCCGCGCCCCTTCAAGACGACAGGAACGACATGCGCATTCTGCTGGTGGAAGACGATCGCGCCCTCGGCGAGGGCATCCGCACCGCGCTCAAGCCCGAGGGCTACACCGTCGACTGGCTGCAGGACGGCGCCAGCGCGCTACATGCGCTGAGCCACGAGAGCTTCGAGCTGGCCATCCTCGACCTCGGCCTGCCGCGGCTCGACGGCCTGGAAGTGCTCCAGCGCCTGCGCGCGGCGGGCAATCCGGTGCCGGTGCTGGTGCTCACCGCGCGCGACGCCACCAGCGACCGCATCGCCGGGCTGGACGCCGGCGCCGACGACTACCTGGTCAAGCCATTCGACGTCGCCGAACTCAAGGCCCGCCTGCGCGCCCTGCTGCGGCGCAGCTTCAACCGCCCGGAACCGACCCTGGAATACCGCGGCATCCAGCTCGATCCGGTCAACCAGCAGGTCAGCTACCAGGGCGCGCCGGTCAGCCTGCCGCGCAAGGAATTCGTCCTGTTGCACGAACTGCTCGCCCAGCCCGGCCGCGTGCTGACCCGCGACCGACTGCAACAGGCGCTCTACGGCTGGGATGAGGACATCGAAAGCAACGCGCTGGAGGTGCATATCCACCACCTGCGCAAGAAGTTCTTCCCCGAGCTGATCCGCACCGTGCGCGGCGTCGGCTATCTGGTGGACAAATGCTGAAGCGCTCGATCCGCCAGCGCACCCTGGCGCTGCTGCTCGGCACCCTGCTGGTTTCGCTGAGCCTGATCTCCTGGCAGAGCTACCGCGACGCCCGCCACGAAACCGAGGAGCTGTTCGACGCGCAGCTGGCGCAGAGCGCGCGGCTGGTGCAGGGACTGATGGCGCGCGACATGGACCAGCAGACCCGCCGCGCGCTGCAGCAGGCGCTGGACGCCGCGGTGAATGCCCGGCGCGATCAGGGCGTGCCGGGGCACGACTACGAGACCAAGCTGGGTTTGCAGGTCTACGCCGCCGACGGCAGTACCGTGCTGCAGTCGGCCGGCGCCCCGGAAGGCGCCCTGCAGCAGCTGCTCGGCGCGACAGGCAGCTCGCCGACGCCGTTCGCCGGCCTGTCCGGCGGCTATCACGATGTGGTGCTCGATGGCCGCGACTGGCGGCTGTTCCTGCTGGAAGACCAGCAGGACGCACTGTGGATCCTGGTCAGCGAACGCGAAGACGTGCGCGGCGAACTGGTCGAGAAGATCGCCCGGCGCAGCCTGCTGCCCGATCTGGTCGGCCTGCCGTTGCTGGCGCTGCTGATCTGGCTCGCGGTGGGCTGGGGCCTGCGGCCGCTGGCGCACATGGCGCAGCTGCTGAAGGATCGCGCGCCGGACAACCTCGCCCCGCTGCTGCTGGCGCCGCTGCCGCAGGAGCTGGAGCCGGTGGCTGCCTCGCTCAACCGCCTGCTGCAACAGGTCAACCAGCTGCTGGAGCGGGAAAAGCGCTTCATCGCCGACGCCGCCCACGAGCTGCGCACGCCGCTGGCGGTGCTGCGCATTCACGCGCAGAACGCCCAGCAGGCCAGCAGCCCGCGCGACCGCGAGGAAGCGCTGGAACAGCTGCTCGCCGGCGTCGACCGCACCACCCGCGTGGTCGCCCAGCTGCTGACCCTCGCCCGCCTGGAGCCCAGCGCGCAGCAGCTACGGCTGGTGCCGCTCGACCTCGGCGTGCTGGCGCGCGAAACCCTCGCCGAGCTGACTCCACTGGCCCTGGCGCGCGAGCAGGAGCTGGCGCTGGAGGTGGACGAGCACGCCGATCTGCAGCTGCACGGCGATGCCGCGAGCCTGGTCACGCTGCTGCAGAACCTGCTGGGCAACGCGCTGCAGTACACCCCGCACCAGGGGCGCATCGAGGTGCGCCTGCACGCCAGCGCCGATGCGCTGAATCTGGATGTCGCCGACAGCGGCCCGGGAGTCGCCGCCGAACTGCGCGAGCAGCTGTTCGAGCGCTTCGTGCGCCTCGGCGACGGTGAAGGCGCCGGGCTGGGCCTGTCGATCGTCGCGCGCATTGCCGAACTGCATGGCGCGACGGTGGAACTGCTGGATTCATCGCTGGGCGGTCTGTGCGTACGGGTACGCTTCCCGCGCGGCCGCTAGGCGCCAGATGGCAAACCGACCGTTGCGAGGCGCACGCGCATGACCGCGACCACCCTCACCGCCGCACGACTCGCGGCCATGCACCGCGAGGGCTTCGTGCTGCTGCCGGGCGTGCTCGACGCGGCCGGCATCGCCGCCCTGCGCGAGGCCATCGACCGGCTGACGCCGATCGGCCTGGATTATCAGGGGCTGGTGGACGATCACTACACCTGCGTGTTCAACCGCGCGCCGTTCTGGCTGCGCTTTCTCGACCTGCCGGGCGTCATCGAGCTGGCCGAAGCGGCACTCGGCGCGGACTGCCACATCATCGGCCAGACCGCCTGGCGCAGCCGCCCGGGTTTCATCGGCGGCGAACTGCACATCGACTATCTGCCGATGGAGCTGCCACCGCAGCTGCTGGCCGATCCGGCGTTCGAGCTGCCGATGCAGATCTGTACCGCGCATCTGTACCTGGACGACATCGACGCCGACCTCTGCCCGACGCTGGTGATCGCCGGCAGCCACCGCGCCGGGCGCAAGCCATGCCCCGGCGAAACCACCTGGCAGGGACGCGCGGCCGAGCCGGTGCTGTGCCGGGCCGGCGATGTGCTGTTCTTCCGTAGCGACCTCTGGCATGCGGGCAGCCGCAACCGCACACCGGATCGCAGCCGTTACCTGCTGCAGATCCACTATGGCCGGCGGATGGTCGCGCAGAAGTTCTCGCCGTACCTGCAGTTCACCTTCAACCCCGCCGTGCTGGCCGCCGCCACGCTGCGTCAGCGGCGCCTGCTGGGCGAGCACGAGCCTGCCGAATACGATTGAGCGGGCACTCGGCGAGCCTGCTGCGGGTTACGCGCCGGACGCTCCCTGACGTTCGGCCCCGATGCCACGCGAATGCCGCGCAGGCGATATAGTCCTGCGCAGTGGCGCGCCGCGCCCGAAACCACCGCAACGAAGGAGTCGCGATGAACATCGTCAATGCCCGCCTGCGTGGCCGCGAAGGCCTGCAGCGCATCGAACTGGACGGCTCGCGCATCGCCGCCATCACAGTGCAGCAGGCACCGGCCGAGGCCGGCCCGGGCGACCTCGACGCCGCCAGTAACCTGGTGGTGCCGCCGTTCGTCGAGCCGCATATTCATCTGGACGCCACGCTCACCGCCGGCGAGCCGGCCTGGAACATGAGCGGCACGCTGTTCGAGGGCATCGAGCGCTGGAGCGAACGCAAGGCGCAGGTGACCCACGAAGACACCAAGACGCGCGCAAAGAAGACCATCGACATGCTGGTCGAGCACGGCATCCAGCACGTGCGCACCCACGTCGATGTCACCGACCCGACGCTGTCGGCGCTGAAGTCGATGCTCGAGGTGCGCGAGGAAACCCGCCACCTGATCGACCTGCAGATCGTCGCGTTCCCGCAGGAGGGCATCGAGTCGTTCAACGGCGGCCGCGAGCTGATGGCCGAGGCGGTGGCGCTGGGCGCCGACGTGGTCGGCGGCATCCCGCACTTCGAGAACACCCGCGAACAGGGCGTCAGCTCGATCCACTTCCTGATGGACCTGGCCGAGCGCACCGGCTGCCTGGTGGACGTGCACTGCGACGAGACCGACGACCCGCACTCGCGCTTTCTCGAGGTGCTCGCCGAGCAGGCACGCGTGCGCGGCATGGGCGCGCGCGTCACCGCCAGCCACACCACGGCGATGGGCTCCTACGACAACGCCTACTGTTCCAAGCTGTTCCGCCTGCTGAAGCAGAGCGGCATCAACTTCGTCTCCTGTCCGACCGAGAGCATCCACCTGCAGGGCCGCTTCGATACGTTCCCCAAGCGGCGCGGCCTGACCCGCGTCGCCGAGCTGGATCGCGCCGGGCTGAATGTCTGCTTCGGTCAGGATTCGATCGTCGATCCGTGGTACCCGCTGGGCAACGGCAACATCCTGCGCATCCTCGATGCCGGGCTGCACATCTGCCACATGCTCGGCTACGCGGACCTGCAGCGCTGCCTGGATCTGGTCACGGACAACAGCGCGCGCACACTGAACCTCGGCGAGCGCTACGGGCTGGAAGCGGGACGGCCGGCGAACCTGCTGATTCTCTCCGCGCCGGACGACTACGAGCTGCTGCGCAGCCAGGGCCAGGCGCTGGTTTCGGTGCGTAACGGCAAGGTGCTGATGCGCCGCCATCCGGCGCGCATCGAGCGTCAGTGAGCGGCGATCTCGCGCAGGCGCGCGGCCGCGGCCAGCTCCTCGGCCGGCTTGAGCTGCAGCTGCGACAGGTAGGCGGCGAGCGCGCCGATATCGGCCGGTGACAACTTGCCGGCGATCGGCATCATCACCGAGCCGGCACGGCTGGGATCGTTGTCGCGAAAGCGCGTCAACGCCTTGCGCAAATACTCGTCAGGCTGGCCAGCCAGCCGCGGCATGGTTTCCATACCCTCGGCATGCACGCCGTGACAGCCGGTGCAGGTGGACTTGAACAGCGCCTCGCCGCGTGCGCGCAGCGGTTCGTTGGCGGCGGCGGTCGGCGGGTTGACCTTCTGCTGACTGAAGTACACCGCAACGTTGACGCGATCTTCCAGCGTCAGGTTCTCCGCCAGCTTGGACATGACGAAGTCGGTGCGCTGGCCGCTGGCGAACTTCTCGAACGCCTGGAACAGGTACAGCGGATTCTGCGCCGCCAGGTTGGGAATGTGCGCGCGCTTGCTGTTGCCCGTCTCGCCGTGGCAGTAGCTGCAGAACAGCGCCCGTTCCTGGCCCGCGGCGTAGGCCTGCTCTCGCCGCGTATCGTCGGCCATCAGGTAGCTGAAGCGTTTCATCGCCTCGTCACTGGCGTGGGCGGACGTGGCAAGGCAGCTGAGCAGAACGAGTGCAAGAAGGCGCATGGGGCATCCGTTACCGAGAGGGCCGAAGGGCGTTGCGGGGTGGCCGACTATAGAAGCGCGCCCCACGCGCAACCCCGGCACAAATCAACAAAAGCGCTTCGCTGGCAGCGCAACCGCCGGACTTTTGCGACGGCGCTCACAAATTGCCGGTGCAGGCAGGGCAAAAGCGCCGCTTACCCCCTCGGATTCACCAGATTCCAGCGCTGCGCGCCTGCGCCGCATTGACGATCGAAAAAAAAGATGAAACCGATACAAAAATGCCACACACAGGACGGCGGCGTTCGACTAAAGTAGCAGCCCCCTAGAACACCAGGAGCCGCAAGCCCATGCCAGACGCACATGCAGAACTGACCATGACCGTTCTGATGACACCGGATAAGGCCAACTTCTCTGGCAACGTCCATGGCGGCACGCTGCTCAAGTACCTCGACGAAGTGGCCTACGCCTGCGCCAGCCGCTACGCCGGGCAGTATGTGGTGACCCTTTCGGTGGACCAGGTGGTGTTCCGCCAGCCGGTGCATGTCGGCGAACTGGTGACCTTCCTCGCCTCGGTGAACTACACCGGCACCACGTCGATGGAAATCGGCATCAAGGTCGTCACCGAAGACATTCGAGGCAAGGCCGTGCGGCATACCAATAGTTGCTTCTTCACGATGGTCGCCCTCGGCGAGGACGGCAAGCCGGTGCCGGTGCCACCGCTGAACCCGAAGACGCCCGAGCAGCGTCGCCGCTTCGCCCAGGCCTACCAGCGCCGCGAGATTCGCCGCGAACTGGAGCAGCGCTATCAGGACCTGCGCACCGGCAACGAGCGCCTCGCCGCTGTGCAGTAAACCGTCCTCCCGCAGCGGGCTGCTGGCCCGCTCGCCGCACGATCCGGCAAAACCTTATACAATGCGCGGCTTTCCGCCATCAGCCCGTGAGGTTCTGCCGTGAGCACTCTGCCGCCCTGCCCCAAATGCAACTCCGAATACACCTACGAGGACGGCCAGATGCTGGTCTGCCCCGAGTGCGCCCACGAGTGGAGCGCCACCGAAAGCGCGGCCGATAGCGGCGACGGCGACAAGGTGATCAAGGATTCGGTCGGCAACACCCTGCAGGACGGCGACACCGTCACCGTGATCAAGGACCTCAAGGTCAAGGGCTCGTCGCTGGTGGTCAAGGTCGGCACCAAGGTGAAGAACATCCGCCTGTGCGACGGCGACCACGACATCGACTGCAAGATCGACGGCATCGGCGCGATGAAGCTCAAGTCCGAGTTCGTCCGCAAGGTCTGACCCCCTCGCGCGCAACAACCAAGCCCGGCACCCGCCGGGCTTTTGCGTTTCAGAGCAGACGCAGCAGCCAGTCCAGCCGTTCGCGGGTGAAGCCGCTGCCAACGAACAGCAGGTCGATCCACAGCGCCTGGTGCAGCACCACGATCAGCCAGAACGCCGCCTGATAGCTCGGTTTGCGGGTCTTGTGGCGAAACGCCTGCTGCGCCAGCAGCGCGCCCGGCCAGCCGCCGGCCAGTTCAAACAGGTGCAGGGTGGTTTCCGGCGTGCGCCAGCGCTGCTTCAGCGCACTGTGCTTGTCACGCCAGTAGAGCAGGAAGGTCAGCAGGCTGGCGCACAAATAGATCAGCAAGGGCAGTGGCGAACCGAGCCGGTACAGGCTGCCAACCAGCGGCAGCAGGCACAGCAGCGCGAACAGCAGCAGCTTGGCCGGCAGATGCCGGATGGCGCCGGAGCCAGCCTGGCGCGGCGTGCGAGCCGGCGCGCGCGGCCTGGCCGGGCGCGAATCACCAGCTGGGCGCTGGCGGATCTTCGGCTGGTCCAGCGCCAGCGGCGCATCCAGCCGCAGATGCTCGGCACGCAGCCGCCCCTGCGTGTCGCGTCCCGGCACATAGAGCACCCGATCGCCCACCAGCGGGCGGCGCTCGCCATGCACCACGCTGATGTGCGCGAACACATCTTCGCCGCCCTGCTCCGGGCGGATGAAGCCGAAGCCCTTGAGATCATTCCAGCTTTTCAGCGTACCGCGGCGTTCCATGCGAACTTCCCGTGCAGACGAAAGCGCGCATGCTAACCGAGCCGGCGCGGCAACGACGCTATGGCCAGCGGCCGCACGCCAGCGTTATGGTCGGAGCATTCTCCTGACAAGGACGCAACATGGCCGCCAAGCCCAGCAATTCGAACAAGCAGAAACACCTGGCCGTACTGATCGATGCCGACAACGCGCCCGCATCCATCGTCGAGGCGCTGTTCGAGGAGATCGCCAAATACGGCCTCGCCAGCGTCCGGCGCATCTACGGCGACTGGACCAAACCCAACCTGGGCAGCTGGAAGAAGGTGCTGCTCGACCACTCCATCCAGCCGATCCAGCAGTTCGCCTACACCTCCGGCAAGAACGCCACCGACAGCGCACTGATCATCGACGCGATGGACCTGCTCTACACCCAACGCTTCGACGGCTTCTGCCTGGTTTCCAGCGACAGCGACTTCACCCGCCTGGCCGCGCGGATTCGCGAGGAGGGCCTGACCGTCTACGGCTTCGGCGAACAGAAGACGCCCTCGCCGTTCGTGTCCGCCTGCGACAAGTTCATTTACACCGAGCTGCTGCGCGACGATGCGCCGAAGGCCGCCACCGAGGTCGCCGCACCGGAACGGCTGGCCGCCGCCGCAGCGCAGGTCGAGCAGGCGCAAAGCCGCACGCCGCGCGGCGCCAGCAAGACCGAGGCGCTCAAGTGCCAGCAGGTGCCGGTGGACTTCATCGCCAAGGTGCTCGACGACCTTTCCGAGGAGGACGACTGGATTCAGCTCGGCACGCTCGGGCAGAACATCAGCAAGCTGCGTCCGGCATTCGATCCGCGCCTGTACGGCTGCCGCAAACTCAGCGACCTGGTCGCCGGCCAGCCATCGCGCTTCGAGCTGGAGTCGCGCGGCAGCAGCGCCACCGGCGGCAAGGACCTCTACGTGCGTCTGCGCAAGCACGGCAAGCACTGAACCAGGGTGCTCGCCTGCTCGCGATCACCGCTCATCGAACCGACGGCGCTCAGGCCCTTCTAAAGGGGACCCGAACGTAGAGGCACCTCTGTTTTCAACGCGGCGATGGCAACGCAGGCAGTTATTTAGAGGTGCACGAAGGAGGTTTCCATGAGCAAGCAACTTCTCGTCGCCCTCGCCTGCGCCGCGCAGGCCTTCGCGCCCTGGGCCAGCGCGCAGACACCCCAGCCGGAGATCGTCGCCCATCTCAACGGTCTGGATGTCGAGATCAGCCCGATGGGCGTGCCGGCCCGCTCCGAGGGCATCGAAGGCGAACTGCTGGGCGTGCGTGCGGTGAAGGTAATGAACCGCACCGAGGGGCAGATCACCTGCGAATTCCATGTTCCCGCCGAAGCGCGCTCGAGTACCTCGGCCTCGCCCGTGTTCAATGTCGCTCCCAACACCCAGCGCACCGAGCGCGTGCCGGGTGAGTACTCGCCCGATCAGCCCTACGCCGAAATCACCTGCCGAAGCAGCGATACGCCGGCACAGCAATAGAAGCTCCTGTGCAGCGGCCTCTGCACTGCGGCGGGCGCAAATGGCAGATCTGGTACCGGCAGCCGCTAGAGCCGTTCGTCCGGTAGACGTTTTACTGGCGCTTTGCTAGCTTTTTGACATCCAAGCAATATCCCGACGAGCCATCGTCGCGCCGGCGCGCTGGGCAAGCCATGTCGCCGCGCGTGTCTGCACTCGGTAACGGGACGCCTGCCTGTATGTGGAAGAGCCTATGCTGACCAAACGCCGGCGGTCCTTTACCGGGTTCATCTTGCTGTCGCTCGTGCTGCTCGGTTTCTCGGCGCACCTGTTGCTCAAGAGCGAGCTTCAACGCTGGGAAATCCGCTTCGCCCAGCAGGTGAACAATGTCGCCAGCAGCGTGCACAACCACCTCAATACCAACGAGGCGGTTCTCGCCGGTTTCTCCGCTTTTCTCCAGGCGGTCGAGCAGAACGACAGCGAGGCCGCCGCCCGCTATGCCTCGGGCGTGGTCGCCGCCTACCCGCAGATCTACATGCTCGAAGTGGCGAGCCGGGTCGCGCTGGACGAGCAGGACGCCGTCGTCGAGCTGCTGCGCCGCACCTGGCGCGAGGACTTCCGGCTGCGGGACTTTCCCTTGCAGGCCGCGCATCCGATGCCAGCTCGCCTACCGCTGGACGAGACCTGGCCGGTGGTTTTCATGTACCCGTCGTACCCCCAGGCTCAAGCCATCTACGGCGTCCGGCTGGAAACCGTGGGGTATCTGGCGTACGCGCTGCAGGCGGCGCGCAAACGTCCCCGCTCGGTCGCCTCGCCGGTGTTTGCGATGTTCGAGGGCGGCGACGCCTACATCCTGCTGCGCCGGGTCGAGCGGCCGGTAGATAACCCGTCGAGTACCCGCGCCAACCTGTTCGGCAACAGCATGGTGGCCATGCTGCTGATCAAGACTGAGTCGCTGCGCGACATCGCGCGCAACGCCAGCACCGATCCGCACCTGCGCATCGAGGCTTCGCTGCACGCCGCTGCGGGCGGTACCAGCGAGCTGTTCGCCAGTGGCCCGGTGCGCCACGGCGCGTTGGACGCACTGCTGCCGCGGCTGCGCGAGCAGATCGTGCTCGACAGCCGGTCGCAGCCCACCACGCTGCGATTCGAGCGTCAGCTGCATCTTGACGACCTGCTGACCGGAGAAACCCTGACGCTGCTGGCCATCCTTGCCGGCGCCCTGGTGCTGACGCCGACGGTGCTGGTCAGTCATTTCCGGCGTATCGAGCACAGTGCGCGCGAGCATGAGCGCTCCACCTATCTCGCCACCCACGACGCGCTGACCGGCCTGCCGAACCGCCACCTGCTGGCCGCCCGCTTCAGCGAAGCCTGTGCCTACCAGCAGCGGCACGGCACGCCGTTCGCGCTGATGGTGATCGACCTGGACCACTTCAAGGACATCAATGACCAGCGCGGTCACGAGATCGGCGACCAGGTGTTGCAGGCGGTTGCCCAGCGCATGCTGCACGCAAGCCGCGCCTACGACACGGTGGCGCGCTACGGTGGCGACGAGTTCGTCGTTCTGCTGCGCGACGTGACGCTGCCGGAGCATGCACTGGGTGCCGGGCAGTCGCTTCTGCGCGCGATCAGCGCGCCCATCGCCACCGATGCGGGCGAGCAGACAATCGCCTGCAGCATCGGCATCGCCCTGTATCCGGCCCACGGCGAGACGTTCGAGGCCCTGCTGACCGCGGCGGACCAGGCGATGTACCGCATCAAGCAGAGCGGCCGCAACGACGTCGCCCTCAGCGACGCCGAGGGCTGACGACCGGCCGTCAGGCAGCCATGCGTTCGCACTCTTCGGCGCAGCGCTGGCACGCCTGCGCACAATCCTGGCAATGCGCGTGTGCGTGCTTGGCGCACTCCTGCGCGCAATCACGGCAGGCTTGTGCGCACAGCCGGCAGGCGAGCTGCGCATAGGGACTGTCACGGGTCATCAGCAGCGCGGCGACCGCGCAGAGGTCGGCGCAATCGCGGTCGAGCTGAATGCAGCGCGCCATCATTTTCACGTCGTCTTCGCGCAGGCACGACGCCGCGCAGGTTTCACACGTCAGGGCGCAGCTGGAACAGGCCTGGATGCATGACTGGTATTGGGGATTGAGCATGACAAGATCCTCCGTTCGGTCATCGGCGAAAGGCGCGGCACGCGGACTCGGCGGCGGCGCCTATCTGCTAGGGCGCCCGCGGGCCGCTGGAAGTTCAGCCTGCTCGCCCGGCGGTCTCCCCGTCGCGCGCCGCACAGCCGTGCCGCTGCCGTTACAATGGCCGCCCGTCATTCGCCGCCCAGCGCCGTATCCGCCATGCCTTTCACCCTCAGCGCGCCCTGTGAACTGCTGGAAGTCATCAGCAAGAGCCGCTTCCTCGCCAAGGCCGCACCAGTCTCCACCGCCGACGAGGCGCAGGCCTTCATCCATGCCGTCAGCGATCCGATCGCGACGCACAACTGCTGGGCCTGGAAGATCGGCAACCAGTACCGCTTCAGCGACGACGGCGAGCCCGGCGGCACCGCCGGACGGCCGATGCTGACGGCCATCGAGGGACAGGACTTCGACCGGGTGGCGGTGGTGGTGATCCGCTGGTTCGGCGGCATCAAGCTCGGCACCGGCGGGCTGGCCCGCGCCTACGGCGGCACCACGGCCAAATGCCTGCAGGCCGGCGAGCGCAGCGAACTGGTGTCGCGCTCGCGCTGCCGCTGTCATTGCCGCTTCGCCGAGCTGGCGCTGGTCAAATCCCGCCTGGCGGATTTCGACGCGCTACTGGAGGACGAGCGCTTCGACGCCGAAGGCGCCACCCTCGATATCGCACTGCCGGCGGCCAGCCTGCAACCGCTAGCGCGCCTGCTCGCCGATATCAGCCGCGGCCGCAGCCAGCTGCAAGCGCTCGACGACTGAGCATCGAGTTTGCCCACAATTACTGTGGACGCCGCTGTGGATAACCTTTGCATGATGGTCCGCGAGGCCGCTGCCATGCGGCCCCGCGGCGGCCGCTCAGAATTTGAGCAACAGCCTCCGATATTTCTTGCGCACCGCCCCAACCCGTTGAATAGCCGCATTTTTTGACTGATGAGTCGAGAGATGACGTTTTGCCATCTGCTGGCACTTCGGTCCTGCAAGTTATGCCCGGATGAGGTGGAGAACTCTGTGGATAACGCTGGGAACAAACGCGCCGGCGCCCGCCACTGCTGGGCTTCAGACCGCTGGTCAAATAATCACCAGGCCAGCCTGGACAGTCGCATGGTTGTCATACGGCGCTGCTAGGGCATATCGGTCGCGACAGCCCACCGATAGAATGCCCCGACACCCGGACGACGAGAATCGCGCTATGTACGAATGGCTGAACAACCTGCCCAAGGCAGAACTCCATCTGCATCTGGAAGGCTCGCTGGAACCCGAACTGCTGTTCCGCCTCGCCGAACGCAACAAGATCGCCCTGCCGTGGAAGGACGTGGAGACCCTGCGCCAGGCCTACGCCTTCAACAACCTGCAGGAGTTTCTCGATCTCTATTACCGCGGTGCCGATGTGCTGCGCACCGAGCAGGACTTCTACGACCTGACCTGGGCCTACCTGCAGAAATGCGAGGAGCAGGACGTGGTGCACACCGAACCGTTCTTCGACCCGCAGACCCACACCGATCGCGGTGTGCCTTTCGAGGCCGTGCTCAACGGCATCAGCGCGGCGCTGGCCGACGGTCGTGAGCTGCTGGGCATCAGCAGCGGGCTGATCTTGAGCTTCCTGCGCCATCTGCCGGAAGAGGCAGCGTTCAAGACGCTGGAACAGGCGCTGCCGTATCGCAACGCATTCTTCGCCGTCGGGCTGGACAGCTCCGAAGTCGGCCATCCGCCGAGCAAGTTCCAGCGCGTGTTCGACAAGGCCCGCGCCGAGGGCCTGCTGACCGTCGCACATGCCGGCGAGGAAGGCCCGCCGGAATACATCTGGCAGGCGCTGGATCTGCTCAAGGTCAGCCGCATCGACCACGGCGTACGCGCCGCCGAAGACCCGAAGCTGATCGCCCGGCTGATCGAGGAGCAGATCCCGCTGACGGTCTGCCCGCTGTCCAACACCAAGCTCAAGGTGTTCGGCGACATGCGCCAGCACAACATCCTCGACCTGCTGGAACAGGGCGTGAAGGTCACGGTGAACTCGGACGACCCGGCCTACTTCGGTGGCTACGTGACCGAGAACTTCATGGCGCTGCACGAGAGCCTGGGTATGACCGAGGAGCAGGCCCGGCGCCTGGCGCAGAACAGCCTGGACGCACGCCTGGCCTACTGACGACCGGCGCCCTGCGAGGCGGCCGTCGCCGTGCGACAACACGCCCGGCGCGCCGCTGCGCTCGCAGGTCTAGAGTGGACTTTCCGCTCACCAATCCTCGAGGGTTCGCCATGAACATTCTCGTCCGCCCGCTCACGCCTCGCCGCGATGGTGCCTGGCAGGTCCGGCTGGATCGTCATCCGGTCACCTTCCGCAACGAGGCCGAAGCTCGCGCCTTCGTCAACACGCTGCAGCGCCGGCTAACCGCGCCACACAGCTTGCCGGTCCGCGCCAGCGTTTAGTTAGTTGGTCCGCGCCCGCGCCGTCACCCAAGCGGTGACGGCGGCCAGCAGCCCGCACAGGCTGATGACCGCGGCCATCGGCACCGCCGAGCCGTCATGCAGCGCCCCCACGGCGGCGGCCGCCGCCGCGGCGATGGCGAACTGCAGGCTGCCGAGCAGCGCCGAGGCGCTACCGGCGTTGGCACGCTGATCGGCCATCGCGCATGCGGTGGCGTTGGGCAGCAGGCAGCCCAGGCACGCCACCGAGCAGAACAGCGGCAGCATCA
>NZ_JAYDXP010000125.1:0-91842 GCF_036701605.1 Pseudomonas sp. FIP_A4 | reverse complement strand
GCAGCCGACCCTGATCAAAGGCCACAACAAGATGCGCGTGTTCCAGGAGGAAATCTTCGGGCCGGTGGTGGCCGTCACCACCTTCAAGGACGAAGCCGAAGCGCTGGCGATCGCCAACGACACCGAGTTCGGTCTGGGCGCCGGCGTCTGGACCCGCGACATCAACCGCGCCTACCGCATGGGCCGCGGCATCAAGGCCGGTCGCGTGTGGACCAACTGCTACCACCTCTACCCGGCACATGCCGCGTTCGGTGGCTACAAGAAGTCCGGCGTCGGCCGCGAAACCCACAAGATGATGCTCGACCACTACCAGCAGACCAAGAACCTGCTGGTCAGCTACGACATCAATCCGCTGGGCTTCTTCTAACGCAGACCACCGGGGCTGGCTTGCGTGCGTTCAGCCCCGGCGCATCGAACTCCGTGATTCCTTCTCCAGCGGTAGCGAGTTGCCGCTGAAGGTTGGTCTCTGGCGCCTGGTAAAAACAATAAAAGGGCAAAGCAATGGATCAGATCGGCAATTACGTCCTCTACGTCATCATGTTCTGCGCGGTCCTCGGGGCCTTCGCAGCCATTCGAGACAGCGAAAAAGGCCTCGGCCGCGAATTCATGGAAGGTATCCATGCCACGGGGCACATCTTCGTTCCGGCGGCTGGAATCATGGCCTCCATTCCCTACCTGACGGTGATGATCGAAAGCGTCTTCGGGCCGTTCTTCGGTGCGCTGAACGCCGACCCGGCGCTGGCAGCGACGATGATCATCGCCTCGGACATGGGCGGCTACCACCTGGCCGCCGCGCTCACGGAAAGCAAGGAAGCGCTGATCATGGCGCTGATCACCGGTTTCATGGGCGGTGCGACCATCGTCTTCTCGATCCCCATGGGCCTGGCCATGCTCGACAAGCGTGACCACAAGTACATGGCGCTGGGCATCATGTCCGGCATTCTCAGCATTCCGGTCGGGGTGCTGATCGCCAGCGTCGTGCTGATGCTGAGCAACCCCGCGGTGCGCGAGGTGGTCGCGACCAACGGCGAGGCCACTTATCAGCTGGCGATGGGCCTTGGCGGCATCTTCGCCAACCTGTTGCCGATCATCGTCTTCGTGGTGGCGTTGGCTGCCGGCCTGCGCTTCCTGCCGGACCTGATGATCAAGGGCTTCATCGGCTTCGGTCGCGCGCTGGATGCCATGATCAAGCTGGTGCTGGTGTTCTCCATCGTCGAATACTTCACCGGCTTCTTCACCCTGATCTTCGGCAGCTGGGGCTTCCACCCGATCATCGCCGATGCCGAGGATCAGACCCGCGCGCTGGAAACCGCCGGCTACATCGGCATCATGCTCGCCGGTGCCTTTCCGATGGTGTACCTGCTGCGCAAGTACCTCGGCGGCCCGCTGGAAACGCTCGGTGGCAAGGTCGGCCTGAGCGCCGTCGGCAGCGCCGGGATGCTGGCGACCATCGCCAACATCCTCGCGATGTTCCGTCTGGTGCGCTTCATGCCGCCCAAGGACAAGGTCATCAACATCGCTTTCGGCGTGTGCGCGGCTTTCCTGCTGGGCGATCACCTGTCGTTCACCGCCAACTTCCAGCCGACCATCATCCTGCCGGTGCTGATCGGCAAGATCCTCGCCGGCTTCACGGCCGTGGGGCTCGCCTACTGGTTGTCGGTGCCCAAGGCGCTGCAGCTGGAGCAGCAGGATCGCGCCGCCGGCATCATCGAGGCGGGTGAGTATCCAGGCTCATCGCTGCACGAAAGCCCGCTGCCGATCCCGAAAGAAGCCGTCCAGGCCTGAACCGCCCGCAACCCTGAAACCGGCCACGGCTGCGATAGAGGCTTAGCTTCCTTTTAGTGCAGCAGTCTCTATCTGTAGCCGTGCTCGCCGGGTTGCTTCCACCCCGAGACAGGAGCCTGACCATGGCAACCTATTCCCACAGCATCGGTGGCCAGACCTGGCGCTTCGACAGCCTGCGCGAAGTCCTGGCCAAAGCTAGCCCGCTGCGCTCCGGCGACTGCCTGGCGGGCGTCGCCGCCGCCAGCGACGCCGAGCGCGCCGCCGCGCAGATGACCCTGGCCGACGTGCCGCTCAAGCAGTTTCTGCTCGAAGCGGTGATTCCCTACGAACGCGACGAAGTCACCCGGCTGATCATCGACACGCATGACGCCAGCGCTTTCGCCGCGGTCAGCCACCTGACGGTGGGCGGCCTGCGCGACTGGCTGCTGAGCGACCATGCCGACGAAGCCAGCCTGCGTGCCCTGGCACCCGGCCTGACGCCGGAGATGGCGGCGGCGGTGTCGAAGATAATGCGCGTGCAGGACCTGATTCTGGTGGCGCAGAAGATCCGTGTGGTCACTCGCTTTCGCAACACCCAGGGCCTGCGCGGGCACATGTCCACCCGTCTGCAGCCCAATCACCCGACCGACAACCCGGCCGGCATCGCCGCCAGCACGCTCGACGGCCTGCTCTACGGCAACGGCGACGCGATGATCGGCATCAACCCGGCCACCGACAGCATGGGCTCGATCTGCACGCTGCTGGAAATGCTCGACGCCGTCATCCAGCGCTACGAGATTCCCACCCAGTCCTGCGTGCTGACCCATGTCACCAGCTCCATCGCCGCCATCGAACGCGGCGCGCCGCTGGATCTGGTGTTCCAGTCGATCGCCGGCACCGAGGCGGCCAACGCCAGCTTCGGCATCAGTCTCAAGGTGCTGCAGGAAGGTTACGAGGCCGGCCTGAGCCTCAAGCGCGGCACGCTGGGCCACAACCTCATGTACTTCGAGACCGGGCAGGGCAGTGCGCTGTCGGCCAACGCCCATCACGACGTCGATCAGCAGACCTGCGAGGCCCGCGCGTATGCGGTGGCCCGGCACTTCAACCCGTTCCTGGTCAACACCGTGGTCGGCTTCATCGGTCCGGAGTATCTCTACAACGGCAAGCAGATCATCCGCGCCGGGCTGGAGGACCACTTCTGCGGCAAGCTGCTCGGCGTGCCGATGGGCTGCGATATTTGCTACACCAACCATGCCGAGGCCGACCAGGACGACATGGACATGTTGCTGACGCTGCTCGGCGCCGCCGGCATCAACTTCATCATGGGCATCCCTGGCTCCGACGACGTGATGCTCAACTACCAGACCACCTCCTTCCACGATGCCCTCTATGCCCGCCAGGTGCTCGGCTTGCGCGCGGCACCGGAGTTCGAGCAGTGGCTGGCGCGCATGGGCATCTTCCAGCAGCGCGACGGCCAGCTACGCCTGGGTAACGAGCTGCCATCCGCCTTCCGCCAGGCACTGGCGCAACTATCCTGAATTCGCGCATTCATGCAGAGGTACGCATGCCTGATCACACCCCAGCCACCGAGAACCCGTGGCAACAGCTGCGCCAGCTGACCCCCGCACGCATCGCCCTGGGCCGCGCCGGCACCAGCCTGCCGACCCACGCCCAACTGGATTTTCAGTTTGCCCACGCTCAGGCCCGCGACGCCGTGCACTTGCCGTTCGACCACGCTGGGCTGCGTGAGCAACTGCACGCCCTCGGCCATAGCACGTTGCTGCTGCACAGCGCCGCCAGTGACCGCCACACCTACCTGCAACGCCCCGACCTGGGCCGGCGTCTGGACGAGGCGTCCGCTGCCGTACTGCACGATCACGTCAAGCAACACGGCGGCGGCCATGACCTGGCCATCGTCATTGCCGACGGTCTGTCATCCCTGGCTGTCAGCCGCCACAGCCTGCCATTCCTCCAGCGTCTGCTCGAACAGGTGACAGCTGAGGGCTGGTCGCTGGCGCCGATCACCCTGATTGAGCAAGGCCGGGTGGCGGTGGCCGACGAGGTGGGCGAGCGGTTGGGGGCAAAGATGACGGTGATCCTGATTGGCGAACGGCCCGGCCTCAGCTCGCCGGACAGCCTCGGCCTGTACTTCACCTGGGCGCCGCGCGTCGGCCTCAACGATGCCTATCGCAACTGCATCTCCAATGTGCGTCTGGAAGGCCTGAGCTACGGCATGGCCACCTTCCGCCTGATGTACCTGATGCGCGAAGCCTGCCGGCGCCAACTCTCGGGCGTCGATCTCAAGGACGAAGCACAAGTACCGACCCTGGAAAACCAGGGGCCTGGCAACTTCCTGCTGCCGGACAACGTCTGAGCGCTTGCGCCGTAGCCCGACTGCCCCACTTCCACCCGCTGCGCGCCGGGATCTCAAGACGGCCCGTGTCAGCGGGGTGGGGGATTAGACGGTAGGCGACGGTGGAGATATTGAGCGCAGCGGGGAAGGGCAGCGCCGTTGTGAGTCAACCCGCGCTCGTCCTCTGTTTATATCAGCGTTGCTTATCTTGACTTTTCGCTATAAGCAAAAATCGGGTAGATCATCAAATGACATTTCCGTTATTCCTGAATTCTCTCTTTGCGTAATTGAACCAATCGATTGGCGATAAGAGCGCCATTTTAGACTACTGTTATATATGTTTTATAATAATTAATTTTGAAATCCACGCCCTGCTTTTGTTTCCAAAATATAGACCCGACGCACTTAACTATGGTTGGTTTTTCGCACCCGTTTATTGGCATAAATCATCGTTCGCGACATTAAATTGGTAGCAAATTAAAGCCAACCAATTTGCCACTACGGAAATCTCTTGCTCCGGAACTTTACTGGGTGAGTTGCATGGACGATTACAAACATAAGCAAGAAACGAATAAAAATTTCGCTAATTATCTCCGTTATATCGGCGAGCCCGCGGTGCCGCGACGTGCAGTGGTGGTGCGGCTTGCGGCGCAGCGAGTCGCTCCCAAGCTGCCCACCGGATAACCCCCCAATCGAACGAATGAACATTGCTCGGCATGACGCATGTATGCCGGGCGCCTGTCGGCGTTTCAGCAGTCGTTTCACTTCTGTGGAACATGTTGGTCGTGATTGGAGACAGAACGATGGGGCGGACGTTAATCATTGCAGTGACAGCGCTCGGTTTAGGTTCGGCTACGCAAACAAACGCGGCGCCAGAGCCGGCACCCAATGTTGCTCCCTCCGCAGCGGCGGTGAAGAAGAACGATACGCGCGAGTTTCCCGGTTTACCCATCGGGACGTTCATTGCATTGCCCCAAGTGGTTCTTTCGGCGACCCGCGATGACAACATTTACGCACGGGGTACCGATGAAACAGACGACACCATCTTCACGCTTTCACCCTCGCTGATACTGCAATCCGATTGGGATCGGCATGAACTGAGCGTCGATTTCGGCGCTGATCTCGACCGTTATCAGGACGCAACTTCCGAGGACGTAGAGGACTTCTGGCTGGGCCTCGACGGCACCCGCGAGCTGACTGAACATGCGCGCGTATTCGGTGGCGTACGCCACACGCGGGATCACGAAGACCGCTACGTGCCGGGCGCTGCCGGGCCGGAATTGCAGCGGGAACCCACACGTTACGAGCATGACGAGGCGTATCTGGGCGTTGCCAGCGAACTCGGCCGTTTGCGGCTTCGCGGCGGCGGTACTTTCGATCGTTACGACTACTACAGTGCGGAAACTCTCGCGGGCGCGCGCATCGACAACGCTGATCGCAAGCACGACCTCAGCTCACTCGGCGTTCGTGCTGGCTATGCGCTGACACCTAACCACGAGCCGTTCATTCAGTACGCCACCGACCGGCGGCGCTACGAAAAGGATATCAACGGAACGACATTCAACCGAGATTCGGATGGCCACCGGGCTGCGGTCGGCTTACGCGTGACCTATCCGCGGCAGCGCTTCGCCGGTGAAGTGTTCGCCGGCATGCTGAAACAGCGTTTCGACCATTCGACCTTCTCCGACATCCACAAACCCTACTTCGGCGCCCTGGCCAGCTGGAAGCCGACACCCACCACCCGTGTCACCGGCTTCATCGATCGCTCGCTGGAGGAAACTACGGTCAGCGATGACGGCGTGTACGCCGCGGCATCGCTGGATACCGCCTACGGTTTCGAGGTCTAGCGGGCACTGACCAGTCGCCTGTCGGTTCTCGGTCATGCGACCTATATCGACAGCGAATATCAGAGCTACGACCGCCGGGACAAGATCATCGATGCCGGCGCGGGGCTGCGCTACTACGTCTCGTCAACGGTCTTCGTCGGCAGCGACCTGCGCGTGATCGACCGCAACTCGGATGACCTGGACGGCGAGTACAGCCGCAGTCAGGTTTCCTTCAGCGTCGGCTACACGCCGGGACGCTCGAAGACCTATCAGTTGCCTGCCCAGGCGCTGCAACGCTCCGCCGGTGATCTGCTGCTGGCCGCGTTGCCGCTCGACACGCTCTTCACCGGTCCGTACGCGGGAGCGGCACTGAGTCACGGTCCGCTGGCGAGCACGACGTCCGGCCCTCGCGGTGATGGCGGCAGTGACGTCAGCCAGTTCGGTGGCTCCGGAATAGGCGAAGCACTGTTTCTCGGTTATGGCTGGCAGTTCAACCGCTGGTACGCGGGTATCGAGGCGGAGATCGAGCAGAGTCGCGCGCGCTGGTCGTTCAGCAAGGACAAGGCGGACGCACGCACGACCTCGCTCGACCAGGATGACGGCTATGGCCTGAGCCTGCGTGGCGGTTATGTCGTGAACAACGGTTCACTCCTGTACCTGCGCCTCGGGCGGGTGCGGACCCGCTTCGATTCCTATTACACGATCAACGATCAGGCCGTCGCAAGTCGCGCGCAGGATGATCGGCAGGACGGCTCGCGCCTGGGCGTCGGTGCCGATCTGCCGGCCGGCGACCGCTTGTTTCTGCGCATGGAATACGCCTACACCGATTACGACGCCTACGAGGTGGACTACGTCGACGACGACGGCCGTGCCACGGAACGCTTCGCCAACGAGGAGGGCCAGTTCCGGCTTGGCGTCGGCTGGCGGTTCGGCGCGGCGCCGTCGCCAGTCCCGCTGCAACCGGCGGTGCAGGGATTCTATGCGGGCGCTCATGCCGGACACGGCGGTCTTGACTCCCACCTCGACGGCTATCACTCCGAGGAAGGCGTTCCTCCACTGTCGCAGGCCTACGCCGGCGACTTCAGCGGCATGGGTGGAATCTATGGCGCCTTCGTCGGCTATGGCCGCAGCTTCGCCCGCTGGTACGTGGGGCTCGAAGCGGAAGTCGATACCAGTCGGATCGATTGGTCGCACGACCGCGACACGCGCGGCAGCGGTGGCCGGGACTTCTCGGTGGAGAAGAAAAGCGATTACGGCCTGGCACTGCGCCTGGGCTACAGCCTGCCCAACGGCACCTTGCTCTACGGGCGCGTCGGGCCGGTGCGTGCGCGCTTCAATACCACCTGGGAGAAGGGCAAAAACCCGGACGCCAATATCGACGACAGCTTCACCACTGACGGCATGCGCTACGGCGTCAGCGCGGAAATTCCGCTGAGCCAGCAGGCCTTTGCCCGTCTGGATTACACCCGCACCGACTACGACAGCTATGGCTTCAGGACCGGGCATGGCAACCCGGACGAGATGGAATTCGACAATCGCGAGAGCCTTTTCCGCATGGGATTGGGCTTCCGCTTCTGAGTACCTCCGCGACGGTGGAGGAGTGATCCGCCGTCAGGTGCAACCGCAGCACCGGTGCTTTTTGCACCATCCGGCTGAAGCACCGGCCCCGCAAACAAAGGAGCAATGTCATGTCAAACACACCGTTGAAACGCAGCAAGTTCGGATTTGTCAGCGGGGCATTCCTCGTCGCACTCGCGGCTCCGCTGGTGGTTTCAAGCGCATTGACGCTTGGTTTCGCCTCGCCGAGCGTGGCCGCCGAGCACAGCGGCGCCGGCAAGGGCGGCAGCGATAGCCACGGCAGCCGCGGCGGTCAGGCTGGCAAGGGTGCCGGCGGCGAGAAAGGCCAGGGCGGCTCGCGCATGGGCGGCGGGCAGGGCGCAGTCGACAAGATTTTCCGCGTCGATGCCGCGGCGGAAGAAGACAGCGACCGTCCTGAGTGGGCCGGTGTGAAGGGCGGCAAGGCGGGCGGTGGCGGCAAGCCGTTCGGCGCGGGTACGAAGAAGGGCGATCTGTTCGGTGATATGTACATCCTGCTGCGAGACGTGAACGGCGTCCCGCTGGTGGATGCAACCGGTGAAGAGCTGGTCGTCGCGTTCTACTACGACAGTACCGGTGCGCTGGTGCCGGTGATGGATGCCGACGGCAATCTGGTTGCCATTCCGCGCAACGAGGAAGGCGACCTGCTGACCTCGGTGACGGTCGGCGATACCACCTACGATGTCGTTCCCGGCGAGGTCGAGCTGGGCCGCCTGAGTGTCGGCCGTTCGCCGACCAAGGTACTCAGTCATTCGCTGGACGAAGCACTGGCAAAGCTGACCACTGAGGGCGCGGTGATTGCCATCGACTCCAGCGGTCGGCTGACGGTCGACGGCGTGACCATCGACTCGCCGTTGGAAAACCTGGCGCTGTACGAGACCTACATGACCAGCGGCTCGATACCGGGTGTGACCCTCCCGGCGGGCTTCGACCCTGCAGCGTTGCTCGCCGCGGCGGGAGACAAGACCGGCACCATCAGCGTCGATACGGTGGTGTACATGACTCGATCCTCGGCATCAACTCCGGTACGACCTACTACGACTTCTCTGACTACCAGTACGACCGCACTGCCACCTGGGCCGATGCCACCGCCACCGTGCTGGTGCTGGATGCAGGCGATCCGGATGACCCTGCCGACGACGTCTACAGGCCGACCGTGGTGAACCTGTACGACGCCGTATTCGGCGGCACCACCTGGACCGACCCAACGGTCGACGGAGGCGCCGACGATTTTGCCGCGGCAGCCAACGATTACTTGCAGGTCATCGAGTTCGTGCACGACAACGAAGACAGGTAGCGCTGGACCGGCTGGCCGTCAGGCCAGCCGGCTCATGCCGGGAGAGCATCATGCGCGTTCACTACAAGTCCGGCCTGCTGGCGTCGCTCTTGGCGCTGGCGCTGGCCGGAATAACCGGCCCCGTGGTGGCGGCTGACGACCATTCGAGTCATGACAGCGGCCACAGCTCCGGCGGCAAGGGTAAAGGTCCGAAGTACGGCGGTGGCCGCGACCATGGCAGCAGCCACAGCGATCAGACCCATGAGGAAGGCAGCCACTCCGGACACACCGGTGGGCCCGGCGGCAGCAAGGCCCTGGAAGGCAAGGTGTTCGACAGTGGCCGCGGCAAAGCCCCGGATTACATGGGCGGCCAGACCAGGGATGAGGAGTCATCCCACCACTCCGACGACGAAGAGCACGAGCATTGACGCGTCGTCGGTCCTGTTCAAATGAGGAGATACTTATGAAAAACATCAAATTCGCTATCGGCCTCTCGCTGGCTCTGCTGTCCGGCGCGGCGTTGGCACAATCCGCCAGCGGCCAGGGCGCAGGCGGCGACGGCGAGCAGGTCTTCGGCTCGCAGATCATGACCCAGCAGGAGCGCCTGGAATACCGCAACCGCATGCGCGAAGCCGCCACGCAGGAGGAGCGCGAGCAGATTCGCGTCCAGCACCATGAACAGATGCGCGAACGAGCCAAGGAGCGTGGCGTGACCCTGCCGGAAGATCCGCCTGCGCGCGGCATGGGCGGCGGTATGGGTGGCGGTATGGGTGGCGGCGCGGGCGGTGGCATGGGCAAGGGTGGCGGGCGCTGAGCCCGATACCGGTTGCGCAGCGCGAAGAGGAACCCGAACGCCCAGGACGGGCGGAGGACCGATTCGCGCTACCGTTCGTGCGATACCCGATCAAGGTGTCAGCTGCGCGGTAAAAATCGGGCAGCACGAAAGGCGACGATTGCTGGGCGCCGTTGCCGGGGACATACGGTAGCGCCGCTCAGGCCCGCGCATACTGCGCAAGAGCTTGCGGCGGGGGCGATGACTGGATGGGGCGAGTCAGGAGAGAGCTGGTGTAGGGTAGCGGCTGTCCACAGCTATGGAGGCAGACGATGAACCTGACCGAACTGGCGACTCGCCTGGGAATGCAGTTATCGGCGCTCAGCGCGCAGGTGACCACCGCGGAATCCTGCACCGGTGGCGGAATTGCCGAAGCCATCACTCGGGTTGCGGGAAGTTCGGCGTGGTTCGAAGCCGGCTATGTCACTTATTCCAACGCGCAGAAGACGCGGCAGCTCGGGGTACCAGCCGAACTGTTCGAGACGATCGGCGCGGTCAGCCGCGAGGTGGTCGAGCGCATGGCGAGCGGCGCGCAACGGGCCAGCGGCGCGCGCTTCGCCGTGGCGGTCAGTGGCATCGCCGGACCGGGTGGCGGAACACCGGAGAAGCCGGTGGGAACGGTCTGGATCGCCTGGGCGGATGGCGAGCGGCTGTTCGCCCGGCGCTGCCTGTTCGATGGCGATCGCCAGGCGGTCCGCGGTCAGACGGTCGAGACAGCGTTGCTCGGATTGATTCGTCTGGTAGCCGGAGAAAATCCGCTGCAGGGCTAGGCGGAGCATTTTCCCTATGCTCTAATACTGTCTACTTATACAGTTGTCGTGGCCTTTGGCCCTCTTGATCAAGTGAGGATGGTAATGGACGAGAACAAGAAGCGCGCCTTGGCCGCAGCTCTGGGCCAGATCGAAAAGCAGTTCGGCAAGGGCGCGGTGATGCGCATGGGCGATCATGATCGCCAGGCGATTCCGGCGATTTCCACTGGCTCGCTGGGGCTGGACATCGCGCTGGGCATTGGTGGTCTGCCGAAAGGCCGCATCGTCGAAATCTACGGCCCGGAGTCCTCAGGTAAAACCACGCTGACCCTGTCGGTGATCGCCGAAGCGCAGAAGATGGGTGCCACTTGTGCCTTCGTCGACGCCGAACACGCGCTGGACCCGGATTACGCCGGCAAGCTGGGCGTCAACGTCGACGATCTGCTTGTTTCGCAGCCCGATACCGGTGAGCAGGCGCTGGAAATCACCGACATGCTGGTGCGCTCCAACGCGGTGGATGTGATCATCGTCGACTCCGTGGCGGCGCTGGTGCCCAAGGCGGAAATCGAAGGTGAGATGGGCGATGCCCACGTCGGTCTGCAGGCGCGCCTGATGAGCCAGGCGCTGCGCAAGATCACCGGTAACATCAAGAACGCCAACTGCCTGGTGATCTTCATCAACCAGATCCGCATGAAGATCGGCGTGATGTTCGGTAGCCCGGAAACCACCACCGGCGGTAATGCGCTGAAGTTCTACGCCTCGGTGCGTCTGGACATCCGCCGCACAGGCGCGGTGAAGGAAGGTGACGAGGTGGTCGGTAGCGAAACCCGCGTCAAAGTGGTGAAGAACAAAGTGGCGCCGCCGTTCCGCCAGGCCGAGTTCCAGATCCTCTACGGCAAGGGCATCTATCGCAACGGCGAGATCATCGACCTCGGCGTGCAGCAGGGCCTGGTCGAGAAATCCGGCGCCTGGTACGCCTACAAGGGCAACAAGATCGGTCAGGGCAAAGCCAATGCCGCCAAGTATCTCGAGGACAACCCCGAGGTAGGTCGCGAGATCGAACAGCAGATTCGTGACAAGCTGCTGGTGGTTTCCGGCAACAAGGCGGCCGGTGCCAACGCAGGTGCCGTGGTCAGCGAAGACCTGGCCGACGTCGACTTCTGATCGCTATGCCCGCCGTGCTCGACAGCCCAGCCGCGGTGCGGCGGGCCGCGATGGACCTGCTGGCACGCCGCGAGCACGGGCGTGTCGAGCTGACCCGCAAGCTGCGCCAGCGCGGCGCAGCTGCCGAGCTGATCGAAGCGGCTCTGGATCGTCTGAGCGACGAGGGGCTGCTTTCGGATTCGCGCTATCTCGAGAGCTTCGTCAGAAGCCGTGCGCTTGCCGGCTACGGACCGTTGCGCATTCGCGAAGAGCTGGCGCAGCGCGGGCTGGCGCGTGATGCCATCGAGCGGGCATTGCGTGACAGCGACTTCGACTGGAACGCACAGCTGCGCGAGGTCTGGCAGCGCAAGTTCGCCGGGCAGCTGCCGGGCGATGCGCGGGAGCGCGCCCGGCAGGGGCGTTTCCTCAGTTATCGAGGTTATTCGCTAGAGATGATCGGGCGTCTGCTGCGCGGTGTGGCGGGCGACTGATGTGCTCCCCACCCGGTGCCGTGTCGCGCACCGGGACGGGCAAGGTGCCGCGTTCCGGGCAGACGATAACGGTGGCGTTATCGACTGCAGGCAGGTGCCGTTGCTCAGTCCTCGGAAGGTAGCGGGGTCGCCCAGCTTTCCGTTTCGTTGATGTAGTCCGTCAGTTCGCGCAGGCGCCCGTAGTCCCGTCCGTTGAAAGCGAAGCTCAGGCGAGGCAAGCGCTGCAGTTCCGGCTCATCCAGCTCGTGCTCGCAGCAGGGTTGCTGTTCATAGCAGCCGCTCAGGCACAGATCGGTGAAGGTCGTGTTGATGTATTCCAGCGCTGCATCGCTCAAGGGATGGTTCATCCGCATCACGAAGTGATCCTTCAGCCAGCGGCTGGAGTGGAAGTTGCGGTAGAACGTGGTGATCTCCTGAGCCACCTCTTCGGCGCTGTAGACCTGACGCACCAGGCGCAGGTCGGTGGGCAGGATGTAGCGGTTGTCGACCAGCTGCCGGCGCATGAACTGCAATGCATCCGTCCAGAACGAGCCGCCTGGCTCGTCCAGCAATACCACGGGAACCAACGGACTCTTGCCGGTCTGCACCAGTGTCAGCACTTCGAGTGCCTCATCGAGGGTGCCGAAGCCGCCGGGGCACAGCACCAGTGCATCGGCTTCCTTGATGAAGAACAGCTTGCGCACGAAGAAGAAGTGGAACGACAGCAGATTGCTGGTGCCGCCCACGGTGGCATTGGCGTGCTGTTCGAACGGCAGGGTGATGTTCAGCCCCAGGCTGTTGTCCAGCCCTGCGCCCTCATGAGCGGCCGCCATGATGCCTCCGCCGGCGCCGGTAATGACCATGAGGTCGTAGCGCGCCAGTGTCTCGCCGAGCTGGCGAGCCAGGGCATACAGCGGATGCTCGACAGGAGTACGTGCCGAGCCGAACACAGTGACCTTGCGCCGACGCTTGAACTGATCGAGACGACTGAACGCGTGCTCCATTTCGCGCATGGTCTGCAGCAGGATCTTGGCATCCCAGCGGCTGCGATCGGCCTGGGCCATGCGAATCACGGTGACCAGCATCTCGCGGTATAGCGACAGGTTAGGGCTGGTGTCCGAGACGACGAGTGACACGAGCTCGTCGATCTTGCTGGACAGATCCACGGCGCTGGTTTTGAAGTGCCGGGAAAGATAGTCGTCCGGTTCGAAGGACATACAACTTCTCCATGTATGGGCTTGTGCGTTCAGGCTATAGGTGCAATGCCGGGCGCTTCAAGCGCCAAGCCGCGCCCGGTGGTAAACGCGGGCGCGGCTTGGGCTGGGAATATCTGCGTTGTGTCAGAGTGCGATACGGTCGCCGGGTTCCGGAATGGCCGCGTCCCAGTTCAGGCGTCGTTTCAGTGCCTGCTGCAGCGCCTGCATCCGGTCAAGCTCTCCGTGCACGAGGTACAGCTCGGGGCGTTTGTCGAAGTGGCTTACCCAGTCAATCAGTTGCGATTGGCCGGCATGTGCCGAAAAACCGCCGAGCGTGTGAACCTTTGCGTTCACTGCGATGCGCTGGTGCAGGAGCTTGACGCTCGACGCGCCATCGACGATCGCGCGGCCAAGGGTGCCTTGCGCCTGGAATCCCGGAATCACCAGATGGCACTCCTTGCGCCACAGGTTGTGCTTGAAGTGATGAAGAATGCGCCCGCCGTTGCACATGCCACTGCCGGCAATGATGATCGCGCCGCTTTTGAAGCGGTTGATCGCCATTGATTCTTCGGGGGTGGACGTGCTCTTGAGAATCGGCAGCCAGCGCTCGGCATAGAGCTTGCTTTTGCTGGAGGCGATTGCCGGAGAGATGCCGTTGAGGTCGAGCTGATCCTTGAAGTGCGCATAGATGGCGTTGGCGTCGATCGCCATCGGGCTGTCGAGGAACACCACCTGCTGCGGCAAGCGCCCTTCGCGATAGAACCGTCCCAGGTAATAGATCAGGTCCTGGGTACGTCCGACGGCGAACGATGGCATCAGCACGTTGCCGCCGTCGCGGTGGGCCTGCTGCAGGATATCGGCCAGCTCCTCGATGGTCGCGTCGTGGTCACGGTGATCGCGATCGCCGTAGGTCGACTCCATCAGGATCACGTCGGCTTCGGTAAGCGTGGTCGGCGGGTACATCAGCGGCGAGCAGGTATTGCCCAGGTCTCCAGAGAACACCAGCTTGCGGGTCTGACCGAAATCGGTGACATCGGCCTGGACGATTGCCGAGCCGAGAATATGCCCGGCATCGTGGAAGGTGATGCGCACGCCCGGCGCCACTTCGAACGTTTCGGCGTAGCTGTGCGGTTCACGCTGCGATAGCGCGCGCTCGGCATCCACACGGGTGTACAGCGGCTGGATCAACGGCTTGCCGATGCGAGCGCGCCATTTGTTCTCCCATTCGGCGTCCTTCTCCTGGATTTGTGCCGAATCCAGCAGCATCAGCTCAAGCAGTTCGGCGGTGGCATCGGTGCAGTGAATGCGGCCGCGGTACCCTTCCGAAACCAGTCGCGGCAGCAGGCCACTGTGGTCGATGTGGGCGTGGGAGAGCACCACGGCATCCAAACTGCTCGGGTCGAAAGGAAACGGGGCGCTGTTCTTATCCTCGTTCTTGCGCTGCCCCTGATGCATCCCGCAATCGAGCAGAACTCGTGCGCCGGCGTGTGTCTCAATCAGGTAGCAGGAGCCGGTGACCTCTTGAATGGCACCGAGAAAACTGAGCAAAGCCATAATGCCTCCCTGTCTGTAGGATGTTTCCAAAGGTGCTCGCTTATGCGCCGGCTCGCCTTGATACATGTCAGAGGTGGTGGAGCTGGTGCTGCCTAGACTATCGCAACCGGTCAGTGATGGAGTAATCCCATGAGTCAGCTTCTGCCCAGCCTTGTCGAGCTGGAGCAACACGCCGAGGCCCAGCCCGCATTCGCCACTTGGCGCGCCGGCTGCGGTCCGCTCGAACACACGCTGGAAACCCAGGCGGCGGTGTTCCGTCTGGCTCATCAGCTGGTGCAGGCTGGCTTGCAGCCGGACCTCGCCAGCGTGTATCGCCTGCTGCAGGCGCTCGATCACGTTACCTGCGCGGGATTGTGGCTGGTGGTGCACATGACCTATGCCCAGCAGGTCCATCTCGATGGCACACCGCTCGCGGCCGAGGACTTCAAGCGCACGCCCGAGGGGCATACCGGCGGCGCGCTCAACATGGTGCCGGCGTATGCCGGCTACCTGGCACTCAACGCCCTCACCGGGCACACGCGAGGTTGGTTGATGGGGCAGGGGCACTGCGTCGCTGCCATCGATGCGCTCAATCTGCTGACCGGTAACCTGCATGCCGAGCAGGCTCAGGCCTACGGTGGCGGGGAAACGGGTATCAACCGCATGCTGCAGGATTTCTATGGCTACCGGCAGGCCAGCGACGGAAGTCCGCTCGCGCCGCTGGGTAGCCACGTCAACCCGCATACCGCCGGTGGCATTGCCGAGGGGGGCTATCTGGGCTTCGCGGAATTGCAGTACGCGCACATGCCGTTGCCGGGTGAAACGTTGGTAGCGTTCCTGTCGGATGGGGCCGCGGAAGAACAGCGCGGCAGCGACTGGATGCCGCGCTGGTGGCGCGCGGAAGACTGTGGCGCAGCGCTGCCGGTGATGATCGCCAATGGCCGGCGCATCGAGCAGCGCACTGCGCTGGCAACCGATGAGGGACTGGTTGGCTTCCGCCAGCACCTGAGCCACTGCGGTTTCGATCCGATTCCGTTCGATGGCCGTGACCCGGCGGCATTCGTGGCCACGCTGTGGGAGATGGAACAGCGTCTCGCGCGTAGGGTCGAGGAAAAGGAACGGGGCATTCTCAACTACCCGCTGCCGATCCCGTACGGTATCGCCGAGACCATCAAGGGCTTCGGCTTCTACGGCGCAGGCAGCAACGCCGCGCACAACTTGCCATTGCCGGGTAATCCGCGACTGGATATCGAGTCGCGCGAGCTGTTCAACCGGCACGCGGCGGAACTGTTCGTGCCGCAGGAGCAGCTGAATGCCGCGCTGACCCTGTTCACCCAGCATCGTCGCGGCCGCCCGTTGGAGCGTGACAACGCACTGGCGTTGCGCCGCCCGGCCGCGCCGGTAATCCCCAGGCTTCACTACCGTGACGATGCGTGCTCACCGATGTCCGCCGTGGATCGCTTTTTCGTCGAGCTGACCCAGGCCAACGCCGGTTTGCGGCCACGCGTCGGCAACCCCGACGAACTGGCGAGTAACCGTCTGGGCGGCGTGCTCAAGGCGCTCAAGCATCGCGTCATCGACCCGGAAAGCGAACTGGAGGCAATTGACGGCAACATCATCACCGCGCTCAACGAGGAGGCCGTGGTGTCTGCCTGCCTGGCCAACCAGGGCGGATTGAACCTGGTCGCGAGCTATGAAGCCTTCTGCGTGAAGATGCTCGGTGCCGTGCGCCAGACCCTGATCTTCGCGCGCCAGCAGAAGGAGGTCGGTCGTCCTGCCGGGTGGCTCGGCTGGCCGTTGATTGCCACTTCACACACCTGGGAAAACGGCAAGAACCAGCAGTCGCACCAGGACACCACCTTCTGCGAAGCGCTGTTGGGCGAAATGAGCGACATGGTGCGCGTGTTGTTCCCGGCCGACCACAACAGTGCGCTGGCGCTGCTGCCATCGATCTATCAGGCACGTGGCGAGCTGGCCTGCCTGGTTATGCCCAAGCGCGAGCGGCCGTGCTATTTCGACCAGCCCCAGGCCGAGCAGCTGGCACGTGACGGGGCGATCGTCGTCGATGAAAGCCGTGGTCCGGAATCGTTGCTGCTGATCGCCAACGGCAGCTATCAGTTGGGCGAAATGCTGCGTGCGGCCGAACGGCTGAAACAGGCGGATTGCGCCTACCGGCTGGTTTATCTGCAGGAACCGGGGCGTTTCCGTGCGCCGCGCGATCATTGGGAAGCCGAGGTGCATGCCGACGATGAGCTGGTGACACGGCTATTCCCGGACAGCATGGACATGCGCGTCATGCTCACGCATATGCGGCCGGAAGTGGCGCGCGGGCACCTGTGGCCGATCCTGCCGGACGCGCGGCGCAGCTCGGTGCTGGGCTATCGCAACCGTGGCGGCACGCTGGATGTGGACGGCATGCAGTTTGTCAATCGCGCCTGCTGGGCTAACGTGCTGGCCGCCTGTGCGCGCCTGCGCAGCGTTCCACGTACTGCGCTGCTGACGCGCGAGGAAGCTGCGGCGGTAGCCGGCAAGGGCAACCCCGACTGCTTGCGCTGATGGGGCGGTTGCGCGCGCAACTTCAGCGTGCGCAATCGGTGGCGCGATAGCGCTCGGTCGCGATTGGCCGGTTGCTCTTGTACTCGCTGAATTCGTAGCGCAGTACCGCGCCCTTGCTCAGCAGCGTACGCAGGCCTTGGTTGCCGCAGACGCTGACCGCCAGCTGGCTGCGCACTTGCTCGGGGTTGTCGCGCATCTGCGCGGCATGACGCGGTTGCACGCTGAGGTGATTGACCAGCTCGTTGCCATCGACCGTATAGCCCTGGTCGAGGATGTCCTCATTGATGGCGCGCGGCGTGCCGACACTGCTCTGCTGCGCGACCTGCTCGAGCAGTTGGCCCAGCTGCTGCTCCTGCAGCGATGCGGCGTGAGCATTAGGCAGCGCGAGGCTGAGAAGCAGCAGGGGGGTAAGACGGTACATGGCGATCTCCTTTTGACTGCGCTCGTTCGACCGGAAGCGGGCGACGCGGTTCATTGCCATTTTTTCTGAGGGCCGGTAGGTTGCGCCGGCTTCGCGACGATCGCAAACGGTACATCGAAACGGATTCGAAGTGCCGAACCGCGGCGTCTGCCTTCAACTCTCTGCGAGCCGACCATGCCTCATGCCGTATCCCGCCTGCGCGACGAGCGCCTCGCGCGCAGCCTCAAGCCGTTCGTTGCGCGAGGTTCGCGCACGCAGCGCTGCCCACGCTGCCGGGTTGCCGTCAGCCACTGCCTGTGCCGCTGGCTGCCGCAGGTGCCGTCGCATTGCGGGGTGTGCCTGCTGATGCACGATATCGAACCCCTGAAACCCAGCAATACCGGCTGGTTGATCGCCGACGTAGTGGCAGACTGCTACGCGTTCACCTGGCAGCGCACCGACGTCGATCCGCGCCTGCTGGAACTGCTGGCTGATCCGCAGTGGCAGCCGTGGGTGATCTTTCCAGGGGAATACGCCGAGCCGTCGCGGGTGGTCGAGCGGGTCACGCTGCCGCCGGGCAAGCGACCGCTGTTCATCCTGCTCGACGCGACGTGGACCGAGGCGCGCAAGATGTTTCGCAAGAGCCCGTATCTCGATGCGCTGCCCGTACTGAGCCTGCAGCCGGAAGCGTTGTCGCGCTATGCGTTGCGACGCTCGACCCGAGGCGAACACCTGTGTACCGCCGAGGTTGCCGCCCTGTGCCTCGAGCTCGCGGGTGACCTGCAGGCGGCGCGGGCGCTCGATGCCTGGCTCGACGTCTTCACCGAGCATTATCTGGATGCCAAGCACCACCGTGTGACCGACCTGCAAAGCGCGGCACATCATGCGCTCGCCGCCAGCGCCCGAACCTGAGCGCTCCGCTCAGGCGTTCGCCGGCTGCTCCGCGCGCGGCCACAGCTGCGCGGTGAGCATGCCGATGAACATCAGCGCACAACCGAAATAACCGCGTGGGCTAAGACTCTCGTCGAGAAACAGCGCGCCAGCGATCGCGGCGAATACCGCTTCGAGCGACAGGATGATTGCAGCGTGTGAGGCGATCGCATGCTTCTGCGCGACGACCTGCAAGGTATAGCCGACTGCCACGGCGAACAGACCGCCGTACAGCAGCGCCGGGGCGGCCAGCCAGACAGCCTCGAGACTCGCGTCCTCGAACAGCGCGGCGAGCATCAGGCTGACCACCGCGCAGGTTGCGAATTGCAGGAATGCCAGGCGGATGGCGTCGTGGCGGCTGACGAAGAAGCTCACCAGCAACACGTGCAATCCCCATACGAACGCGCCGGCCAGCTGGATCCAGTCACCGGAAGCGACCTGAAAGTTCTCGCCGATGCTCAGCAGCGCCATGCCGCCTACTGCCAGTACGGCGCCGAGCCAGGTACCAAGTCCAGTACGGTTGCCGATGATCAGGCCGAGCAGCGGCACGACGATGACGTAAAGGCCGGTGATGAACCCGGAGTTGGTCACGCTGGTGAACAGCAGGCCGACCTGCTGCAGATTGATGCCGAGCGTCAGTGCCAGCCCCATCGCCAGCCCGCCGAGCAGCAGCCCGCGTTGCATGAACGGCTCATGGCGAGCAGCATGGCGCCCCTGATACAACAGCAGCGGCAGCAATGCGAGCGCGCCGAGCGCGAAGCGCAGCCCGGTAAAAAGGAAGGGGCCTATATTGTCCATGCCTACGCGCTGGGCTACGAATGCCGTGCCCCAGATCATGGCGGTAATCAGCATCAGGAAATCGGCACGGAGGGCTTGGCTACGCATGTTTGAGCTCTATGCAAAGGAGCCGCAAACTTTGCAGCAAAGCATCGCGCTTGACCACTTATTCTGCGGTCGGCATGCTTGCGCCGCTTGAGGTTTTCCGGCAACTCCCGGGATCGACTGACACAGTTGGTCAAAGCGCCAATAAAAAATACAGGTCTGCCCAATGGCTGCTTACGAAATAATCATTGCCGATGATCACCCGTTGTTTCGTAGCGCCTTGCAACAGGCGCTGACCATGGGGCTGGGCGACAACGTTCGTCTGGTCGAGGCGGCGAGCATCGCCGAACTCGAAGCCCTGCTTGACCAAGGCGCCAACTGGGATCTGGTTCTGCTCGACCTGAACATGCCCGGCGCCTACGGCTTTTCCGGTCTGGTGTTGTTGCGCGGACAGTATCCGCACCTACCCGTGGTCATGATCTCGGCGCAGGAAGATGCCGCAGTGGTCTCGCGCTCCCGCGAGTTCGGTGCCAGCGGTTTCATTCCGAAATCCAGTTCGCTGGAAACCATCCAGGAGGCGGTTAGGACCGTGCTCGACGGGGACGTGTGGTGGCCGAGCAACATCCAGGACGTCGGTCATGTCAGCGACGAGGCGAAAGCCGCGAGCGCCGGACTTGCCAGCCTGACACCGCAACAGTTCCGTGTGCTGACCATGGTGTGTGACGGTTTGCTGAACAAGCAGATCGCCTACGAACTCAACGTGTCGGAAGCCACCATCAAGGCGCATGTGACCGCGATCTTCCGCAAGCTAGGTGTGCGCACGCGCACCCAGGCCGCACTGCTGCTGCAGCAGATGGGCTCTATTCCCACCGCCTGACGGCTCATCTTGCCACCGACGCAGTCAGGCGATCGGTGGCAGGATGATTTCATCGCTGCGACGCACTCCGTGAGTCAGCGCCCGACACTGCTCGAGAAACTCGCGCATTGCTGCAGTCTGGTACTTGTGCGAGTGCCAGATGAACGAGAACTGGCGGCTCAGATCCAGTTGCGGCGTGTCCACCGGCACCAGGCTGCCGCGCCGGAATGCATCCCGTAGCGCCAAGCGTGAGATGCAGCTGATCCCCAATCCCGACTCGACTGCGCGCTTGATCGCCTCGGTATGCTCCAGCTCCAGGCGGACGTTGAGGCGGCCCGGTCGGTGGCGCATGGCCTGGTCGAAAGCCAGGCGAGTTCCCGACCCCTGTTCGCGAAGAATCCAGGCCTCACGCGCCAGTTCGTCCAGATCGACGATATCGCGGCTGGCCAACGGATGCTGCGGAGCGCAGAACACTACCAGTTCGTCTTCGACCCAGGGTTCGACGATCAAGTCAGGGTGCTGACAGTCGCCTTCGATCAGACCCAGATCAAGGTCATGCTGCGCGATCTGCTGCACAATATGCGCCGTGTTGTGGACATGCAGTTTTACTCTGCAGTCGGGATGGCGCTGCATGAAGCCGCCAATCAACAAGGTGGCGAGATAATTGCCGATGGTCAGCGTCGCGCCCACGGCCAGCGAGCCGAAGCCGCTTTTGCCGTTGAGCAGATCCTCGATGGCGCGCGCCTGGTCAAGCAGGGCCACGGCCTGCGGTAACAGTTGCTGGCCCAGCGCATTAAGCGCCAGTCGCTTGCCGGCGCGATCGAACAGCAGGCAACCCGACTGCCGCTCCAGCTCCGCCAGCGAAGTACTGGTCGCCGACTGTGACAGCGAGAGGCTTTCGGCGGCGCGAGAGACGCTTTCCAGGCGGGCGATGGCAGAGAAAACCTGCATTTGTCTCAAGGTAAAATGCATATCGATATAACCGATAACCCATATCTTAATTATTTAATTAACGGATAAGCGATCTGTATATAAACTGGCGCTCATCCGCGCAAGACGCACTATCCGTTGTAAACGAGGAACTCGCAGCATGAGCAACCTGAACGTGGAACGTGTCCTCAGTGTGCACCACTGGAACGATACGTTGTTCAGCTTCAAAACCACCCGCAATCCCGGCCTGCGGTTCGAAAACGGGCAGTTCGTCATGATCGGTCTGGAAGTGGGCGGGCGTCCGCTGATGCGCGCCTACAGCATCGCCAGTCCGAACTATGAGGAGCATCTGGAGTTCTTCAGCATCAAGGTGCAGGACGGTCCGCTGACCTCGCGCCTGCAGCACCTGCAGGAAGGCGATCAGCTGATGGTCAGCCGCAAGCCGACCGGGACGCTGGTGCTTGACGACCTGCTGCCGGGCAAGCATCTCTACCTCCTCAGCACCGGCACCGGGTTGGCGCCGTTCATGAGCGTCATCCAGGACCCCGAAACCTACGAGCGTTTCGAGAAGGTCATCCTGGTGCATGGTGTGCGCTACGTGAATGAAGTGGCGTACCGCGAGTTCATCACCGAGCACCTGCCGCAGAACGAGTTTTTCGGCGAGGCGGTCAAGGAGAAGCTGATTTACTACCCGACGGTGACGCGCGAGCCTTTCGAGAATCAGGGGCGACTCACCGATCTGATGCGCAGCGGCAAGTTGTTCAGTGATATTGGTCTGCCACCGATCAACCCTCAGGACGATCGCGCAATGATCTGTGGCAGCCCGAGCATGCTCGAAGAGACCAGCCAGGTGCTGGATAGCTTCGGTCTGAAAGTTTCGCCGCGCATGGGCGATCCGGGCGACTACCTGATTGAACGCGCATTCGTCGAGAAGTAAACGCCGAGGTTGCGTCAGGCCAGCGCACACGACGGTGCGCTGGCCTGACGATGAAGCAGGCCGCGACTAGCGATTCGACTCGCTACAGATAGGCCGCACAGCATTTCTTGAATTTCAGTCCGCTGCCGCAAGGGCAGTTGTCGTTGCGTCCGACCTTGAGCGGTACCGTCGGATCGATGAAATACCAGCGGCCCTCCCGCTGGACGAATGCCGAACGTTCCTGATGACTATGTTCGCCGCTCTGGTCGTGCCAGCGCGCGGTGAAGGTCACCAGCGCATGCTCCGGCTGACCACCCAGCACAGTGCTCTGCTCGATCTCCAGCCCCAGCCAGGTGCTTTCCAGGCTCCACTGGCGGATCGACTCCAGGTTCAGGAGTGGCTGCTGCACCGGCAGCGTGGTGGCTTGCAGGTAATCGATCAGGCCGAGCACATAGGCGCTGTAGCGCGAGCGCATCAGCAACTCGGCGCTGGGCGCAGGCGTACCGGCGTGATAGCGGCCACAGCATTGGGCCAGGGTGTTTGCGCTGCCGCAGGGGCATTGTTCGGTTTGCGCTGCCTGTATGTTCATCATTACCACCAATATTTGCCGAACATTTGCGGATTGGCCCAGAACTTGGCGTTCAGCCAGTCGGGAATCTGCTTGTAATCCAGCAGGTCATAGGTGAATAGCGTGAGAATCTGCGCGTCTCGTTGGAAGCGATCGGCTATCTGCAGGCCGAGCGAAAAGAAATCGGTGGTTTGCCAGTCGCTTGCCTCCAAATCGATTAAAACCGCCAGGCGGCTCGCATGGAGATTGCGAATACCACCCAGCAGCTCACGGCCGTGACGTTTGGGTAGGTGTTCCAGGCAGTCCACGATCAGTGCGAGATCGTAGCGCTGCTGCACGACATTCGCGTCCGGCGAGGCGCCGTCGATGTGGTCCGCCCGGCTGTGCGGATGGCCCGCCAGATAAGCGTCGAGCGCCGGCGGACGGCTTTGACCGACCTGAAGGACATGTTCTGGCTGGTACTGCTCGAGCAATGCGGCGAGCGCTTGCTGCGGCGTGCGGGCGTTGGCAATCACGCGAAAAAATCCTCGACAAGAGGCGCAAGACTAGCGTGGTCACCGATCGCGGCCTAGTCTCAAAGCAACCGGAGCCGCCTGAGGTCGAGCAGGTGGTGGTTCTGGACGAACCCACAGCGGAGGTTTTATCGATGAGTACCCTACGGACAGCAGTACCCGTGATTGTAATGACCACGTTCCTGGCCGGTTGCGCGGGCGTGCAGAAGCAGGACTGGCCTACCTGTGCCGCGATTGGTGGCGTCACGGGTGCCGCGCTTGGTGCGATCGAGAGTTCCACCTATGCCGGTTGGGGCGCCGTGATCGGCGGTGGTGTCGCGGCGGCCTATTGCTGGGCGAACGGCACCGAGGAGCAGACGGTCGCGGTGGTCGAAACCGTCGAGCCGATGCCGACCGAGGAACCGGAGCCCGCAGCCGAGCCAGTGCGCGTCGAGCTTGACGTGAAGTTCGACTTCGACCGTGCGGTCGTCAAGCCTGACAGCTACGGCGATATCCAGAATCTCGCGGACTTCATGAAGGAGTACGGGCAGACCACCACGGTGCTGGAAGGCCATACCGACTCGGTCGGCACCGATGCCTACAACCAGCGGCTTTCCGAGCGTCGCGCCAATGCTGTGCGCGAAGTGCTGGTCAACCAGTACGGCGTGGAGGCTGGTCGGGTGGATGCGGTCGGTTACGGTGAGTCGCGTCCGGTAGCGGATAACGCGACCGATGCCGGACGGGCAATCAACCGTCGAGTGGAAGCGGAAGTCGAAGCGCGACCCTGATCCCAGATGTACAACCGAGCCGGGCACTGCCCGGCTTTTCTTTGCGCACCGTGGTGTGCCGGAAGACACGGCAATTTTGTGCTCAGAACACCGGGCGCGCGCTGGCTATCGCGATGAGTGCAAGGCCGAGCAGCAGGTTCAGCCCCACCAATGCTCGAATCTTCCCCAGGACCGCACCGCCTGCCGGCCAATCCTGGCCGTCCACGGCGCGTCGGAGCGCCGGTAGCTGCAGCAGTACTAGCCGCAGAAATAGCGCCAGCATGACCAGATACAAGCCGGTCATCACATGTACGTAGCCAGGGGCGCTGGCCATCGCACCGAAGCGCAGATGCCACATACCGATGCCGCTGATTGGCAGCACTGCCACCGCGATCCAGACCCATTGGACGAACCGGCGGAACACCTCGGCCCACAGCCGCAGGCGTTCGGGCGCCTGCAATACGGCAACGGCCGCCGGGCGCAGAACCATCCAGGCGAAGAACATACCGCCCACCCACAACACGGCGGCCAATACGTGCAAGGCATAGAGCGAGGCAAATAGGGTCATGGCAAATCTCCGCTGGCGATCGGGGCGACGCGCGTTATCATAGCCGCCCATTTGAAGTACTGAAAATATATACAGCATCAGCGCCCATGCTCAGCACCGAACTCAAGTCCCAGATCCAGGGCGCCTATTCCCGTTTTCTCGAGGCCAAGGGCCTCAAGCCGCGTTACGGTCAGCGGTTGATGATCGCCGAGGTAACCAAGGTGCTGGGCGCCATCAAGGCCGATGGCGAGGGCCGTCGTGAAGGCGAGCCGGCGGTGGTGGCGGTGGAAGCCGGCACGGGCACTGGCAAGACCGTGGCCTACAGCATTGCGGCGATTCCAACGGCGAAGGCTGCCGGCAAGCGCCTAGTTATTGCTACCGCGACCGTTGCGCTGCAGGAGCAGATCGTCAACAAGGATCTCCCTGACCTGATGCGCAACAGCGGGCTGAATTTCAGCTTCGCCTTGGCCAAGGGGCGCGGGCGCTACCTGTGCCTGTCGAAGCTGGATCTACTGCTGCAGGAAGGGCACGCGCAGACGGCCACCGCTCAGCTGTTCGAGGAGGAGGGCTTTCGCATCGACGTCGACGAGCGCAGCCAGAAGCTGTTCACCGGCATGATTGAAAAGCTCGCCGGCAACCGCTGGGATGGCGATCGCGACAGCTGGCCCGAAGAACTGGACGATGCCGACTGGTCGCGTCTGACCACCGATCACAGCCAGTGCACCGGCCGACATTGCCCCAACTTCCAGCAATGCGCGTTCTACAAGGCCCGCGAGGGCATGACCAAGGTCGATGTCATCGTCACCAACCACGACATGGTGCTAGCCGACTTGGCGCTCGGCGGCGGTGCGGTGCTGCCCGATCCGCGTGACACGCTATACGTATTCGACGAAGGCCATCACCTGCCGGACAAGGCGATCGGCCATTTTGCGCATTTCACCCGTCTGCGTTCGACCGGTGAGTGGCTGGGGCAGGTGGAGAAGAATCTGACCAAGCTGCTCGCCCAGCATCCGTTGCCGGGTGAGCTCGGCAGGCTGATCGAAGGCGTGCCGGAGCTGGCGCGCGAGCTGCGCAGCCAGCAACAGTTCATGTTCAGCGCCTGCGAGCAACTGGCTGATTTCCGCGCCGGCGAGGATATGGAAGGGCGCGAACGGCCGCGCCATCGCTTTGTCGGTGGCGTGGTGCCGGAACACCTGATCGAGCTGGGCGTAGAGTTGAAGAAGGGCTTCGCGCGCCTGACCGACCTGTTCACGCGTATCGCCGAGCTGCTCAAAGAGGCGATGGATGGCGAGGCGGGCGGCGGCATCGCCAGTCACCAGGCGGAAGAGTGGTATCCACTGTTTGGCAGTCTGCTGACCCGCGCCCAGGGAAACTGGGAGTTGTGGACGGCGTTTACCGTCGAAGACCCGCAGGACAGTCCCCCAATGGCGCGCTGGCTGACGCTTGCCGATGGCGGTGCGTTGTTCGATATCGAGGTCAATGCCAGCCCGATCCTGGCGGCCGAGACGTTGCGGCGCAATCTCTGGAATGTCGCTTACGGTGCACTGGTAACCTCTGCCACGCTGACGGCGCTCAACAGCTTCGACCGCTACCGCATGCGCGCAGGCCTGCCGCGGTCTGCCGTTACTGCCGTGGTGCCGAGTCCGTTTCATCATGCGGACGCCGGGGTCCTGCGGGTGCCGAACCTGCAAGCTGATCCGCGTGACGCCGCTGCGCACACCGCGGCGATCGTCCGCGAACTGCCGGGTCTGGTGGAGCATTCACGCGGTACGCTGGTGCTGTTCTCCTCGCGCCGGCAGATGCAGGACGTATTCGATGGCCTCGAGCGTGACTGGCGTCGCAGGGTGCTGATTCAAGGCAACCTGTCCAAACAGGAAACTCTGAACAAGCACCGCAAGCGGGTTGATGACGGAGAGTCCAGTGTGCTGTTCGGCCTGGCGAGTTTCGCCGAAGGGGTCGATCTGCCCGGTGCCTATTGCGAGCATGTGGTGATCGCCAAGATTCCCTTCGCAGTGCCGGACGATCCGGTGGAAGCGGCGCTGGCCGAGTGGATCGAAGCGCGGGGCGGCAACCCGTTCATGGAAATTGCCGTGCCGGATGCTTCGCTGCGACTGGTGCAGGCCTGCGGTCGCCTGCTGCGCACCGAGGCCGACCGCGGCACCATCACCTTGCTCGATCGACGAGTGGTGACACAGCGCTATGGCAAGGCGATTCTCAATGCGTTGCCGCCGTTTCGTCGTGAGATCGACTGATTACTTCCGACACATTCGTGCGGTTTTCTTCCGGTGATGCTGCTGGAACAATGCGCCGATAACATCCGATCACAGGTGGCAGCGTGCAGATACAAGGTTATTTCGATCTTCGTTTCGAGGCGGTGCGAGATGCATTCGCCGCGCTTTTCGAGCACACCCAGACCCGCGGTGCGGCTGTCTGCGTGCAGATCGCCGGCGAGACGGTCGTCGATCTGTGGGCTGGCGTGGCTGACAATGCCGGTGAGCTGCCATGGCACGGCGATACGCTGGTCAACCTGTTCTCCTGTACCAAGACCTTCACCGCCGTCGCGGCGCTGCAATTGGTCGCCGAGGGCAAACTGCAGCTCGATGCGCCGGTTGCCGACGTCTGGCCGGAGTTCGCCGCCAACGGCAAGGCGCGCATCACGCTGCGCCAGCTGCTCTGCCATCGCGCGGGTCTGCCTGCCCTGCGCCAGCCATTGCCGCCCGAGGCCCTGTACGACTGGAATGCCATGATCGCCGCAATAGCCGCGGAGCAGCCCTGGTGGACGCCCGGCGAGGCCCAGGGCTACGCCGCGATGACCTACGGCTGGCTGGTGGGAGAGGTGATCCGACGAGCCGACGGATCGGAGCCGGGAGCTGCCATCGTGGCCAGAACGGCCACCCCGTTGGGGCTGGATTTCCATATCGGCCTCGATGACGAGGAGTTTCACCGCGTCGCTTACCTGACCCGCGCCAAAAACGAGTTCGGCGATGCGGCGGCGCAGCGGCTGTTCAAGGTCTTGATGAGTGATCCGGCATCGTTGAGCGCGCGTGCCTTCAACAATCCACCATCGATCATGAACAGCGGTAACAAGCCCGAGTGGCGGCGCATGGCGCAGCCCGCGGCGAACGGACATGGCAACGCGCGTTCTTTGGCAGGCTTCTATTCCGGTCTGCTGCTGGGACGTTTGCTGGACACGGCCGTGCTCGATGAAATGCGTCGTGAGCACAGCGCTGGCGAAGACCTTACGCTGTTATCCCAGACCCGCTTCGGGCTTGGCTGTTGGCTCGATCAGCCAGAGGTCGCCAACGCGACTTTCGCGATGGGCCCGAGGGCTTTCGGCCATCCGGGGGCCGGCGGTAGTATCGGCTTCGCCGACCCCGACAGGGACCTGGCGTTCGGTTTCGCCACCAATACGCTCGGCCCTTATGTGCTGATGGACCCCCGTGCGCAGGCCCTGGCGCGAAGTGTGGCGCAATGCATCGGTTAACCGCTCGTCAGTTCTGCATGGCAAGGCTTTGCAGGGCAGGGACTTGCGGCCACAATTTGATCAATCTCTTCAATTATTGCCGGCTGGGCTGCCTGGCGAGAATCTGAACTCAAACGTCTGACGGAATCCGCACATGAACATGCTGAAAAGCGCTTCTCTGATTGTCTGCCTGATGGTGGTCGGCTGCAGCTCCAAGGATGAGAAGCCCACCGAGGCCGCGGCTGCGGCGCCTGCCGTGGCGAAGGTCGATACGGCCTGGATGGACGATTACGAGCCGCGTTTGCGCGAGGCGATCAAGGATAGCCGCTTCGAGCTGGAGCGCCGCGACAACCTCTTGGTGATCACTGCTCCGGTGGATTCCTCATTCAATCCTGATCGTCCCGGCATGCTGTTGCCGATCACGCTGGGTCCCATCACGCGGGTAGCCAAACTGGTGGAAAAGGACAGTAAGGCCGCCGTGGTTATTCTCGGCCACGCCGATAGCACCGGTTCCGACGAGATCAATCGCACCATCAGTCGCGAGCGGGCCGGCGCAGTGGCCGCCATATTCCGCCTCAGCGGTTTGAAGCACGATCGCCTGCGCATCCGCGGCATGGGGTCGGACAAGCCGCGGGCTGCCAATGACAGCAAGGACGGGCGCGCGCTGAACCGTCGTGTCGAGATGCTGTTGACTCAGCAGGTCAGCTTGCTGGCGACGGTAGCCGAATATAACGATCCGACTGCGACTGCGACTGCCGCTGTAGCAGCACCGGCCGCGGCTACGCAGGTTGCGGTTGCCAAAACCGCCAAGGGCGAGAAGTAGCAGCACGGTAGTCGCATCATCGACGGGCCTTTTCAGGCCCGTTTGCTTTTGCGTTGAATCAAGCGCGCGGCCTGGTTGCAGGGATAAGCTAGGCTCCGGGCGGCTGCGCGATGGCCGCCACCCGTGAGGCGAGTGCGCCGTGCGCTGCCTTCGATCCGGCCCGTTTGACGAAGAAGGAACCCGCGAATGATCCAGTCCCTGGCCGATATGCGCCGCGACTACACCCGTGAAGGACTCAGCGAAGCGAACGCTCCTGACGAACCGTTCAGCCTGTTTCGCCAGTGGTTCGGTGAGGCGATGAAGACCGAGCAGGCGCCGGTCGAGCCCAATGCCATGTCGCTGGCGACCGTGGATGAGGCGGGCCGGCCGCACTGCCGGATCCTGCTGCTCAAGGCGCTGGATGAACGTGGTTTCACGTTCTTCACTAACTACGACAGCGACAAGGGGCAGCAGATGAGTCGGCAGCCTTTTGCCGCGATGACGTTCTTCTGGCCGACGCTGGAGCGCCAGGTGCGTATCGAGGGGCGGGTAGAGAAGGTCAGCGTCGAAGAGTCGGACGCCTACTACCATGTACGGCCACTGGGTAGCCGCCTGGGCGCTTGGGCGTCGCCGCAGAGCCAGGTGATTGCCGATCGCGCAGAGCTGGAACGCCTGCTCGCCGCAACCGAACAACGCTTCCTCGATCAGGCACCGCACTGTCCGCCGCACTGGGGCGGCTACCGGTTGATACCGGAGCGTATCGAGTTCTGGCAGGGCCGTCCGAGCCGTCTGCATGACCGACTCGATTACCGCTGCGTGACCGGTGGCTGGGAGCGTCGGCGACTGGCACCCTGAAGCGTTCTTGAGTGAGCCGTCGACCGGGCTGCGAGCGGCGGTCGACTGGGCTTATTGCTGAGTGCGACGGGTTGGATAGTGCTGGATTTCACGCTCCAGCCACGCCTGCAGATCCCGCCGCTTGATCTTCTGCGCTTTGGCTTCGCCCAGTCGGCTCAGCAGCCACGCTCGCTTATCGGGATCGCTGCCGGCGATCGAGTAGGCGAGGTCGCGTTCGATCCAGCGGCGAAAGCGGATGAACAGCCAGGCGTGGAAAGCCAGGCCGGCGAAGGTGGTGACGGCTATGATGAAATAATCCACGGACATTCTCGTTCGGTTGAATACGATCTGACGGCTCATGCATGCCGCCAAGCAGCGAGAATGCTGCGGCAGGGCCGGTTGGTTGCCAAGCGATTCGTTCGTTTTTCAGGAGAGAACCCATGCGCAAGTCAATTTATATCGCTTCACTCACTGCCGTAGCGCTCGCGGTCGGCGGCTGCGCGTCCAGCCTGACGGGCGACACCTATTCGCGTGACGAAGCGCGCGCCGTCCAGACTGTTCGCTATGGAACCATCGAGTCGCTGCGACCGGTCAAGATCGAAGGAACCAAGACGCCGATCGGCACCGGTGCTGGCGCCATTGTGGGCGGAGTGGCCGGCAGCGGTGTGGGCGGCGGGCGCGGCAGTGCTGTTGCGGCGGTCATCGGTGCGGTAGCGGGCGGTATGCTCGGCGCGGCGGCGGAGGAGGGTTTCACCCGCACGCAGGGCGTCGAGATCACCGTGCGTGAGGACGACGGCAATATCCGCGCTTATGTGCAGGAGGTTGAGCCGAACCAGGTGTTCAGGGTCGGCCAGCGGGTACGCATCCTGAGCGTAAGCGGAACCAGTCGCGTCACACCCTGACGGCGGGACCCTACAAAAGGCGCGGCTTCGCTTTGCGGCGGGGCGGCGCCTTTTTGTTTTTCGTAATACATGGACCCATGACGTTCACTGCGGTGATATGGATAATCGAGCGCATCTATGTGTGCGCGCGAGCTGATAGTCAGTTCGCTTAGAAGAAGAAATGCCGTCGAGCCGGACGGCCCAGAGAGAACCCCATGACGCTTGCGTTGATCATCGCTTTGCCTTTCTTGGGCATTTGTCTGCCGTTGCTGCTGGAGCGCGCCGGCCGCTCGGCGTGCGCCTTCGGAGCCGGCATCGGGCCGTTGGCCGCGCTGGTGTTGCTGCTCTCCGAGCGCTCCGCAGTGTTCGCCGGGAAGGTACAGATCGTGCAGGTGCCCTGGTTGCCGGAGTTGGGGCTGAATCTGAGTCTGCGTCTCGATGGTCTGGGCTTTCTATTTGCGCTACTGATTCTCGGCATTGGCCTGCTGGTCATTCTGTATGCGCGCTACTACCTGGCCAAGCGCGACCCAATGGGACGCTTCTTCGGCTTCTTCCTGCTATTCATGGGCTCGATGCTGGGCATCGTGCTGTCGGAAAACCTGCTGCTGATGCTGATGTTCTGGGAGCTGACGAGTCTGTCGTCGTTTCTGTTGATCGGCTACTGGAACCACCGCGCCGATGCCCGCCAGGGGGCCCGCATGGCACTGGCGGTCACGGGTGGCGGCGGTCTGGCGCTGCTCGCCGGGGTGCTGCTGATCGGTCAGGTGGTCGGCAGCTTCGAACTCAGCAGCGTGCTCGACGCAGGCGAGGCGATTCGCAACAGTGCGCTCTATCCGGTGATCCTGGTGCTGGTGCTTTTGGGCGTTTTCACCAAATCGGCACAATTTCCGTTTCACTTCTGGTTACCACAGGCGATGGCGGCGCCGACACCAGTCTCGGCTTTCCTGCACTCGGCGACGATGGTGAAGGCCGGGGTGTTCCTGCTTGCGCGCCTGTATCCGGCGTTAGCGTACTCGGATTTGTGGTTCTATCTGGTGAGCATGACCGGCCTGGCGACCCTGCTGGTAGGTGCGGTGATGGCACTTTTCCAGCATGACCTCAAGGGGCTGCTGGCCTATTCCACTATCAGTCACCTGGGCCTGATCACGCTGTTGTTCGGGCTGGATTCGCGGTTGGCAGCGGTGGCGGCGATCTTCCATATCATCAACCACGCGACCTTCAAGGCCTCGCTGTTCATGGCCGCGGGCATCATCGACCATGAAACCGGTACGCGGGACATGCGGCGCATCAACGGTATGTGGAAGTACATGCCGCACACCGCGATGCTGGCAATGGTGGCGTCGCTGGCGATGGCCGGTGTGCCATTGCTCAACGGCTTCCTCAGCAAGGAAATGTTCTTCGCCGAAACGCTGGATCAGCATCTGCTCGGCAGCTTCTACTGGATCATCCCGGCACTGGCGACGATTGCCAGCGCCTTTTCGGTGGCATATTCGCTGCGCTTCATCCATGACGTGTTTTTCAATGGCGAGCCGATCGACCTGCCGAAATACCCGCCGCATGAACCGGCGCGCTACATGAAGATTCCAGTGGAGGTGCTGGTGCTGCTCTGCCTGCTGGTGGGCATGTTGCCCGCCTATACGGTAGCGCCGCTGCTGGCATCGGCCGTAGCGGCAAGCCTGAACAGCGAAGCGCCGCAATACAGCCTGGCGATCTGGCACGGATTCAACCTGCCGCTGATCATGAGCTTTCTGGCGCTGACCGGTGGTGTGCTGATCTATTCGCTGCGTCGTTGGGTGTTCCGCTGGTACGAGGGGCTTCCGGTGGTCGATTCGCTGATGGTCTTCGAGCGCGCCATGGGTGCACTCACCGCAGCGGCACGCAAGCTCACCGATGGCCTGGATAACGGCTCGCTGCAGCGCTACCTCGCACTGATGTTGTCCAGTGCGCTGGCGCTGGTGGTGTTCGCACTGTCGACGCTGGACTCCTTCCACGGCAGCGTCGCGATGACCCCGTACGATGGCGTGACAGTGTTGGGCATGGCGATCCTCGCGCTGGCCTCGCTGCTGACCGTGCTCTTTCACCGTCGCCGGCTGATTTCGCTGATGGTGCTCGGGGTGGTCGGGCTGATGGTGTCACTGGCATTCGCTCGCTATTCGGCGCCCGATCTGGCGCTGACCCAGCTGTCGGTCGAGGTGGTGTCGATCATCCTGTTGATTCTGGCGCTGTTCTTCATGCCTGACCGGACCCCGGCCGAATCCAGCAGTCTGCGTAGCTTGCGCGATCTGCTCCTCGCCGGTGGTTGCGGCACGATGGTCGCTTTGCTGGCCTACGCGGTTCTGACTCGCCCGTACGAAAGCATCGCCGGGTTTTTCCTGGAGAACAGCGTGTCCGGGGGCGGTGGGACCAACGTGGTCAACGTGATTCTGGTGGACTTCCGCGGCTTCGATACGCTCGGTGAGATCAGTGTGCTGGCAATCGCCGGCGTGGCCATCTACGGCCTGCTATATGGCCTGCACTTGCCGCATCCGTTGCGCGACTATGGCGGCAGGCCGTGGTCGCCGGACAGCCATCCGATGATTCTCGACGTGTTGGCGCGTGCTCTGCTGCCGCTGGCCATGCTGATTTCGGTGTTCATCTTCCTGCGCGGACACAATCTGCCAGGGGGGGGGTTCATCGCTGGATTGATCACCGCCGCAGCGCTGATCCTGCAATACATCTCACACGGGGTCGCCTGGGCGCAGGAGCGTCAGCCCGTGAGCTATCACGCGATCAGTGGCGCCGGGCTGCTGATCGCCGGGCTGACCGGGCTTGGCAGCTGGCTGTTCGGCTATCCGTTCCTGACCTCGACGTTCGGACATTTTCATCTGCCGCTGGTGGGCGAGTTCGAGCTGGCGACTGCGATGCTGTTCGATCTCGGGGTTTATCTGGTGGTCGTCGGCGCGACGCTGCTGATCCTCTCCAACATCGGCCATGTCGGTCAGGACGAAACGAGCAGGGAGGTGCTCTGATGGAAGCCTTGTTTGCCATCACTCTGGGGGTGATGACCGCCAGTGGCGTTTACCTGCTGTTGCGGGCGCGGATCTTTCCGGTGGTTGTGGGGCTGACGCTGATTTCTTATGCGGTCAACCTGTTCATTTTTTCGATGGGCCGTCTGGCGACCGGAGTGCCGGCAGTCATCGGGCAGAGCGCGGAGTATGGCGACCCGCTGCCACAGGCGCTGGTGCTGACTGCGATCGTCATCGGCTTCGCCATGACCGCGTTCGTGGTGGTGCTGGCCCTGCGTGGGCTTGGTGAGCTGCGCACGGACCATGTGGATGGTCAGGAGCCACGCGAATGAATCACGTGCTGATCCTGCCTATTCTGCTGCCGCTGTTCATGGGTGCGGTGTTGCTGTTTGGCCATCGGCTGGGTAGCTCCAGCAAGCGCCTGCTATCGCTGTTGGCGACCTGGGCGCTGGTGCCGCTTGCGCTCTGGTTGCTGTTGCTTGCCGGTGACGATCAGCTGCGCGTGTATGCGCTGGGTAACTGGCAGCCGCCGTTCGGTATCGTCCTGCTGTTGGATCGCCTGAGCGCGTTGATGCTGATGGTGACGGCGCTGCTCGCCGGTTTCGCGCTGCTGTACGCCTGTCGTGGCGACGATGAGCGCGGGCCGAATTTCCATGCGCTGTTCCAGTTGCAGCTGCTCGGCATCAACGGCGCCTTTCTCACGGGCGATCTGTTCAACCTGTTCGTGTTCTTCGAGATTCTGCTGATCTCGTCCTATGCGCTGCTGGTGCATGGCCATGGCCCGTCGCGCATTCGCTCGGGCATGCATTATGTGGTGTTGAATTTGCTGGGCTCTTCGTTCTTCCTGTTGGGCGTGAGCATGTTGTACGGCGTGCTGGGTACGCTGAACATGGCGGATCTGGCCTGGCGCACCTCGCTGCTCGATCCGGCGCAGGCACCGCTGGTAGCCGCCGCCGGTTTCCTGTTGCTGGTGGTATTCGCCCTGAAGGCGGCGATCCTTCCGCTGTATTTCTGGTTGCCCCGTGCCTATGCGGCGGCGACGGCTCCGGTGGCGGCGCTCTTCGCAATCATGACGAAGGTCGGGCTGTACGCGATCCTACGCGTATTCACGCTGATCTACGGCAGCGAGGCCGGCGAGCTGAGCAACTTGGTACAGGTCTGGCTCTGGCCGTTGTCGTTGCTCACGCTGGCGGCGGGCGTCATTGGTGCGCTGGCGGCGCGCAACCTGCAGGTCTTGCTGGCCTATCTGGTCGTGGCTTCGGTCGGCACCTTGCTGGCGGGCATTGCGCTGGGCAGCGCCAGTGGCATCGCAGCGGCGCTGTACTACCTGCTGCATAGCACGTTGATCGCCGGGGCACTGTTCCTGTTGGCCGATTTGATCGGCCAACAACGCGGTGCGATTGGCACGGATCTGATCTCCGCCGGGCCGCTGCGCCAGCCGCTGCTGCTGGGCATGCTGTTCTTTCTCGGGGCAATCTCAGTGGCGGGGCTGCCGCCTTTTTCCGGCTTCCTCGGCAAGCTCATGCTGATGCGGGCGGTGGAACTGAGCAGTCAGGCGGCCTGGCTGTGGTCGGTGCTGCTGGTTGGTGGGCTGGGCATGCTGATCGCGCTCAGTCGCGCCGGGAGCCTGGTGTTCTGGCGTACCAATGACGAGAGCCCAGCCATTGTTGATGCAGGTGCCGACCCGGTCAGGCTGCTGGCAACCCTGGGCTTGCTCTCCGGTAGCTTGCTGCTGGTCGTGCTCGCGCAGCCAGTACAGGGCTATCTGCAGGCGACGGCGAGTCAGCTGCTGAATCTGCAGCCCTATCTGCAGACGATTACCGGAGGTGGCGCATGAAGAAGTCACGCTGGCTGCCTCATCCTGCCCTCAGCGTATTGCTCACGCTGCTGTGGCTGATGTTGAACAACACCTTGAGCGCCGGTCATGTGGTGCTCGGTGCTGTGCTCGGTTGGGGCCTGCCGCTGCTGCTGCGGCGTTTTCTCATCGAAGTTCCGACGGTACGCAAACCGTTGCTGCTGTGCCGCTTCATCGCCCTGGTGTTCTACGACATCGTGGTGGCGAATCTGCATGTCGCCAAACTGGTGCTCGGACCGAAGAGCCGGCTCGCCCCGGCGTTCGTCGAGGTGCCGATGGCGATCGAGGATGATTTCGTGCTCGCGGTACTGACCAGCATCATCTCGCTGACTCCGGGCACGGTATCGGCCGGTCTGAGTCCGGATCACAAGACCCTGCTGTTGCACGCCCTGGACGCGCCGGACGCCGAGGCGCTGGTGCACGAGGTGAAGTCGCGCTACGAGGCGCCGCTGCTGGAGATTTTCGAATGCTCACGTACGTGATACCCATCTGCCTGGCGATCATGTCGCTGGCGGCGGTACTTAACCTGGCACGTCTGATCATTGGCCCGGAGATGCCGGATCGGGTGCTGGCGCTGGATACGCTCTACATCAACGCGCTCGCGCTGATCGTGCTGTTCGGCATCTGGCTGGCGTCGGAGCTGTTCTTCGAGGCCGCTCTACTGATCGCGGTGATGGGGTTCATCAGTACGGTCGCAGTAGGCAAGCACCTGCTGCACGGCGACATCATTGACTGAGGATTGCGCATGCCTTTCTGGATCGAGTTGCTGGTAAGCATTTGCCTGATCGTCGGCAGTCTGTTCGCGTTGGTCGGTGCCATCGGCCTGTACCGCCTGCCGGATTTCTATACCCGTCTGCATGGCCCGACCAAGGCGACCACCCTGGGGGTTGGCGGGATCGTCATTGCATCGATGATCTTCTTTGGCAGCCGGACCGAGGGGCTGAGTCTGCACGAGTTGCTGATCACCCTGTTTCTCTTCCTCACCGCCCCGGTGAGTGCCCACATGCTGGCCAAGGCCGCGATGCAGCAGAAGCTGCCGTTCATCGAGCGCACGCGCGGCAAGCCTTGGCAGTGAAGGCCGTCGCGCAGCGCTGCCAGCGTCAGATGGTGAAGCTGCTCGGCGACGGTTGGTGCTCGTTTTCCTGTTGCAGTTGCGCGATCAGCGCCTGCTGCAGCTGCGCGCAGAGCTGTGGATCCGACAGCGGCTGATTGTCGGCGTTGGTAACGAAAAACACGTCTTCGACCCGCTCGCCCAGCGTGGCGATCTTGGCGTTCTGCACCGACAGGTCGAAGGCCAGGAACAACTGCCCGACTCGGGCAAGCAGGCCGGGGCGATCCGGTGCGATGATCTCGATGATCGTCTGCGGGCGCTGGGTATCGTTGTGGATCGTGACCTGCGGCGGGAAGGCGAAGTGCTTGAGCTGGCGCGGCACGTGGCGCTGGATGATGGTGAGGTACTCGTCGGGATTGCGTACCGCGTCGATCAGACCCTGGCGAATTTCCTCGATCCGCTCGCGATTGTCGCCGATCGGCGTGCCGTCGGCGTCCAGCACGATGTAGGTGTCGAGCGTGAACTGGCTGCTCGAAGTGATGATGCGGGCATCGTGGATGTTCAGGTTGAGCTGGTCCATCGCCGCCACTGTCACGGCGAAGAAGTCGTGCTGGTCCGGCGCATAGATGAAGATCTGCGTGCCGCCCTCGAATTCGCGCTGCGTGGTTTCCTTGATCAGCACCAGCGGGCCGTTGTCTTCGCCGTGCGCGAGGATCGCCGCGGTATGCCAGGCCACGTCGCTGGCCGAGTGGCGCATGAAATAGTCGTCACCCAGTTGCGCCCAGAGCTGCTCGGCCTCGTCGGGGTCGCTGCCGTTGCGAACCAGTTCGTCCAGTGCGGCGCGCTGGGTCTGGCGGATCTGCTCCTCGCGCCCCAGCGGATTCTCCAGGCCGCGCTGCAACGCGCGCTGGGTGGCGGTGTGCAGCTGGCGCAGCAGGCTCGCACGCCAGGAATTCCACAGCGTCGGATTGGTCGCGTTGATGTCCGCGACGGTCAGCACGTAGAGATAGTCGAGATGCGTCTCGTCGCCTACCTGCTGAGCGAAATCGATGATCACCTGCGGATCGGAAAGGTCCTTGCGCTGGGCGGTCGTGGACATGACCAGGTGATTCTGTACCAGCCAGACGACCAGTCGCGTATCCCAGGCCGGCAGCTTGTGCCGGTTGCAAAACTGCTCAGCGTCCACTGCGCCCAGCTCGGAGTGATCGCCGCCGCGGCCCTTGGCTATGTCGTGATAGAGCCCCGCGATATAGATCAGCTCCGGCTTGGGCAGGCGCTCGATCAGCGCGCTGGCCAGCGGATACTTCTCCGCCACGCCCGGCTTGGTTAGCTTGCGCAGGTATTTGATGACATTGAGCGTGTGGGCGTCGACCGTATAGATGTGGAACAGGTCGTGCTGCATCTGTCCGACGATATGGCCGAATTCCGGGAGGTAGCGGCCGAGAATGCCGTAGCGGTTCATTCGCCGCAGGTTGCGATGGATGCCTTCCTTGCACTTGAACAGCTCGATGAACAGGCTGGTGTTGCGAATGTCGCTGCGAAAATCGTCGTCGATCAGGTAGCGATGATCGCGTAGTAGGCGGATGGTGTTGGCGCGTACGCCCTGAATCTGCGGATGCTGGGCGAGCAGGACGAACGTTTCCAGGATTGCGAACGGGGTGCGCTTGAAGACCGCCGGGTCGCGGACTTCGAGATAGTCGTCGCGCACCAGGAAACGGCTGTTGAGCTTGATGCTCGGGCCGGAGTCGCCTTCCCAGAGGATGGCCTCGGCGAAGTGCTGGCCGACCAGATCGCTCAGCTCGGCGACGCTCATCACCACCCGATAGTACTTCTGCATGAAGCGTTCGATGGCCAGCTTGGCGTCGCTATCCTCGTAGCCGAGCAGGGCGGCGAGCGAGCGCTGGTGGTCGAACAGCAGGCGATCCTCCGCACGTCCGGCCAGCATGTGCAGGCCGTAGCGTACCTTCCAGAGAAACTCCTGAGCGGCGGTCAGCAGGCTGAGTTCGCCCTCGGTGAGGAAGCCCTGATCGACCATGGCCTGCAGATCGAGCGTGCCGAATTGCCGACGGGCGATCCAGAGGATCGTCTGGATGTCGCGCAGGCCGCCAGGCGAGCGCTTCACGTTCGGCTCCAGGTTGTATTCGGTGTTGTTGTACTTGGAATGCCGCTGGCGCTGCTCGTTGCGCTTGGCGAGGAAGAAGTCTTTGCTTGGCCACATCACATCGGGTCGGGTGACTTCCAGCATCTTTTTACGCAGATGCTCGGGACCGGCGATGGTACGGCTTTCCATCAGGTTGGTGATGACGGTGAGGTCGGCGCGCGCCTCTTCGGCGCACTCGGCGATCGAGCGCACGCTCTGGCCGACTTCCAGCCCGATGTCCCAGAGCAGGGTCAGAAACCCCTCGATCGACTCTCGGAATATTTCGTGATCGCTATCGTCGAGCAGGATCAGCAGGTCGATGTCGGAGTAGGGGTGCAGCTCGCCGCGACCGTAACCGCCGACCGCAACCAGGGCGATATCCGCGCCCTTGCTCCAGTCGAAGCGGCTCCAAGCGGCGCGCAGGATCTGATCGGTGAACCAGGCGCGGTCTTCGATCAGCCGGCGAATCTCTCGGCCGTCCCGAAAGCGTCTGTCGAGGACTTCGCGGGCCTGGCGGAGGGCTTTCTTGAATGCGGCAATCGGGCTGGCCTTGAGCGCCAGTTCGGCCTGGAACTGGCTACGATCGAACAGCTCTGGATCAACCTGAGGCATGCGTACCCCCCGATGCCGTTAGAAATGGAAAGTTCAGGCCGAGGTGCGCGCGATGGTGTCGTCCCGGCGCAGGGTAAAGATCTCGTAGCCAGTGGCGGTGACCAGGATGGTGTGCTCCCACTGTGCGGACAGCTTGCGATCCTTGGTAATCGCGGTCCAGCCGTCACCGAGCAGGCGTGTTTCGGCGCGGCCCTGGTTGATCATCGGCTCGATGGTGAAGGTCATGCCTTCCTTGAGTTCCATGCCTGTGCCGGCGCGGCCGTAGTGCAGCACCTGAGGCTCCTCGTGGAAGACCTTGCCGATGCCATGGCCGCAGTACTCGCGCACGACGGAGAAGCCGTTCTTTTCGGCGTGTTTCTGGATCGCCTCGCCAATGTCGCCCAGGCGAACACCGGGACGGACCATTTCGATGCCTATATATAGGCACTCCTGAGTCACCTTGCACAGCCGCTGCGCCCATTCCGGCACTTGGCCGACGATGAACATCCGGCTGGTGTCGCCGTGGTAGCCGTCCTTGATCACGGTGATATCGATATTGAGGATGTCGCCATCCTTCAACGGCTTGTCGTTTGGAATTCCGTGGCAGACGACATGATTGAGCGACGTGCAGATCGATTTGGGGAAGCCCTTGTAGTTGAGCGGCGCCGGAATCGCCTGTTGCACGTTGACGATGTAGTCGTGGCAGAGGCGATCCAGTTCATCGGTGGTGACGCCGGCCTTGACATGCTCTTCGATCATTTCCAGCACCTCGGCGGCGAGCCGGCCGGCGATACGCATTTTCTCGATGTCTTCGGGCGTCTTGATGGTGACTGTCATGGGAACTCTCGGGCACGAAAGGAAAGGGCGGTATGGTAGCAGCTTGAGGCAGCAAGCCTGAAGCTGGGCGCTCGCCGTCGCTGGCCCGAGCCGAGCATCCAGCGTTCGCTTGTAGCCCGCGCAGGTTTTCTATGCTATAAAACGCGCCGCTCAGCGGGGACCTCCCCGTTGCGCTTGAACCCACACACGCGTCGACACGGTATCCTGGGTGCTCGAAAGAGTTGGATATCGGGACGCGTGGAGGCCTAACCCGACTTATTCGAGGACGTATCATGTCTCAAGTCACCATGCGCGATATGCTGAAGGCCGGTGTGCACTTCGGCCACCAGACCCGTTACTGGAACCCGAAAATGGACAAGTACATTTTCGGCGCGCGTAACAAGATCCACATCATCAACTTGGAAAAGACCCTGCCGATGTTCAACGACGCTCTGCGTTTCGTTGAGAAACTGGCAGCTGGCAAGAACAAGATTCTGTTCGTCGGTACCAAGCGTTCCGCTGGCAAGATCGTCCGCGAAGAAGCCGCTCGTTGTGGCTCGCCGTATGTCGATCATCGTTGGCTGGGCGGCATGCTGACCAACTACAAGACCATCCGCGCCTCGATCAAGCGCCTGCGTGAGCTGGAAGTTCAGTCCCAGGACGGCACCTTCGACAAGCTGACCAAGAAAGAAGCCCTGATGCGCACCCGCGACCTCGAGAAGCTCGAGCGCAGCCTGGGCGGTATCAAGGACATGGGCGGTTTGCCGGATGCGATGTTCGTCATTGACGTCGACCACGAGCGCATCGCCATCTCCGAAGCCAACAAGCTGGGCATTCCGGTCATCGGCATCGTCGATACCAACAGCAGTCCGGAAGGCGTTGACTACATTATCCCCGGTAATGATGACGCCATCCGCGCCGTGCAACTCTATCTGGGCTCGATGGCTGACGCTGTCCTGCGCGGTCGCCAGAATGCTGGTGCCGGTGCCGATGAGTTCGTCGAGGAAGTCGCTTCCGAAGCCGCTCAAGGCTGAGAGTGACGCTCTAGCGTGACACCCGATGGACAAAAAGGGGGCTAGGCCCCCTTTTTGCCACTTCCGAATTGATCGTCCGCGCTGTCGGGCGAATGGTTAGAAACCAATCGAGAGGATTCCGAACATGGCAGAAATCACTGCGGCGATGGTCAAAGAACTGCGCGAGCGCACCGGCCAGGGCATGATGGAATGCAAGAAGGCGCTGGTCGCTGCTGGCGGTGACATCGAGAAGGCCATCGACGACATGCGCGCTTCCGGCGCCATCAAGGCGGCCAAGAAGTCCGGCAACATCGCGGCCGAAGGCGCCATCGCTGTTCGCGTTGAAGGCGGTCGTGGCCTGATCATCGAAGTCAACTCGCAGACCGACTTCCTGGCCCTGCAGGACGACTTCAAAGCGTTCGTCAAGGACAGCCTGGACGAAGCTTTCGAGCAGAAGCTGACTGAAGCCGCTCCGCTGATCGCTTCGCGCGAATCCGCTCGCGAGGCGCTGGTTGCCAAGTGTGGCGAGAACGTCAACATTCGTCGTCTGACTGCGGTCGAAGGCGAAGTGGTGGGAGCTTACCTGCACGGCCATCGTATCGGTGTGCTGGTCACTCTGAAGGGCGGCGACGCTGAGTTGGCCAAGGACATCGCCATGCATGTGGCGGCCAGCAATCCGGCTGTTCTGAGCCCGGCGGACGTTTCCGAGGAGCTGATCGCCAAGGAGAAGGAAATCTTCCTGCAGCTCAACGCCGATAAGATCGCCGGCAAGCCGGAGAACATCGTCGAGAACATGATCAAGGGCCGTATCAACAAGTTCCTGGCTGAAGCCAGCCTGGTTGAGCAGCCTTTCGTCAAGGATCCGGAAGTCAAGGTCGGCGATCTGGCCAAGAAAGCCGGCGCACAGATCGTTTCCTTCGTTCGCTACGAAGTGGGTGAAGGCATCGAGAAGGCTGAAGTCGACTTCGCTGCGGAAGTGGCCGCTCAGGTCGCAGCCAGCAAGCAGTAATACCTCGGTTCCGCTGTCCCCGAAGAGGCTGCCCGCTTACGCGCGCGGCCTCTTTTTCAGAGAAGCGCACAAATTGTTTTTTCGCTTTATGCTCGCCGCCGGGCACCAAACTGCTCACGCAGTGTCCTAGCGCAGATATTTTTTTGTCTGGCCAATCAATCTAGTCATTTGAACGCCGCAGGAGACACATGCCAATGGCTCAGCAGATGAGTTCACGCAATCCTCGCTACAAGCGCATTTTGCTCAAACTGAGCGGCGAGGCCCTGATGGGGTCCGAAGACTTCGGCATCGATCCCAAGGTGCTGGATCGTATGGCGCTGGAAGTCGGCCAGCTGGTCGGTATCGGTGTGGAGGTCGGCCTGGTCATCGGTGGGGGCAACCTGTTCCGCGGTGCCGCGCTTTCCGCTGCGGGCATGGATCGCGTCACTGGCGACCACATGGGCATGCTGGCAACGGTTATGAACGCGCTGGCGATGCGTGATGCGCTGGAGCGTTCGAATATCCCGGCATTGGTGATGTCTGCGATTTCCATGGTTGGTGTGACCGATCATTACGACCGGCGCAAGGCGATGCGCCATCTCAAGTCTGGCGAGGTCGTGATTTTCTCGGCTGGCACCGGCAATCCGTTCTTTACCACCGATTCGGCAGCCTGCCTGCGCGCCATCGAGATCCAGGCGGATGTCGTGCTGAAGGCGACCAAGGTGGACGGCGTCTATACAGCCGATCCATTCAAGGATCCAAACGCCGAGAAATTTGCGCAATTGACCTATGATGACGTGCTTGACCGCAAGCTGGGTGTCATGGACCTCACAGCCATCTGCCTGTGCCGCGACCACAACATGCCGCTGCGCGTCTTCAATATGAACAAGCCTGGGGCCCTGCTGAACATTGTGCTCGGTGGCGCCGAAGGAACCCTGATCGAGGAATCGAACGAATGATCAACGAGATCAAGCAAGACGCGCAGGAGCGCATGAAGAAGACTCTGGAATCGCTGGATAACGCGTTTTCCAAGATTCGTACCGGCCGAGCGCACCCAAGCATTCTCGACAGTGTCATGGTGTCCTACTACGGCGCCGATACGCCGCTGCGCCAGGTTGCCAACGTGATCGCCGAGGATTCGCGTACGCTTGCTCTGACCGTGTTCGACAAGAGCATGATCCAGGCGGTCGAGAAGGCGATCATGACCTCCGATCTCGGGCTTAACCCGGCAACCGCCGGTACCACCATTCGCGTACCGATGCCGGCGCTTACCGAAGAGACCCGCAAGGGCTTCACCAAGCAGGCTCGCGCCGAAGCGGAGAATGCCCGCGTCGCCGTGCGCAACATTCGCCGGGATGCTCTGGCGCAGCTCAAGGAGCTGGTGAAAGAGAAGGAAATCAGCGAAGACGACGAGCGCCGCGGGCAGGATGATGTCCAGAAGCTCACCGACAAGTTCGTTGCAGAGATCGACAAGGCGCTGGAAAGCAAGGAAGCCGATCTGATGGCGGTCTAATCGCCATCCTCGATCTCTAGCCGGCACAATGGACGAAACCGCTGCCGGGCGCGGCAGTCCAATCGATGCATTTGGCCGGCTTTTGCTGCGCCTCTCATCGTTCTAAGCGTGTTTCAGCGCAAGTAGAGTTGTTTGATGGAAAAGGTCAGGCAGATCGCTGGGCGGAATATTCCCCGTCACGTGGCGATCATCATGGATGGCAATAACCGCTGGGCAAAGAGGCGCTTGTTGCCGGGTGTGGCTGGGCACAAGGCGGGTGTCGACGCGGTGCGCGCGGTCATCGAGGTGTGTGCCGAGTCCGGCGTGGAGGTGCTGACGCTGTTCGCTTTCTCCAGCGAGAACTGGCAGCGTCCCGCCGACGAGGTCGGTGCGCTGATGGAGCTGTTTCTCAGGGCGCTGCGCCGAGAAGCGCGCAAGCTGAACGACAATGGTATCCGCCTGCGGATTATTGGCGACCGCTCGCGATTTCACCCCGAATTGCAGGCGGCGATGCTCGAGGCCGAAGCGATTACCGCGCACAACCATCGTTTCATCCTGCAGGTCGCGGCCAACTATGGCGGGCAATGGGACATTCTCCAGGCCACGCGTCATCTGGCGGCCGAGGCTCAGGCCGGTCGCTTGAATCCGGATGAGATTACGCCTGCGCTGTTTCAGGGCTACCTCGCCACGGGCGATCTGCCGCCACCTGACTTGTGCATCCGCACCGGCGGCGAGCGACGCATCAGTAATTTCCTGCTGTGGCAGCTGGCTTACGCGGAGCTCTATTTCTCCGATCTGTTCTGGCCTGACTTCAAGCATCAGGCGATGCGTCGCGCCCTGGTCGATTTCGCCTCGCGTCAACGCCGTTTCGGCAAGACCGGCGAACAAGTAGAAAACGAGGTTAGAGCCGAATGCTGAAGCAGCGGATCATCACGGCGGCGCTATTGCTGCCCGTAGCCATCGTGGGTTTTTTCTATCTCGATGGCATCGCCTTCGCACTATTCATTGGCCTGGTCGTGACACTGGCCGCCTGGGAGTGGGCTCATCTCGCGGGTTTCAATGCACAGCCGGCACGCGTGGCTTACGCTGTTCTGGTCGTACTGCTGCTGGCGGTGCTTTATCAGCTTCCAGTGCTGGCGCCCTGGTTGTTGGTTGCGGCGGTGCTCTGGTGGGGCGCGGCGACCGCGCTGGTGATCGGCTATCCGCGGAGCCGACGTTTCTGGGGTGGAGCGCCAGGCAGTCTGCTGATCGGTTTGCTGATTCTGCTGCCGGCCTGGCAGGCACTCCTGATACTCAAGCAATGGCCGTCCGGCAACTGGCTGATCATCGCGGTGATGGTTCTGGTCTGGGCGGCGGATATCGGTGCGTACTTTTCCGGCAAGGCATTCGGTCGGCGGAAGCTGGCGCCCGCGGTTAGTCCGGGTAAGAGCTGGGAAGGCCTCATCGGCGGCCTGCTGGCCAGTCTGGCCATCACGCTGGCAATCGGACTCAATCGTGACTGGAGCGCACGCGAGTTGGTGCTGGCCCTGCTTGGGGCGGCGTTGGTGGTGAGTGTTTCGGTGATTGGTGACCTGACCGAAAGCATGTTCAAGCGTAGCGCCGGAATCAAGGACAGCAGTCAGCTCCTGCCGGGCCATGGCGGGGTGATGGATCGCATCGATAGCCTCACCGCAGCCATTCCCCTGTTCGCAGTGCTGCTTTGGCTGGCAGGATGGGGTGCAAGGTGACGCGACCGCTGCTCGTTACGGTGCTGGGCGCTACCGGCTCTATCGGACTCAGTACGCTCGATGTGGTGGCGCGCCATCCAGAGCGTTACCAGATATTTGCCCTGACGGCATTCACACGGATGGCTGATTTGCACAAGCTGTGCTTGTTGCATCAGCCACGCTACGCGGTGGTGGCGGAGGAGGCGCAGGCGCGTGTCCTGCAGTCGGAACTGGCGCGCGATGGCGTGTCCACGCGGGTTTTGGTGGGTGAAGGCGGGCTGTGCGAGGTGGCGGCTCATCCGGAGGCGGATGTGGTGATGGCTGCGATTGTTGGCGCCGCAGGCCTGCGTCCCACCCTGTCTGCCGTACAGGCTGGCAAGCGCGTCCTGCTTGCCAATAAGGAAGCGCTGGTGATGTCCGGCGGTCTGTTCATGCAGGCGCTGCGTGACAGTGGAGCGGTGCTGTTGCCTATCGACAGCGAGCACAACGCGATCTTTCAGTGCCTGCCGCGCGATTATGCGCGGGGTATGGCTGAGGTCGGTGTGCGGCGGATTCTGCTAACCGCATCCGGCGGTCCTTTTCGCGAACTACCGGCAGCGGCTCTCGCCAGTGTCACGCCCGAGCAGGCATGTGCGCATCCGAACTGGTCCATGGGACGCAAGATATCGGTCGACTCCGCCAGTATGATGAATAAAGGACTCGAACTGATCGAGGCGTGCTGGCTGTTCGATGCCCGCCCTGATCAAGTCGAAGTGGTGGTGCACCCGCAAAGCGTGATTCATTCGATGGTCGACTATGTCGACGGCTCGGTGCTCGCGCAGTTGGGTAATCCCGATATGCGTACGCCCATCGCCCATGCGCTGGCCTGGCCCGAGCGTATGGACTCTGGCGTATCCGCGCTCGATTTGCTGCGCATCGGTAGGCTCGAGTTTCAAGCTCCGGATGAACAGCGCTTTCCTTGTCTACGCCTCGCCCGACACGCCGCGGAGGCGGGCGGTACCAGTCCGGCGATGCTTAATGCGGCCAACGAAGTGGCTGTCGACGCGTTTCTCGATCGGCGAATTCGTTTCACTGAAATCGCGGGTATCATCGGTGATGTGCTGGATCGCGAGGCATCGGTTCCGGCTCGCTGCCTTGAGGACGTACTGACAGCAGATCGGCAGGCTCGGGCTCTCGCCGGATCCTGGCTCGATCGTCACGGGCGTTAGCCTGGAGGATTCGATGGGCACGCTTTACATGATTGTCGGCACTCTGGTCGCCCTGGGTGTGCTGGTTACGTTTCACGAGTTCGGGCATTTCTGGGTAGCGCGGCGCTGCGGCGTCAAGGTCCTGCGCTTTTCGGTCGGCTTCGGTAAACCGCTACTGTGCTGGTCGGATCGTCACGGCACCGAGTTCGTGATTGCCGCGATTCCCTTGGGCGGCTACGTCAAGATGCTCGACGAGCGAGAGGCCGAGGTGCCGGAGGCATTGCTCGGTGGCGCGTTCAATCGCAAGTCCGTGCGTCAGCGCTTCGCTATTGTTTCGGCCGGACCTCTGGCCAATTTTCTACTCGCCCTGGTGTTCTTCTGGCTGCTGGCAATGCTCGGCAGTGAACAGGTGAGGCCCGTCATCGGCGCGGTAGAGGCAGGCAGTCTTGCCGAACAGGCGGGGCTGGCGGCAGACGAGGAAATCCTGGCCGTCAATGGCAAGCGGGTGGCGGGCTGGGGAGAGGTCAATCTGCAGCTGGTTCGGCGTCTCGGTGAAAGCGGCCAGCTGGACCTGACGGTGCGCGAGCTGGGCGCTTCGCAGGAGCAGCACCGCCGGATTGTGCTGCATGAGTGGCTGAAGGGCGTCGAGGAGCCGGACCCGATCGGTGCGCTCGGTATTCGTCCGTGGCGTCCGCAGGTGGTCCCTGTAATCGCGCAGCTTGACCCCGAGGGGCCGGCACAAGCGGCCGGCGTCGCTCTTGGCGATCGTCTGCTGAGCCTGAATGACCAGTCGCTGGCGGACTGGCAGCAGGTTATCGACCGGGTCGGGAGCCTGCCAGGTCAACCGGTTCGCTTGATTGTTGAGCGGGAAGGCCGACAAGAGGAAATCACATTGACGCTCGGCGTCCGCGGCGAGGGGGCGGCTGCTCGAGGTTATCTCGGTGCGGGTGTCGCTGCGGGCGAGTGGCCCGCCGAGATGCTGCGCGAGGTTAGCTTCGGCCCGCTCGAGGCATTGGCCGAAGGGGGCAGGCGAACCTGGGCAATGAGCCTTCTGACGCTCGATTCGCTGAAGAAAATGCTGCTCGGAGAGCTGTCGGTAAAAAACTTGAGCGGCCCGATAACCATTGCTAAAGTGGCGGGCGCTTCTGCCCAGTCGGGTCTGGGGGATTTCCTGAATTTCCTCGCCTATTTGAGCATTAGTCTGGGGGTTCTCAATCTTCTGCCTATCCCGGTACTCGACGGGGGCCATCTGCTCTTCTATTTGGTCGAGTGGGTTCGAGGCCGGCCTTTGTCTGATCGAGTCCAGGGGTGGGGGATGCAGATCGGTATCACACTGGTCGTCGGAGTGATGCTGCTGGCGCTGGTCAACGATATCGGCCGTCTGTGACGCGGGCTTCTGAATGTCGTTGCACCAATCGCGAGTTCATTTTTTCAGGTTTGAATAAGAAAGGACTTCATGAAACGTCTGCTGCTACCTGCGGTAATTTCCGCGTTGATGATCGCCGAAGTTCACGCTGAGTCCTTTACCATCTCCGATATCCGGGTTAACGGTTTGCAGCGGGTTTCCGCCGGTAGCGTATTCGGCGCGCTGCCGCTGAATGTGGGCGATGCCGCCGATGACGGACGCCTGGTCGAGGCCACCCGCGCGTTATTCAAGACTGGCTTCTTTCAAGACATCCAGCTCGGTCGCGAAGGTAACGTGCTGGTAGTCAGCGTGGTCGAGCGACCATCAATTTCGGCCATCGAAATCGAAGGCAACAAGGCAATCAAAACGGAGGACCTGCTAGCCGGACTGCAGCAGTCGGGTCTTGCCGAGGGCGAGATCTTCCAGCGCGCCACCCTCGAGGGAGTACGCAACGAGCTGCAGCGTCAGTACGTCGCGCAAGGCCGCTACTCGGCTACCATCGAAACCGAGGCGGTTGCGCAACCACGCAATCGCGTGGCCCTCAAGATCAAGATCAATGAAGGCTCGGTCGCCGCCATCAAGCACATCAACGTCGTAGGTAATACGGTTTTTCCTGAAGAGGACCTGATCGACCTGTTCGAGCTGAAGACCTCCAACTGGTTGTCCTTCTTCCGCAACGATGACAAGTACGCCCGCGAAAAGCTCTCCGGCGACCTCGAACGGCTGCGCTCCTATTACCTGGATCGCGGCTACATCAACATGGATATCACTTCTACCCAGGTATCCATCACCCCCGACAAGAAGGATGTCTACGTCACGGTCAACATCGCCGAAGGCGAGCGTTATACCGTGCGCGAAGTCAAACTCAGCGGTGACCTCAAGGTGCCCCAGCAGGAGGTAGAGGCACTGCTGCTGGCCAAGGAAGGGCAGGTCTTCTCACGCAAGGTAATGACCACTACGTCCGAGCTGATCACTCGTCGTCTGGGCAACGAGGGCTACACGTTCGCCAACGTCAACGGCGTGCCGCAGGCACATGACGAAGACAATACCGTTTCGATCACCTTCGTGGTCGATCCGGGTAATCGTGCCTATGTCAATCGCGTCAACTTCCGAGGCAATACCAAGACCGAGGACGAAGTACTGCGGCGTGAAATGCGCCAGATGGAGGGTGGCTGGGCCTCGACCTATCTGATCGATCAGTCCAAGACCCGTCTGGAGCGTCTTGGTTTCTTCAAGGAAGTTAACGTCGAGACTCCGCAGGTGCCGGGCACCGAGGACCAGATCGACGTCAACTACAGCGTCGAAGAACAGCCGTCCGGCTCGATCATGGCCAGTGTTGGTTTCGCTCAGAACGCCGGCCTGATCCTGGGTGGTTCGATCAGCCAAAACAACTTCCTGGGCACTGGTAACCGTGTGTCACTCGGTCTGACGCGCAGTGAGTACCAGTCGCGCTACAACTTTGGTTTCGTCGATCCCTACTGGACCGAAGACGGTGTCAGCCTGGGCTACAATGCGTTTTATCGCACCACTGACTACGATGAGCTGGATTACGACGTTTCCAGCTATTCCGTCGATAGCTTGGGTGGCGGTGTGAATATCGGCTACCCGATCAGTGAAACGGCGCGCCTGTCGTTCGGTTTGTCGGTGCAGCAGGACGATCTGGACACCGGTCGTTACACGGTCGATGAAATCTACGACTTCATGGACGAAGAGGGCGATAGCTTCCTCAATTTCAAGGGTTCGATAGGCTGGTCGGAATCGACGCTCAATCGCGGCGTTCTCGCCACGCGCGGTCACTCGCAGAGCCTGGTCTTCGAAACGACGCTACCCGGCAGCGATCTGTCGTTCTACAAGCTCGACTACAACGGCCAGCTGTTCGTTCCGATGAGCAAGGATTACACGCTGCGCATGCACACCCGTCTGGGTTACGGTGACGCCTACGGCTCGACCTCGCGGCTGCCGTTCTATGAGCACTACTACGCAGGCGGTTTCAACTCCGTGCGCGGCTTCGAAGACAGCAGTCTTGGACCACGTAGTACGCCAAGCCGAGCGTATGATTCTTCTGGGAACCTGTTGCCGGAAGGCTCCTGTGACTCCTCGGGGCGCTGCACCGATGATCAGGATCCATTGCCCTTCGGCGGCAACGTGCTCGTCCAGGGCGGTCTGGAGGTGCTGTTCCCGATGCCGTTCGTCAAGGATCAGCGCTCGCTTCGCACTTCCGTGTTCTGGGACGTCGGTAACGTCTTCGATACCAACTGTCCTTCCGGCTCGGAAGAATGCAGCGATATCGACTTCGGCGATATGGCCAGCTCGGTGGGCGTCGGTCTGACCTGGATCACGGCGATGGGGCCGCTGAGCTTCAGCCTGGCGATGCCGGTGATGAAGCCGGACGATGCCGATACCCAAGTCTTCCAGTTCTCGCTTGGGCAAACATTCTAATACTGCAGCGCTGCGCTTCAGTGTCTTTTCAGGAGTGGTGTATACCGTGCGTAAGTTGACTCAGTTGTTCCTCGTCGTCGCGGCTCTGGTTGCGACTCCGGCCTTCGCCGAGATGAAGATCGCGGTGATGAACTATCAGATGGCTTTGCTCGAATCCGATGCGGCCAAGCGTTACGCAGTGGATGCCGAGAAGAAGTTTGGCCCCCAGCTGAACAAGCTCAAGACCTTGGAGAGCGATGCCAAACGCATCCAGGATCGTCTGGTCAAGGATGGCGACAAGATGCAGCAGGCTGAGCGCGAGCGTCTGGAGCTGGAGTTCAAGCAGAAGGCTCGCGACTTCCAGTTCCAGTCGAAGGAGCTGAACGAGGCCAAGGCGGTTGCTGATCGGGACATGCTCAAGCAGCTCAAGCCGAAGCTTGATCAGGCAGTGGAAGAGGTCATCAAGAAGGGTAATTACGATCTGGTGTTCGAGCGTGGCGCGGTGGTCGATGTCAAACCCCAGTTCGACATCACCCGCCAGGTCATCGAGCGTATGAACCAGCTGCGCTGATCATGTCTTCTATCGTGTATACGCTCGGCCAGCTGGCCGAGCTGCTGGGAGCCACGCTGCGTGGCGATGCGGCTCTGCCGATCCACGGTCTGGCCACGCTGCAGGACGCGGGACCGCAGCATCTCACCTTTCTGGCCAATGCCCAGTATCGCAAGTTCCTTGAAGATACCTGTGCCGGCGCGGTGCTGCTAACGCCGGAGGATGCCGCCGGCTATAGCGGCGCCGCATTAGTTATCGAGAACCCCTATCTGGCCTACGCCCGAGCCTCGCATCTGTTCGAGACGCGACCGGCGGTTGCGGCCGGCATTCATCCGAGCGCGATCATCGCAGCGGACGCTCAGGTCGATCCTTCGGTCTGCATCGGTGCCTATGCGGTCATCGAGGCGGGCGCCTGGATCGGCCCTGATGTGGTAATCGGCGCCCAGTGCTACATCGGTGCACGCTGCCGTATCGACGAGGGTGGGCGGTTGGCGCCGCGTGTCACGCTGTACCACGATGTCAGGATCGGCAAGCGGGTGGTTATTCAGTCCGGCGCGGTGATCGGCGGCGAGGGCTTCGGCTTCGCCAACGCAAAGGGCGTGTGGCAAAAGATCGCTCAGATTGGCGGCGTTACCATCGGCGATGATGTTGAGATTGGCTCCAATACCACCATCGATCGCGGAGCGTTATCCGATACGCTGATCGGCAACGGCGTCAAGCTGGATAACCAGATCATGATCGCGCACAACGTGCAGATCGGAGACAACACCGCGATGGCGGGCTGCGCGGGTATCTCCGGCAGCACCAAGATTGGCCGTAACTGCATGATCGCGGGCGGTGTCGGCATGGTTGGACACATCGAAGTCTGCGATAACGTCTTCGTGACCGGTATGACGATGGTGACGCGTTCGATCACCGAACCGGGCAGCTATTCGTCCGGTACGGCGATGCAAACGGCAGCCGAATGGCGCAAGAGCGCGGCGCGTATTCGCCACCTCGATGATATGGCGCGTCGCCTGCAACAGTTGGAAAAGCGCCTCGCCGCCGTGACCCCGGATGGGGATACGGCTTCTGATGCCTGAGCTATCTCCCCGATCGCCGTCTTTTTCAAGGGTAGTGCCTGCCTGCGCCGGCGGCGCGGGCGATGGCGGCTCCCATACTCATTTACGGGCTTTTTGCTGACATGATGGATATCAACGAGATTCGCGAATACCTGCCTCACCGCTACCCGTTCTTGCTGGTAGACCGTGTGGTCGAGCTGGATACGGACGCCAAGCGCATTCGCGCATACAAGAACGTGACCATCAACGAGCCGTTCTTCAATGGCCATTTCCCGCAGCATCCGATCATGCCGGGCGTTCTGATCATCGAGGCGATGGCGCAGGCCGCCGGTCTGCTGGGCTTCAAGATGATGGGCGCGACGCCTTCGGATGGGACCTTGTACTACTTCGTCGGTTCCGACAAGCTGCGCTTTCGCCAGCCGGTGCTGCCGGGCGACCAGCTGGTCCTCGAGGCGAAGTTCCTCAGTGTTAAACGCGGCATCTGGAAGTTCGAGTGCCAGGCCAGCGTCGATGGCAAGGCGGTTTGCTCGGCCGAAATCATCTGTGCGGAACGCGAACTATGACTTTGATCGACCCTCGTGCCATCGTCGATCCCACGGCCAGACTGGCGGATGACGTCCAGGTCGGACCGTGGTCAATCATCGGGCCGAATGTCGAAATTGGTGAGGGAACGGTGATCGCGTCGCACGTGGTCATCAAGGGGCCGACCGTGATCGGCCGGCATAACCGGATCTTCCAGTTTTCCTCCGTCGGCGAGGATACGCCGGATCTCAAGTACAAGGGCGAGCCGACACGGCTGGTGATCGGCGATCACAATGTGATTCGTGAAGGCGTGACGATCCATCGCGGTACCGTACAGGATCGTTCCGAGACGACGCTCGGCGATCACAACCTGATCATGGCCTACGCGCATATCGGCCACGACAGCGTGATCGGCAACCACTGTATTCTGGTCAACAACACGGCACTGGCGGGCCATGTCCACGTTGGCGACTGGGCGATTCTTTCCGGCTACACGTTGGTGCATCAGTTCTGCCATATCGGCGCGCACAGCTTTTCCGGCATGGGAACCGCCATCGGTAAGGACGTGCCGGCGTTCGTCACCGTGTTCGGCAACCCTGCCGAGGCGCGCAGCATGAACTTCGAGGGCATGCGCCGGCGCGGCTTCAGCGATGAGGCCATTCATGCGCTGCGCTGTGCCTACAAGGTGGTTTACCGCAAGGGGTTGACTGTCGAGGCGGCGCTGGCGGAGCTGGCGGAGGACGCCAAGACGTTTGCGGAGGTGGCGATGTTTCGTGACTCCATCCAGGCCTCGACCCGCGGTATTACCCGCTGATATGCGCGTGCCGCTGAAGGTTGCGCTGGTTGCCGGTGAGTCGTCCGGTGACATTCTCGGCGCTGGATTGATGCAGGCGCTCAAGGCGCGTCATCCCGATGTGCAGTTCATTGGCGTCGGTGGCGCTCGAATGGAAGCCGAAGGCCTGACGTCGTTCTTTCCGCTCGAGCGTCTGGCAGTGATGGGGCTAGTGGAGGTGCTGGGGCGACTTCCCGAGTTGCTGGCGCGACGCCGGCGGCTATTGCGTGACCTGCTTGAGGCGCGGCCGGATGTGTTCATCGGTATCGATGCACCGGACTTCAATCTGGATCTCGAGCTCAAGCTGCGTCGTGCGGGTATTCGCACCGTTCACTACGTCAGTCCCTCGGTATGGGCCTGGCGGCAGAAGCGGGTCTTCAAGATTCGCGATGCCTGCGACCTCATGCTGACGTTGTTTCCGTTCGAGGCAAAGTTCTATGAGGAGCACCGGGTTCCGGTGCGCTTCGTTGGACATCCGCTGGCCGACACGATTCCGCTGCACACCGAGCGTGAACCGGCGCGTCAGGCGCTGGGTCTGCCTGCGCAGGGAATGGTTGTTGCCTTGTTGCCGGGAAGTCGGGGCGGCGAAGTGGCACGTCTCGGCGAGCTATTCCTGGCTGCAGCCGAGCGCCTGCGTGCGGTGCGTCCGGGGGTGCGTTTTGTGCTGCCCTGTGCCAGCCCTGAACGTCGTACGCAGCTGGAGGCCATGCTGGCCGGGCGTGACTTGCCGCTGACCCTGGTGGATGGACGTTCTCACGAAGCGCTGGCAGCGTGCAACGCTGTGCTGATCGCGTCGGGCACGGCAACGCTGGAGGCCTTGCTGTTCAAGCGCCCGATGGTTGTCGCCTACAGTGTGGCACCGTTGACTTACCGTATTCTCAAGCGGCTGGTGAAAAGCCCTTACGTGGCCTTGCCTAATCTGCTGGCGCAGCGCCTGTTGGTGCCTGAGCTGCTGCAGGAAGCGGCGACGCCCGAGGCGCTGGCCCAAGCTCTGTCACCACTGCTCGACAACGGCGATGTGCAGACCGAGGACTTCGACCGGATCCACCGCACCCTGCGCTGCGAGGCCTCCCGCCAGGCGGCCGACGCGGTGCTTGGCCTGATCGGGCAAGGCTGATGCAGTTAGGACTCGACTTCGATCTGGTGCAGGAGCTGGTGGCTGGCGTCGACGAGGTCGGGCGCGGCCCGCTGTGCGGCCCGGTGGTCACCGCGGCGGTGATCCTCGATCCATTGCGACCGATTCAGGGGCTCAATGATTCGAAGAAACTCAGCGAAGCCCGGCGTGAGGTGCTGTTCGACGAGATTCAGGAAAAGGCGCTGGCATGGTGCATCGCTCGCGCCGAGGTGGAAGAGATCGATCGACTGAACATTCTGCACGCCACCATGCTGGCAATGCAGCGAGCGGTAGAAGGGCTCAGTGTGTTGCCGCGACTGGCGCTGATCGATGGCAACCGCTGCCCGGTTCTGTCGGTGCCCAGCGCGGCGGTGGTGCAGGGCGATGCCAGCGTGCCGGCGATCGCTGCCGCCTCGATTCTCGCCAAGGTCAGCCGCGACCGGGAAATGCAGGCCCTGGATCTGGTTTACCCGGGCTACGGGCTGGCCGGTCACAAGGGGTACCCGACTCCGGCGCACCTCCAGGCGTTGGAAAGTCTAGGGCCGACGCCCATCCATCGGCGCTCCTTCGCGCCGGTGCGCGTGCTGCTTGAGCGAGCCGCACTCACATGCACCGCCGCGGCGGTTGGCGAACTGGTCAGCTGATCGCCAGCTGTCACAGCGCCTTCTGGCGCCATTCCGCGGCCCGTTGACCGACTTTCCGTTACAATCGCCGGCTTGTCACCGTCGCTTCCGGGATTCGTTCATGTCTGTTTCGTTCGTCCATCTTCGTCTGCATACCGAGTTTTCGCTGGTCGACGGTCTGGTGCGCGTCAAGCCACTGACCAAGGCAGTCGCCGGCACCGGCATGCCGGCCGTGGCGGTGACGGATCAAAGCAACATGTGTTCGCTGGTCAAGTTCTACAAGGCGGCGCAGGGCGCCGGGATCAAGCCCATCTGCGGCGCCGACATCTGGCTGGCCAGCCGTGAGGAGGATGGTCCGCTGAGTCGGTTGACGTTGCTGGTGATGGACGCCAAGGGGTATCGCAACCTCACCGAGCTGGTTTCTCGTGGCTGGACCGAAGGCCAGCGCAACGACCTGGTCGTCATCGAGCGCGACTGGGTCAAGCAAGCGGCGGAAGGTTTGATCGCACTGTCAGGAGCCAAGGAGGGGGAGATCGGCCAGGCCCTGCTCAATGGTGACGAAGGGCTGGCCGAGGCGTTGCTGAAGGAATGGAGCGAAGTGTTTGCCGAGCGCTTCTACCTTGAAGTTCAGCGCACCAGCCGGGTCAACGACGAGGAGTATCTCCATGCCGCGGTGGCGCTCGCCGGGCGCTGCGGTGCGCCGCTGGTGGCGACCAATGACGTGCGCTTTCTCCGGCAGGAAGATTTCGAGGCCCATGAGACGCGAGTCTGCATCGGCGAGGGGCGCACCCTCGATGACCCGCGTCGCCCGCGCAACTATTCCGACCAGCAGTATCTGAAGACCCCGGCGGAGATGGCCGAGCTGTTCGCCGATCTGCCGGAGGCACTGGAAAACACCGTCGAAATTGCCAAGCGCTGCAACATCGAAGTCCAGCTGGGCACCTACTTCCTGCCCAACTTCCCGGTGCCCGCCGGGATGACCATTGATGACTACTTGCGCCAGGTCTCTTACGAGGGGCTGGAAGAGCGTCTGGAAGTCCTGCTGCCCAAGGACACGCCCGATTACGCGGCGAAGAAGCAGGTGTACATCGACCGCCTCGAGTTCGAATTGGGCACCATCATCCAGATGGGCTTCCCAGGGTACTTCCTGATCGTAATGGACTTCATCAAGTGGGCGAAGAACAACGGCGTGCCGGTGGGGCCTGGCCGGGGTTCGGGCGCTGGCTCGCTGGTTGCCTACGTGCTGAAGATCACCGACCTCGACCCGCTGGCCTACGATCTGCTGTTCGAGCGCTTCCTCAACCCCGAGCGGATCTCGATGCCCGACTTCGACGTCGACTTCTGCATGGATGGCCGCGACCGGGTGATCGACTACGTGGCCGAAGCCTATGGGCGCAACGCCGTGAGCCAGATCATCACCTTCGGCTCGATGGCGGCCAAGGCAGTGGTACGCGACGTCGCGCGGGTGCAGGGCAAGTCCTATGGTCTGGCCGATCGCTTGTCGAAGATGATTCCCTTCGAAGTCGGTATGACCCTGGAAAAGGCCTACGAGATGGAGGAGCCGCTGCGCGATTTCCTTGCCGTCGACGAGGACGCCCGGGAAATCTGGGACATGGCGCTCAAGCTCGAAGGCATCACCCGCGGCACCGGTAAGCACGCTGGCGGTGTGGTCATCGCTCCGACCAAACTCACGGATTTCGCGCCGATCGCCTGTGACGAGGAGGGTGGCGGCCTGGTGACCCAGTTCGACAAGGACGATGTCGAGCAGGCCGGCCTGGTCAAGTTCGACTTCCTCGGTTTGCGCACCCTGACCATCATCAAGTGGGCGCTGGAGACCATCAACCGCGAGCAGGCTAAGAAGGGGCTGGAACCGGTCAATATCGACTTCATCCCGCTGGACGACAAGCCGACCTACCAGCTGCTGCAGAAGGCCGAGACCACGGCCGTGTTCCAGCTCGAATCGCGCGGCATGAAGGAGCTGATCAAGAAGCTCAAGCCCGACTGTCTGGAAGACCTCATCGCACTGGTGGCACTGTTCCGCCCCGGCCCGCTGCAGTCGGGCATGGTGGACGATTTCATCAACCGCAAGCACGGTCGTGCCGAAGTTTCCTATCCGCACCCGGACTACCAGTACGCGGGCCTGGAGCCAGTGCTCAAGCCCACCTACGGCATCATCCTGTATCAGGAACAGGTGATGCAGATCGCCCAGGTCATGGCCGGCTATACCCTTGGCGGCGCAGACATGCTGCGTCGCGCCATGGGCAAGAAGAAGCCGGAAGAAATGGCCAAGCAGCGCGGCGGCTTTATCGAGGGCTGCGCCAATAACGGTATCGATGGGGAGCTGGCGGGCAACATCTTCGATCTGGTGGAGAAATTTGCCGGCTACGGTTTCAACAAGTCGCACTCGGCCGCCTACGGCCTGGTCTCGTACCAGACCGCCTGGCTCAAGGCGCATTACCCCTCGCCGTTCATGGCCGCAGTGCTCTCGGCGGATATGCACAACACCGACAAGGTGGTGATCCTCATCGAGGAATGCCGCAGCATGAAGCTGCGCATCGATCCGCCCGATGTGAACGTCTCCGAGTTCAAGTTCACCGTCAACGACGATGGCCGCATCGTCTACGGCTTGGGCGCGGTCAAGGGCGTCGGCGAAGGCCCGGTCGAAGCGATCGCCGAGTGCCGCGCCGCAGGCGGACCATTCAAGGATCTGTTCGATTTCTGCAGTCGCGTGGACCTGAAACGCATCAACAAACGCACGCTGGAAGCGCTGATCCGTTCCGGTGCGCTGGATCGCCTCGGGCCGTACTTCCATGAGGAAGCCAAGGCCTATCAAGCCAACATCGACCGTAATCGCGCGGTGCTGCTGGCGGCGATGGAAGAGGCGGTGCAGGCCGCCGAGCAGACGGCACGCAGCGAAGAAAGCGGCCACATGGACCTGTTCGGCGGGCTGTTCGCCGAACCCGAGGCGGATGTCTACGCCAATCACCGCAAGGCGCGTGAACTGTCGCTCAAGGAGCGTTTGAAGGGGGAGAAAGATACCCTCGGGCTGTATCTCACCGGCCATCCCATCGACGAGTACGAGGGCGAGGTGCGGCGCTTCGCCCGGCAGCGCATCGTCGACCTGCGGCCGGCGCGTGACACCCAGACCGTCGCCGGGCTGATCGTCAACCTGCGGGTGATGAAGAACAAGAAAGGCGACAAGATGGGGTTCATCACTCTTGATGACCGCTCCGGACGTATCGAGGCATCGCTGTTCGCTGAAGCCTTCAACACCGCTCAGGCGCTGCTGCAGACGGATGCGTTAGTGGTGGTTGAAGGCGAAGTCAGCAACGACGATTTCTCTGGAGGCCTGCGCCTGCGGGCCAAGCGGGTGATGAGTCTGGAGGAGGCGCGTACCGGGTTGGCCGAAAGCCTGCGGGTCAAGGTTGCCAGCGAGGCGCTCAAAGGCGATCGGATGCGCTGGCTTGCCGATGTATTCGGGCGGCATCGTGGTGCCTGTCCAATCACGCTCGAGTACACCGGGGCCGATGCGCGTGCGCTGCTGCAGTTCGGCGAGAACTGGCGTATCGATCCGGCAGACAACTTGATTCAGGCGTTGCGTGACCAGTTCGGACGCGACAACGTCTTCCTGCAATACCGATGACGGGTGGTCGCTGCCGAGCACCCTGATCCTCTTGGCACTGCTCGCGTAGTGCCAGAACGGCCCGGTCTCGATCGGGTCATGGTTCCGAACAATTTTTGTTCGACCTCGAAGCGCCGCTCCCGTAAGGTATGGCGCAAAAAACGGAACAGCCTCCCGGCCGCCTGGCCGTCGACGCATGACGGATGCCTATGAACCCGAATTTTCTCGATTTCGAACAGCCGATTGCCGACCTGCAAGCCAAGATCGAAGAGTTGCGCCTGGTCGGCAACGATAACTCGCTGAACATCGGCGACGAGATTGCCCGCCTGCAGGACAAGAGCGAATCGCTCACCGAAAGCATTTTCGGCAATCTGACCAGCTGGCAGATTGCCCGCCTGGCCCGCCACCCGCAGCGTCCTTACACGCTGGATTACATCAATCATTTGTTTACCGAGTTCGAAGAGCTGCACGGAGATCGTCATTTCTCCGATGACGCGGCCATCGTTGGTGGCACGGCTCGCCTGAACGGTCAGCCGGTAATGGTGATCGGTCACCAGAAGGGTCGTGAAGTGCGCGAAAAGGTGCGCCGCAATTTCGGCATGCCGCGTCCAGAAGGCTATCGCAAGGCTTGCCGCCTGATGGAAATGGCCGAGCGCTTCAAGCTGCCGATCCTGACCTTCATCGACACTCCAGGCGCCTATCCGGGCATCGACGCCGAGGAGCGCAACCAGAGTGAGGCTATTGCCTGGAATCTGCGTGTGATGGCGCGCCTGAAGACGCCGATCATCGCCACGGTAATTGGCGAGGGCGGTTCCGGCGGTGCGTTGGCCATTGGCGTCTGCGACCAGCTGAACATGCTGCAATATTCCACCTACGCGGTGATCTCGCCGGAAGGCTGCGCCTCGATTCTCTGGCGCACCGCCGAGAAGGCACCGGAGGCGGCCGAGGCGATGGGTGTGACCGCTGAGCGTCTGAAGGACCTGGGCATCGTCGACAAGGTGATTCCCGAGCCACTCGGCGGCGCACATCGCAATCCGGCGGCGATGGCGGCCTCGATGAGCCAGGAGCTGATCAAGCAGCTCGATATGCTCAAGTCGCTGGACACCGACAAGCTGTTGGCGCGTCGTTACGAGCGTCTGATGAGCTACGGCATCGCCTGATTGCGCCATCATCCAGGCGATACCAACGGACAGGTGCACTGATGTGCCCTGTCCGTTTTCATTTGGGGCATTGCGCTCTGTGAATTTGCGCCGTGATCGATATGTCTCTTGAAGCCCGTTTGTCGTCTGCGTTGAGTTGCGCCCGTCATGCGCCGCGTTGGTGCGTGGCGTTCTCCGGCGGGCTCGACTCCACGGTGCTGCTGCAGCTCTTGGCCGACCTTGCGCGGCGCGAAGCGCTTCCCCCGTTGCGGGCGATCCATGTTCATCACGGTTTGCAGTCCGCGGCGGATGCCTGGCCTGAGCACTGCCGGCGCGTTTGCACGGCGCTTGGGATTCCGCTCGAGGTGGTGCGCGTGCAGGTCGAGGCGGGGCGCAGCCTGGAGCAGGCGGCGCGGCAGGCACGCTACACCGCCATCGAAATGCGCCTCGAAGAAGGCGAGGTGCTGCTGACGGCCCAGCATCGCGACGATCAGGCCGAAACGTTGCTGTTCCGCCTGCTGCGCGGTGCCGGTGTGCGCGGGCTGGCTGCCATGCCTGCCAGGCGCAGGCTCGGTCGCGGTTGGCTGATGCGGCCGCTGCTTGATGTAAGCAGGGGCGAGCTGGAGGCTCATGCTCGGCGCCTGGGACTGGCCTGGGTCGAGGATCCCAGCAATGACAGCCTAGATTTCTCACGTAATTATCTGCGTCATCAGGTGATGCCAATGCTTGCGCAACGCTGGCCGCAGAGCGCAACGACGCTGGCGCGCACAGCCGCGCACATGACCGAGGCGCAGAGGTTGCTGGACGAGCTGGCGGAGATGGATCTTGCGATGATGGCGCCGCCCACCGCTTACGCCTGGCTGCCGGTGCCGAGCCTTATGCTTGGGCCCATGCTGTCGCTCAGTCCCGCCCGGCAGCGCAATGCATTGCGACACTGGCTAGCGTCGTTCACCGCGTTGCCTGACAGCGAACATTGGCAGGGCTGGGAGTCGCTGTGCAGCGCTGCCGTGGATGCGACGCCCGTGTGGCGATTGGCCGCTGGCGAACTGCACCGCTGTGGCGATCGCCTGTGGTGGCTGTCGGGATGCTGGTTGCGCCCGGTGGTCGGTCCGGTCTTCTGGCATGATCCCAATCAATCGCTGCAACTGCCTGACAACGGCTCGGTGCGGATCGCGGGTGTCGCCGCGCCGGCGCGTTACGAGGTGCGCTACCGGCAGGGTGGTGAAGTGCTGCAGGTGCCGGGGCGGGGTAGCCGCGACCTCAAGCGCTTGCTCAATGAGGTGGGTGTGCCGCGGTTCGTCAGAGCGCGCCTGCCATTGCTCTACGTTGATGGCCAACTGGTCGGCGTGGCGAATCTGCCCGGTCTGCGCGCGCTGCCGCTGGCGTTCGACTGGCAGCCGCCGCCGGACGACGCAGGTTTGAGCTGGTAGGTGCTTTCCAGTAGACTACGCTCCCGTCTCAATACAGCTTCTGCGGTTTCTTCGAATCCGTGGTAGTTGCGCTATTGCCGCCCGGTGCGCAATGGCATCTTCGCTTTCCCCCGGCGGCGCTGGCCGCTTAACGCAGACTTCTAGGGTTTTTCATGACGCGCTACATCTTCGTCACGGGTGGTGTTGTTTCTTCTTTGGGGAAAGGCATCGCTTCGGCTTCATTGGCGGCCATCCTGGAGGCGCGGGGCCTGAAGGTCACGATGCTCAAGCTGGACCCTTATATTAACGTCGATCCAGGCACCATGAGCCCGTTCCAGCACGGTGAGGTGTTCGTCACCCACGACGGCGCCGAGACCGACCTGGACCTGGGCCACTACGAGCGGTTCATCCGCACGCGCATGACCCAGAACAACAACTTCACTACCGGACGCGTCTACGAGGACGTACTGCGCCGCGAGCGTCGGGGTGATTATCTGGGCGCGACCATTCAGGTCATTCCGCATATCACCGACGAGATCAAGCGCCGCATCATCAAGGGCGCTGGCGATGCGGACGTGGCGCTGGTGGAAGTCGGCGGCACCGTCGGTGACATCGAGTCGCAACCCTTCCTCGAGGCGATCCGTCAGCTGCGTGTGGAAGTGGGCGCCAAGCGCGCCATGCTGATGCACCTGACGCTGGTTCCGTATATCGCCACCGCCGGCGAAACCAAGACCAAGCCGACTCAGCACTCGGTGAAGGAATTGCGCTCCATCGGCCTGCAGCCGGACGTGCTGGTTTGCCGTTCCGATCGCGCCATCGATGTCTCCTCGCGGCGCAAGATCGCGCTGTTCACCAACGTCGAAGAGCGCGCGGTGATCAGCCTGCCGGACGCCGATACCATCTACAAGATTCCGGGCATCCTGCATGCGCAGGGCCTGGATGATTACGTCGTCGAGCGCTTCGATCTCAAGTGTAGCGGCGCCGATCTCTCCGAATGGGACCGCGTGGTCGATGCCAAGCTGCATCCTTCGACCGAAGTCACCATCGCCATGGTCGGCAAGTACATGGAACTTCTCGATGCCTACAAATCTCTGATCGAGGCCATGAGCCACGCTGGCATCCAGAGCCGTACCAAAGTGAACCTGCGCTATATCGACTCCGAAGACATCGAGAACCAGGGCACCGGCTTGCTCGAAGGGGTAGATGCCATCCTCGTACCCGGCGGCTTCGGTCTGCGTGGCGTGGAAGGCAAGATCACCACGGTGAAATATGCCCGCGAGAACAAGATTCCGTACTTGGGCATTTGCCTCGGTATGCAGGTGGCGGTCATCGAGTTCGCGCGTGACGTGCTGGGCTGGACGGACGCCAATTCCACCGAGTTCGACAAGAACAGTACTCACCCGGTGGTGGGGCTGATCACCGAATGGGAAGACGCCAGCGGTGCGGTGGAAAAGCGCTCCGACTCCTCCGATCTCGGCGGCACCATGCGTCTGGGCGCGCAGGAGTGCGGTCTGGAGCCGGGCTCGAAGGTATTCGAATGCTATGGCCAGGAGCGCATCGTCGAGCGCCATCGCCATCGCTACGAAGTCAACAACAACCTGCTGCCGCAACTGCAGGCCGCGGGTCTGAAAATTACCGGCCGCTCCGGCGACGGCGCGCTGGTGGAAGTGGTCGAGGCGCCGGATCACCCGTGGTTCGTCGCTTGCCAGTTCCACCCGGAGTTCACCTCCACCCCGCGTGACGGCCATCCGCTGTTCAGTGGTTTCGTCAATGCGGCGCTGGAATACAAGGCGAGCAAGGCATGACCCAGAAAACCATCCGCGTCGGTAATATCGAGATCGCCAACGACAAGCCGTTCGTGCTGTTCGGCGGTATCAACGTGCTCGAGTCGCGCGACCTGGCCATGACGGCCTGCGAGGAGTACGTGCGGGTCACCGAGAAGCTCGGCATTCCCTACGTGTTCAAGGCCAGCTTCGACAAGGCCAACCGTTCTTCGATCACCTCGTTCCGCGGTCCGGGCCTGGACGAGGGTATGAAGATCTTCGAGGAAGTGAAGAAGACCTTCGGCGTGCCGGTGATCACCGATGTGCACGAGCCATTCCAGGCCGCTCCGGTGGCCGAGGTCTGCGACATCATTCAGCTGCCGGCCTTCCTCTCGCGGCAGACCGATCTGGTGGTGGCGATGGCCAAGACCGGTGCGGTGATCAACATCAAGAAGGCGCAGTTCCTCGCCCCGCAGGAAATGAAGCACATCCTGAAGAAGTGCGAGGAAGCCGGTAACGACCAGCTGATCCTCTGCGAACGCGGCTCGTCCTTCGGCTACAACAATCTGGTCGTCGACATGCTCGGTTTCGGCATTATGAAGTCGTTCGAGTATCCGGTGTTCTTCGACGTCACCCATGCGCTGCAGATGCCGGGTGGCCGCGCCGATTCGGCCGGTGGGCGCCGTGCCCAGGTTACCGACCTGGCCAAGGCAGGGTTGTCCCAAGGGCTGGCCGGACTGTTCCTGGAAGCTCATCCGGACCCGGACAATGCCAAGTGCGACGGTCCCTGCGCGCTGCGCCTGAACAAGCTGGAACCTTTCCTCACCCAGCTCAAGCAGCTGGATGATCTGGTCAAGAGTTTTCCGCCAATCGAAACTGCTTGAAAGCCTTGCAGCTATCTATGGAGTGTTAATAACAATGGCAAAGATCATCGACATCAAGGGTCGTGAAGTCCTCGACTCCCGCGGCAATCCGACCGTGGAAGCCGACGTGATCCTCGATAACGGCATCATCGGCAGTGCTTGTGCACCGTCCGGCGCGTCCACCGGCTCGCGCGAGGCGCTGGAGTTGCGCGATGGTGACAAGAGTCGCTACCTGGGCAAGGGCGTGCTGAACGCAGTGGCCAATGTCAACGGGCCGATTCGCGATCTGCTGCTGGGCAAGGACCCGGTCGACCAGAAGGCGCTGGATCAGGCGATGATCGAACTGGACGGTACCGAGAACAAGGCCAAGCTGGGCGCCAACGCGATCCTCGCCGTGTCTCTGGCCGCCGCCAAGGCTGCTGCCCAGGCCAAGGGCGTGCCGTTGTATGCGCATATTGCCGACCTGAACGGCACGCCTGGCCAGTACTCCATGCCGGTGCCGATGATGAACATCATCAATGGCGGCGAGCACGCCGACAACAACGTCGACATCCAGGAATTCATGGTCCAGCCGGTCGGCGCCAAGACCTTTGCCGACGCTCTGCGCATGGGCGCGGAAATCTTCCATCACCTGAAGGCCGTGCTGAAGGCCCGTGGCCTGAATACCGCCGTGGGTGATGAAGGTGGCTTTGCACCGAACCTGGCCTCCAACGAAGACGCACTGGCGGCCATCGCCGAGGCGGTCGCGAAGGCCGGCTACCAGCTGGGCTGCGACGTGACCCTGGCCTTGGACTGCGCATCCAGCGAGTTCTTCAAGGATGGCAAGTACGATCTGTCCGGCGAAGGCAAGGCATTCGACGCCGCCGGCTTCGCCGACTACCTGGCCGGCCTGACCCAGCGCTATCCGATCATCTCGATCGAAGACGGCATGGACGAGTCCGACTGGGCTGGTTGGAAGGCGCTGACCGATAAGATCGGCGAGAAGGTCCAGCTGGTCGGCGACGACCTGTTCGTCACCAACACCAAGATCCTCAAGGAAGGCATCGACAAGGGCATCGCCAACTCGATCCTGATCAAGTTCAACCAGATCGGCTCGCTGACCGAGACGCTGGAAGCCATTCAGATGGCCAAGGCCGCCGGCTACACCGCGGTGATCTCGCACCGCTCCGGCGAAACCGAAGACAGCACCATTGCCGACCTGGCCGTGGGTACCGCAGCCGGCCAGATCAAGACTGGCTCGCTGTGCCGTTCCGACCGGGTGTCCAAGTACAACCAGCTGCTGCGTATCGAGGAGCAGCTGGCTGGCAAGGCACCTTACAAGGGGCGTGCCGAATTCCGCGGCTGAGTTGCGACATTTAAAAAAGGGCGGCGCGAGTCGCCCTTTTTTGTTTCAATCGGCTCGACGCCCAACGCCGCGGAAGTCACTCGGGCCGCCAGCGGTGCGCTCGCCATCTTTCCATACTGAAAACCGCCGAAGTTCGTTTCATGCTTGCTATGCGCCGTCCCTACTGGTTGTTCGTCGTGCTGATCCTGCTGCTGGGCGGTTTGCAATATCGTCTGTGGGTAGGCGAGGGCAGCCTTGCCCAGATCAGCAGCCTGAATAAACAGATCGCCGAGCAGAAGGGCGAGAACGAACGCCTTCTTGAACGTAACCGCATCCTCGAAGCGGAAGTGCTGGAGCTGAAAGCCGGCATGGAGACGGTCGAGGAGCGCGCGCGCCAGGAGCTGGGCATGGTCAAAGAGGGTGAGACCCTCTATCAGCTGACCGAATGAGCCGCGCATTGCCTGATTTCTGGGTGGTGATACCGGCCGCTGGTGTGGGCAGCCGTATGCGTGCCGATCGCCCCAAGCAATACCTGCCGCTCGGTGGGCGTTGCATCATCGAACATACCCTCGACTGCTTTCTCGATCATCCGGGATTGCGCGGACTGGTGGTCAGCCTGGCCGACGCCGATCCGTACTGGCCGGGCCTCGCCTGTGCCCGCGACAAACGCGTGCAGCGCGCCGCCGGCGGGCGCGAGCGTTGTGACTCGGTGCTCAATGGTCTGCAGCGACTTGGCGAGCTGGGTGCGCAGGACCAGGACTGGGTGCTGGTGCACGATGCGGCGCGCCCCAACCTGACGCGTGAAGACCTGAACACGCTGTTGGCCGAGTTGGGCGAAGATGCCGTCGGCGGGCTTCTGGGTGTGCCGGCGCGCGATACGCTCAAGCGTGTCGGCGCCAACGGGCGCGTGCTGGAAACGGTGGATCGCAGTGTGATCTGGCAGGCATACACGCCGCAGATGTTCCGTCTCGGTTTGCTGCGTGACGCGCTGGAAAGGGCGCTGCGCAGCGGCGTAAGCGTCACCGACGAGGCCTCGGCACTGGAGTGGGCGGGCTTTGCGCCGCTCATGGTGGAAGGACGGGCAGATAACCTGAAAGTCACCCGGCCGGAGGACCTGCTCTGGCTGCAGCAGCGTTGGCCGGTCAAGACGCCGGACAACAGCTAGACGCCGCGCTCGCTACCGCTGGATAGCGATAGAGCGCCGCCGCACCGCGCGTGGACGACGGCACGAGCACAGCGTCAACCTCTTTGCCCAGGTCTCCGGATTGTCAGCCCGTCTGACGCGATCATGATTAAGTACGCGCTAGAGCAGCGTCCCGGCATATTCGGGGCGCTGTGCCAGGCCGATCTTCAGCGCCTCGATGAGTAAACGGACCTTCGGTAGCGGATAGCGCCGTTGCGGGTAAACGGCCCACACGGCGGTGTCCGGCGGCTGATTAGACTCCAGCAGCGAAACCAACTCGCCGTGGCGCAGCGGTTCCTGCACGTAATAGTCGGGCAGCTGGCAGAGTCCGAAGCCGCGCAGGGCAGCGTCCAGCACCGCCTGGCCGCTGTTGCAGCGCCAGTTGCCGCTTGGCTTGAAGTGCTGTTCGCGGCCGTCGATCTGGAAGGTCCAGGTATCACCGGTGCCGATCAGGCAGTTGTGTCGGCCCAGCTCGGAAAGCGTGTGCGGTCGCCCGTAGCGCTCCAGATAGGATGGCGCCGCACACAGGTACATCGCGCGCGGCGCGATACGGGTGGCGACCAGTCGCGACTCACCGAGGCGGCCCAGGCGGATCGCCAGGTCATAACCTTCCTGCACCAGATCCAGTGTGCGGTTGGACAGTTCGATCTCGACCCGCAGCTGCGGGTGTTGTGCCATGAATTCGTTGACCAGCGGCACGATGAAGCGCTCGCCGTAGGCCACCGCCGCGGTCATGCGCAGCAGCCCGGTGGGAGCGGCGTGCAGGTCGCTGATTGCCAGGAATGCCTCGTCGCGTTCCTCGATTAATCGCTGGCAGCGCGCAAAGAAGGTGTGACCCGCTTCGGTCAGCGACACCCGGCGCGTGGTGCGGTAGAGCAGGCGTGCCTGCAGACGTTCCTCCAGGCGGGCGACCTGACGGCTGACATGTGAAGACGAGACGCGCAGATGCTCGGCGGCGCGCATGAAACTGCCGCATTCGGCAACAGCGACGAATTCGTCCAGGCCTTCCCAGCGACTCATCGTTGATCTCCCATTCTGCCGTCACGGGCCATTGTCCCTGATTGGCAATAATGTTTTCCAGAAAAGGCTGATTAAACCAATCTGTCGCTCAATTACACTCTTGGCTTTCCTTGTCACCTCGAGAGTGCCCCATGACCATCAAATCGCGCGCCGCCGTCGCCTTCGGCCCGAACCAGCCTCTGCAGATCGTCGAGGTCGACGTCGCTCCGCCCAAGGCTGGTGAAGTGCTGGTACGCATCGTTGCCAGCGGTGTCTGCCACACCGACGCCTACACCTTGTCCGGGCAGGACTCCGAAGGGGTTTTTCCCTGCATCCTGGGTCACGAAGGCGGCGGCATCGTCGAGGCGGTCGGCGACGGCGTGACTTCGGTGGCAGTTGGCGATCATGTGATTCCGCTCTATACCGCCGAATGTCGCGAGTGCAAGTTCTGCAAATCCGGCAAGACCAACCTGTGCAGCGCCGTGCGCGCCACCCAGGGCAAGGGTCTGATGCCGGACGGTACCACGCGCTTCAGCTACCAGGGGCAGCCGGTCTACCACTACATGGGCTGTTCGACCTTCTCCGAGTACACCGTGCTGCCGGAAGTCTCGGTGGCGGTGATTCCCAAGGACGCACCGCTGGAGAAGGTTTGCCTGCTCGGCTGCGGCGTGACCACCGGCATCGGTGCGGTGCTCAACACCGCCAAGGTCACCGAAGGCTCGACCGTGGCGATCTTCGGTCTGGGCGGCATCGGGCTGGCGGCGATCATCGGCGCGAGGATGGCCAAGGCCAGTCGCATCATCGGCATCGACATCAACCCCGCCAAGGAAGCCGTGGCTCGCGAGCTGGGGCTCACCGACTTCGTCAATCCGAAGGACCATGACAAGCCGATCCAGGATGTGATTATCGAAATGACCGACGGCGGCGTGGATTACAGCTTCGAGTGCATCGGCAATGTCCAGTTGATGCGCGCGGCGCTGGAGTGCTGTCATAAGGGCTGGGGTGAGTCGACCGTCATCGGCGTCGCTCCGGCGGGTGCGGAAATCAGCACCCGTCCATTCCAACTGGTGACCGGGCGCGTATGGCGCGGCTCGGCGTTTGGCGGCGTGAAGGGGCGCACCGAGCTGCCCAGCTACGTCGAGAAGTCGCAAGCCGGCGAGATCCCGCTGGATACCTTCATTACCCACACCATGGGGCTGGACGACATCAACAAGGCTTTCGACCTGATGCACGAAGGCAAGAGCATCCGCACCGTCATCCATTTCTGACCTGTAGGGTGGATAACGCCGCCGCACGGCTTATCCACCTTATCCGGTGAAAAACCTTGCGGTTTTTCACCCTGCGCGAGGCACGTCCATGACTCTAGAAATCGTTTCCAGCAACAAGAGTTTCGGTGGCTGGCACAAGCGCTACCGTCATCGGTCCAGCAGTCTGAACTGCGATATGGTGTTCGCCGTCTACCTGCCGCCGCACGCGGAGCAGGGTGCCCGACTGCCCGTGCTGTACTGGTTGTCAGGGCTGACTTGCACCGACGAGAACTTCATGCAGAAGGCCGGTGCACAGCGTCTGGCCGCCGAGCTTGGGCTGATCATCGTCGCTCCGGATACCAGCCCACGCGGCGCGGATGTGCCGGACGACCCCGACGGCGCCTGGGACTTAGGCCTGGGCGCTGGCTTCTATCTCAACGCGACCGAGCAGCCCTGGGCGCAGCATTACCGCATGTATGACTACGTGGTGCATGAGCTGCCGATGCTGATCGAGGCGAACTTCCCGGTTTCCGATCGCCGAGGCATCAGCGGGCATTCGATGGGCGGGCACGGCGCGCTGATCTGCGCGCTGAAGAATCCGGGGCGTTACCGGTCGCTGTCGGCGTTCGCGCCGATCAGTAACCCGCTGGACTGTCCGTGGGGTGAGAAGGCGTTTAGTCACTACCTCGGCGAGGATCGCTCACGCTGGCGCGAGTGGGATGCCTGTGCGCTGCTGGCCGAGGCGGGCGAGAAGCTGCCGATTCTGGTGGATCAGGGCGATCGTGATGATTTCATGGATAGCCAGTTGAAGCCCCGGACGCTCGAAGCCGCCGCCAGGGCCGCCGGGCATCCGCTGACCCTGCGCATCCAGCCGGGCTATGACCACAGCTACTATTTCATCGCCAGCTTCATCGAGGACCATCTGCGCCATCATGCCGAGGCGCTGAACGCATAGGGTGAATGACGGCGTAGCCTCATCCACGTGCCGGCTCAATCGAGCGTCTGCCTGTCACGCCGGGGGCGTTGATCACACTCGGGACGGACCGGAAGGATGAACGCCAAAGACGGGCACAAAAAAAGGCCCGGTCGGAATTCCCGACCGGGCCTTTCCATCGCCGGAGCTTAGAGCGACGGATAATCGGTGTAGCCGACCGGCCCCTGGGCGTAGAACCGCTCGGGCTTGGGCGCGTTCAGCGGTGCATCCTGGCGTAGACGCTCGACCAGATCAGGGTTGGCGATGTACGGAATGCCGAAGGCGACTGCGTCGGCTTTGCCTTCTGCCAGCCAGGCATTGCCCTGTTCCTTGGTGAAACGCTCGTTGGCGATATACACGCCGCCGAAGATCTGCTTCAGCTGCGGCCCGAGGCTATCTTCGCCGGCGTATTCGCGGGTGCAGATGAACGCGACGCCACGCTTGCCCAGCTCACGGGCGACGTAGCCGAAGGTTTCGGCGCGATTGGAATCGCCCATGTCATGCGAATCGGCGCGCGGCGCCAGGTGTACGCCGACGCGACCGGCGCCCCAGACACTGATGGCGGCGTCGGTCACTTCAAGCATCAGTCGCGCACGGTTTTCCAGCGAGCCGCCATAGGCATCGGTGCGCTGGTTGGTGCTGTCCTGCAGGAACTGGTCGAGCAGATAGCCGTTGGCGCCGTGGATTTCCACGCCGTCGAAACCGGCCTCCTTGGCATTCTCGGCACCCTTGCGGTAGGCCTCGACGATGGCCGGGATCTCGCTGGTTTCCAGCGCGCGCGGGGTTTCGTAGTCCTTCATCGGACGCACCAGGCTGACATGGCCAGCCGGCTTGATGGCGCTCGGAGCGACCGGCAACCGGCCGTCGAGGTACAGCGGATCGGAGATACGCCCCACATGCCAGAGCTGCAGCACGATCTTGCCGCCCTTGGCATGCACGGCTTCGGTGATCTTCTTCCAGCCTTGCACCTGCTCAGCCGACCAGATGCCGGGCGTGTCCGGGTAGCCGACACCCATCGGCGTGACCGAGGTGGCTTCGCTGATGATCAGGCCGGCACCGGCGCGCTGCGCGTAGTACTCGACCATCAGGTCGCCGGGGACGCGGCCGGGTTCGGCACGGCAACGGGTCAGAGGCGCCATGATGATGCGGTTGGTGAGTTCCAGATCGCCGATCTTGATCGGGTCGAAGAGAGTGGGCATAGCGATACCGCTCCTGTGCATTGGGAAAATGAAGAGCTTCAGAGTGACTGGCCGATGCGTTCGACGAAGGCCTGAATCACGGCTTCGTTGCGCTTGAAGAAATGCCACTGGCCGACCTTCTGGCTGCTGATCAGGCCGGCCTTCTGCAGCGTTGCCAGGTGCGCTGACACTGTCGACTGCGACAGCCCGGCCCGTTGATCGATCTGCCCGGCACAGACGCCGTTCTCCAGCGAGTGATGCTGTTCGGCGAAATGCAGGTGCGGCTCCTTGAGCCAGCGCAGAATGTCGCGGCGCAGCGGATGGGCGAGTGCTTTGATGATGTCGTCGAGGTCGTCCGGCATATCGGTTCCGTTGAAAGGTATATCGGAATGAGGCGAACTATATATCGTGATTTGGCGATATATGATTGATCTGGTTGATGATGTTTATCGCCGATATCGATAGCTCAGCGGCTCTTTGTCATCCGGACGCTACGGGGTCCTGTAGAATCGGCCGCCTGCGTTCTTTCGAAGGTATCTCTCATATGCGTATCGGCCACGGTTATGACGTACACCGCTTCGGTGAGGGCGATTTCATCACGCTCGGCGGTGTGCGGATTGCGCATCGCTTCGGGTTGCTGGCGCATTCCGATGGTGACGTGCTGCTGCACGCCTTGAGCGATGCACTGCTCGGCGCGGCGGCACTGGGTGACATCGGCAAGCATTTCCCGGACACCGATCCACAGTTCAAGGGCGCCGACAGTCGCGAGCTGTTGCGTCATGTGCTCGAGCAGGTGAAAGCCAAGGGCTGGACGGTCGGCAACGTCGATACCACCATCATTGCGCAGGCGCCGAAGATGGCGCCGCACATCGAGCGCATGCGCGAGCTGATCGCCGCCGATCTGCAGGTGGCGCTGGATCAGGTCAACGTCAAGGCCACGACCACGGAGAAGCTTGGTTTCGTCGGGCGCGAGGAGGGGATCGCGGTGCATGCGGTCGCCTTGCTGGTACGCGCATGAGCGAGAGCCAGCTGCTGGGGCCACGGGCGCATGGCGAGCCTTGCGGAAGTGCGGTGCTGAAGGCGGTGGCCGAGGACTTTCAGGTCGACGAGGTGCTGGACATCGCCTTGTCCGGTGAAGGCGAGCACCTGTGGCTATGGGTGGAAAAGCGCAACCTCAACACCGAGGAAGCCGCCCGACGCATCGCGCGAGCCGCCGGGGTGCCGCTGAGGATGGTCAGCTACGCAGGGCTGAAGGACCGCCAGGCGCTGACCCGGCAGTGGTTCAGTCTGCACCTGCCGGGCAAGAGCGACCCGGACCTGGCGGCTGCGGAGAACGAAAGCCTGAAGATCCTCCAGCGCAGCCGCCACCAGCGCAAATTGCAGCGCGGCGCCCATTCGGCCAACGGCTTCACTCTGCGCCTGACGGAGCTGCGCGGCGAGCGTGCAGCGCTCGACGCGCGCCTGGAGCGCATCCGGGATCAGGGTGTACCCAACTATTTCGGTCTGCAGCGGTTCGGCCATGAAGGTGGCAATCTGCACGGCGCCCGCGAATTCGCCGGCCGCGGGGAACTGCCGGAGCAGCGCAACTTGCGTTCGCGGCTACTCTCGGCCGGCCGCAGCTACCTGTTCAACCGCGTTCTCGCCGAACGGGTCGCTGCGGCAACCTGGGATCGTGCTCAGGTGGGTGATCTGCTCGCGTTCACCGATAGCCGCAGTTTTTTTCCGGCGGGTGAGGCTGAATGTGATGATCCGCGGCTGGCGATTCTCGATTTGCATCCCACCGGACCGCTGTGGGGCGCTGGAGAATCGCCGGCCGCAGGCGATGTCCAGGCGCTGGAACAGCGGATTGCTGGCAATGAGCCGGTGATCGCCAAGTGGCTCGCAGATGCTGGCATGAAGCACGAACGGCGCATTCTTCGCCTCCCCATTGGGGGTTTGTCGTGGCATTATCCCGAGCCTGACATTCTGCAACTGGAATTCGTCCTGCCGACCGGATGTTTCGCCACCGCTGTGGTGCGCGAGTTGGTCAACCTGGCAGGGCAGATGGACATCTGATGCGTATTCTGATCGCCAACGACGACGGGGTGCATGCGCCCGGGCTCGCCGCGCTTTATGACGCGCTGGCCGACTATGCCGAGTGCCGGGTGGTTGCCCCGATCCAGGACATGAGCGGCGCCAGCAGCGCACTCACCCTGGATCGCCCGCTGCATCCCGTGAGCATGCCCAACGGCTTCATCGGCCTGAACGGCTCGCCCACCGATTGCGTGCACCTCGGGCTCAACGGGCTGCTGGCCGAAACGCCAGACATGGTCGTCTCGGGTATCAACCTCGGCGCCAACCTGGGCGACGACGTGCTTTATTCAGGCACCGTCGCGGCGGCCATCGAAGGACGGTTCACGGGGCGTCCGGCATTCGCCTTCTCGCTGATTTCCCGGTCTCCGGAAAACCTGCCGACTGCAGCCGCCATCGCCCGGACGCTGGTCGAGAAACATGATCAGCTCGATCTGCCGCCGCGCACGGTGCTCAGCGTCAATGTGCCGAACCTGCCGCTGGATCACATCCGCGGTATTCGGTTGACCCGTCTTGGGCATCGCAGCCGCGCCAAGCCGCCGGTCAAGCAGGCCAACCCGCGTGGCAAGGAAGGCTATTGGATTTCCGTCGCCGGAGACGTCGAGGATGGCGGACCTGGTACGGACTTCCATGCCGTGATGCAGGGCTATGTGTCGATCACGCCGCTGCAGCTGGATCGCACGTTCCGCGAGGCATTCCAGGGCCTTGATCGCTGGCTGGAGGATCTGCTGTGAGTCATCGCGGATCGGGCGATCTGATGCGACACGGTACAGGCATGACCTCGCAACGCACCCGCGATCGGTTGATCCAGCGGTTGTACGAGGAGGGCCTTTCCAATCCTCATGTGCTCGAAGTGATCCGCCGCACGCCACGGCATCTGTTCGTCGACGAGGCACTGGCGCACCGGGCATACGAGGACACTGCGCTGCCCATCGGACATAATCAGACGATTTCGCAACCGTTCATGGTCGCCCACATGAGCGAGTTGCTGTTGGCCGACGGCCCCCTGGACAAGGTACTGGAGATCGGTACCGGTTCGGGTTATCAGACCGCAGTGCTGGCGCAGCTGGTGGAACGGGTGTTTTCCGTGGAGCGCATCCAGGCGTTGCAGGAGCGTGCCAAGGAGCGTCTGGCCGAACTCAAGCTGCGTAACGTGGTCTTTCGCTGGGGTGATGGCTGGGAGGGCTGGCCTGCGCTGGCGCCCTACAATGGCATCATCGTTACTGCGGCGGCTGCCGAGGTACCGCAGGCCCTGCTCGATCAACTGGCGCCCGGTGGGCGTTTGGTGATTCCAGTCGGGGCCGGCGAGGTTCAGCAACTGATGCTGATCGTTCGTGAGGAAACCGGCTTTTCGCGCCGCCTTCTGGATTCCGTACGCTTCGTGCCGCTGCTCAATGGACCGGTTGTTTGATCATCAGTGGAAGGAAGCATGAAAGACGCTTTGTTGCTGTACGCCAAGGGCATGGCGATGGGTGCGGCGGATGTGGTGCCTGGCGTATCCGGCGGGACTGTCGCGTTCATTACTGGCATCTATGACGAACTGCTGCGTTCTATCGCGGCGTTTCCCCGGGCGCTGGGATCGTTGCTACGTGGCCGGGTGGGCGAGGCCTGGACAATCGCCAATGCCGGGTTTCTGATAACTTTGCTGGCCGGTATCCTCACCAGCGTATTCAGTCTGGCTCGCTTGATTACCTATCTGCTGGAGCAGTATCCGATTCCAGTGTGGTCGTTCTTTTTCGGTCTGATTCTGGTCTCGGTGCACCTGGTCGCTCGGGAAATCCGTCAACGCAACCTGTCGAGCGGTATCAGCTTCGTGCTGGGTATCGCCTTCGCCTACTGGATCACCGTGGCGGCACCGATGCAGTGGGGAACCGATAGTCTTAGCCTGTTCTTCGCAGGAGCCATCGCCATCTGCGCGATGATTCTGCCGGGTATCTCGGGCAGCTTCGTGCTGGTGCTTCTCGGTCTCTATCCGACGGTGCTGGCCGCGGTAAAGAGCTTCGACATCGCCGTACTGGTCGTGTTTGCGGTCGGGTGTGCGGTAGGGCTGCTCAGCTTCGCCAAACTGCTTCACTGGACGCTGCATCGCTGGCGCGATCTGACGCTGGCCTTTCTCACCGGGCTGATGTTGGGTTCGCTGAACAAGGTCTGGCCGTGGAAGGAAACGCTGACCTGGCGCACCAATTCGCACGGCGAGCGTACGCCGGTGCTGGAACAGAACCTGTTTCCGGGCGCCTATGGCGAACTCACCGGGCAGGATCCGCAATTAGTATTGGCAGTTGTTCTGGCGGTCGCCGGTATCGCGCTGGTGCTCAGCCTGGAGTGGCTCGCCAGTCGCCGCCAGCCGGCTGCAGAAAGCGTCTGAACAGAGAGTTCTTCTTCAGGGAGCGAGCATTGAGGCTCACAGCCATTCAGCGGTTGATTCGCGATCCCTTGTTCCGTTTCGTGCCTGGCGCGCTGTTGGCCGGCTGGTTGCTGACCGGCTGTTCGACACCCCAGCAGGGAGGCGTGCAGGTGGTGGACCGTAACGGCCGTCCGGCCGTTACCAGCGGCTATCACACGGTGCGTCGCGGCGACACGCTGTCGTCGATCGCCGGTCGCTACGGGTGGGATTGGCGCGCGCTGGCCCGCGCAAACGGGATTCAACCGCCCTATGTCATCCATCCAGGGCAACGCATTCGCTTCGACCGGGGTGCAAGCAACGCCGTGGCCAGTACCCCGACACCTCGAGCCGCGCCAACGCCTGCGCCAACCCCCAGGACAGTGCCGCCTGCCGTTGTCACAACGCCCGTCCCTCAGCAGTCGCCGCCAACGCTAAGCAAGGCCCCCGCCCAACCAGTGCCGGCCACGAAGGTCACACCGGTGGCACGTTCGGCCAGCGGCTGGGCATGGCCAACGAACGGCCAGATCATCGGGCGTTTTTCCTCAAACGGGAGTTTGAATAAAGGCGTTGATATCGCTGGGCAATTAGGCCAGCCTGTTTTGGCTGCTTCTGATGGGACTGTTGTGTACGCCGGCAGTGGTTTACGGGGTTACGGCGAACTTGTAATCATCAAGCACAACGATACCTATGTAAGCGCCTACGGCCACAACCGCAGGCTGCTGGTACGGGAGGGTCAACAAGTCAAAGCTGGGCAGAGCATTGCCGAGATGGGTTCGACGGGGACCGACCGTGTAAAGCTGCATTTCGAGATCCGCCGTCAGGGCAAACCCGTAGACCCCATGCAGTACCTGCCAAGGCGTTGACCTGACGGCCACCCGTTCCAAGTAGGATGGGCTCTGGTTTCGCCAAGGATCGCGCGTCGCCTGAGCCCGTTGTCGAACTCAGAACGGGACAATAAAAATGGCACTCGAAAAAAAAGCGCTGGAGTTTGACGTTGACGACGAGGTTCTGCTCATGGAACCCACCCTGGACTTCGAGGCGGTTGGCGAGGCGCATCGTAGTCCCGCGAGTGGCAAAGGCAAGCTCGCGGCCAGCAAGCAACACAAGTTCATCGACTACAACCGCGCGCTCGACGCCACGCAGTTGTATCTCAACGAAATCGGTTTTTCCCCCCTCCTGACCCCCGAAGAAGAAGTTCATTTCGCCCGCTTGGCGCGCAAGGGCGATCCGGCGGGGCGCAAACGCATGATCGAAAGCAACCTGCGACTGGTCGTCAAGATCGCCCGACGTTACGTCAATCGCGGTCTGTCGCTGCTCGATCTGGTGGAGGAGGGCAACCTGGGGCTGATCCGCGCGGTGGAGAAGTTCGATCCCGAGCGTGGTTTCCGCTTCTCGACCTATGCCACCTGGTGGATTCGGCAGACCATCGAGCGGGCGATCATGAACCAGACCCGCACCATCCGCCTGCCCATTCATGTGGTCAAAGAGCTCAACGTCTACCTGCGCGCGGCCAGAGAGCTGACCCAGAAGCTTGATCACGAGCCCAGCCCCGAAGAAATCGCCAACTTGCTGGAGAAGCCGGTGGCCGAGGTGAAACGCATGCTCGGGCTCAATGAACGTGTTACCTCGGTGGACGTATCGCTTGGACCGGATACCGACAAGACCTTGCTCGACACCCTGACGGACGACAAACCGAGCGATCCCTGTGAGCTGCTTCTCGATGACGATCTGTCCGCCAGCATCGATCAGTGGCTTTCCGATCTGACCGAAAAGCAGCGTGAAGTGGTTGTGCGTCGTTTCGGGCTGCGCGGTCATGAGAGTTGCACGCTGGAGGAAGTCGGACAGGAGATCGGCCTTACTCGCGAGCGCGTTCGGCAAATTCAAGTCGAAGCGCTGCGGCGGTTGCGCGAGATTCTGGAGCGCAATGGTCTTTCTAGCGAGGCGCTGTTCCAGTAGGGAGTTACCCGCTATTAGCTTGGCCGCTCTGCCGGGCCAATAGCGGGCATGCCTCACCGTGGTGATGCCCTTTGCCAATGCGACGGCTCACGGTCGATGGAATTAATCGCGAGTCGTAGAAGTTTCCCGTGTGTCGCTTTCTTTTGTAAGCATTTGCTTACGCACACTGTAGGAGAAGCGTGTAATCGCGATGCTGCGTTTTCCTCGATTCGCCAGAAGTTTTCTTATCTGATTGATTTTAAAATTCTTTTTCTGAGATCCGGGCTGTTAGGCAGCATCGGTGCGCGAATCTCTGCGAGTTGTCGGCGCCCTTAAAGTCATTAATATCCCCTCCGTGCTTATGGATAAGCACGGGTCAGCAGGGATGAGGGCCAAGGAACAATCGCGGAGCGATTTCATCAGGAAGATGATGGACAAAGGGAGCAGGGAAGAAGACGGGCGGGGATAAACTCCCGCCCCTTTTTTTTTTGCCCGGAAAAAGTAGCGCCAGTGTCGAACCCACGGCTTGCCGCAACCGCAGCCACGCCGATCAGGTTTAACGGCAGTTCTTTAATCAGTCGTCGCAGGTTGTGGTAAAGCGCGCAGCGACGGCTGATCTTCGCGCTCCAGCAGTAGCGGTAGAATTTTCTCACGCAGCAGCGGGGCCAGATGCTCGGTACGTACAGGTGGCAAGTCCAGCCAGCCCAGCTCCTCCAGTTCCGCCTGCGCCTGTACGGGCTGGGTAAGGAACGCTTGGAACACCTCCGCTTCGACCCAGTGTCCCGGCTCGTTCGCGGCTGGCGCTGAATGATGACCGAGCGACTGGAACGCGCCTTCATCCAGCTGCAACCCCAGCTCTTCCCGCAGTTCCCGTTGCAGCGTCTGTATGGGTGTTTCGCCTGGCTCCGACTTTCCGCCGGGCAACATGAAATAGGAGCTGCCGCGCTTGCGCACGACGAGGACGCGTCCGGATTCATCGAACAGGCAGGCAATGGATATCGTCAGCGTTGGTCTGGGCAAGGGGGTCATCCGCGCGTTGCGTTGAAGGGCAATCAATGTCTTGGTTTGCTGGTAGCGTGCCAGCCGATCAGCCAGCGCCTCGGGCAGGGTGCTAGCTAGGGTAAATCCGAGACGTGCATAAAAAGCATAAAGACGTGGCTGGCAGAATAGCCAGATTGGCTGCTGGATGCCCTTCAGGGCCTGCCGCATCAATTGTGCGCCGATGCCCTGGTTACGCTCATCTGGAGCGATCAGCAGACCAGTCAGGAAATGGCCGTACGCCACGGGTGTCAGGCACAGCCCACCAATGATCTCGCATCGTCGGCGTACAACCCAGCATCGTGCCTGTGGCCGCACCCGGTTGCGACTGTGATGGGTCCGGTAGAACTTCACGATCAGGGGGTGTTGCGCGGCAGAGAGCTGCAGGAAGTCGAGGGCTGACATGGCCGTCCGCTGGTTTTTGAGGCCGCCTAGTCTAGCGTTCGAGCCGCTCGTATCGAAGCCCGACGAAGCTGAACGATGAAGCTGTGCCGCGTTATTGCTGCGCGCCTGGACAACCATGCGCTGGCTGCGCCCGGAGAATACGCTGGGCGGGTACGCGCAGCTGCTGAAGCAGGTATTCGGCGAATTCGGCGGAATAGGGCTGTCGTGAAATGGCGTAGGCCATGCAGTCGAGCCAGGCGTCGCGCTCGGCGTCGCCAATCTCCCAGCGTGTATGGAACTGCGGAATGCTGATCGGACCGAATTTTTGCGCATAGTGACGCGGCCCGCCCAGCCAGCCGCTGAGGAACGCGGCCAGTTTTTCGCGTGGCAATGTCAAGTCCTCGGGGTACATGGCGCGAATACCCGCCGCCTGGGGGAGTTGAGTCATGGCGTGGTAGAAATCATCCACCAGTCGCTCGATACCGGCGGTGCCGCCCGCTGCCTGGAACGAGGCGTCGGCGGTGCCGAAAGGGGGAGTTTCAGGGGTTGTCATGCTGACCTCAGCGTCGCGTGATTAGCCTGAAATGATGCCTGCTTGCGCCAGATCAAGACAGCCTCGATGGTGGCGAGCCGCTGTCATGCTGCTGGGCTATGCTCAAGTTCACTCAACAAGGGAGGTGTCTATGCGCAATATTCTGCTTGCATTCGATGGTTCGGAAAACGCCAAACGCGCTCTGCAGTATGTGATCGACTTGGTTCGCGATACGTCGTTGCCGCTGCAGGTGCAGGTACTGAATGTCCAGCACGAACCTATCATTTACGGCGAATACGTTACCGCCAGCCTGATCGACGATCTGAACGCCGGCCTGATGGCGCAAGCTCAGGAGGTGCTTGACGAGGCTGCACAGAAGCTGAAGGCTGCCGGAATCACCCATGAAACCCATGCGGTGCTCGGCAACGTCTCCGAGCAGATCAACGATGCGGTCAAGCGTCTGGGTTGCGATACCGTGGTGATGGGGACGCGCGGGCTGGGCAGTTTTACCGGACTGGTGCTGGGCTCTGTGGCGACCCGGGTGATCCATGAGGTGACCGTTCCGGTTCTGCTGGTCAAGTGACGGCTCGGGCGGCTTGGCCGCCCTTCGTCATTGCTTACCTTTGAGCAGATCGGCCAGGTTGGCGAAGGCCTTGAAGGTTTCCTTCGGTCCCAGGTCGCTGCCGGGGCGGGCCTCTGTCTGGTACTGATTGTCCGTATATCGGGAATGTTCGTTGTCGTGACAGTACAGGCAGAGCAGTTCCCAGTTGGAACCGTCCTCCGGGTTGTTGTCGTGATTGTGGTCCTTGTGATGGACCGTCAGCTCGCTGAGACGCTTGCCGGAAAACTCCCGCGCGCAACGCCCACAGACCCAGGGATACATCTTCAGCGCTTTTTCCCGATAACCCTGTTCGCGTTGGCTGTAGGGCGTGGTTGGCTTGTTCGTGCTCATGGCTGGTCGGCTCGCTGAGGTCTGTTCACGGTGAAGGTGCGGTTATATGTCAGCCGGCCAGGCCGACGTAGACATGCTGGACATCGTCGTGTGCATCGATGGCCTCGAGGAAGGCCTCGACTTCCTCCAGCTCGGCTCCCGACAGGCTCACCGGATTTTTCGGTCGATAGCCCAACTGAGCCGATTGCACGGTGAAGCCGAATTCAGGCAGCGCCTTGCACACTGCGTCGAGATCGGTAGGCTCGGTGATGAACAGCGTGGCGCCGTCATCCGCCGCTTCAAAATCCTGCGCGCCGGCCTCGATGGCGGCCATTTCAGGATCGGCATCGCCTTCGGGTGCCGCTTCGATCATGCCGACATGCTCGAAGTCCCAGCTCACCGAACCGGAGGAGCCCAGCTGGCCTTTGCGGAACAGCACGCGGATTTCCGCCACGGTGCGGTTGAGGTTGTCGGTAAGGCATTCGACGATCAGCGGAACCTGATGCGGCGCGAATCCTTCGTAAAGGGTGCGCTCGTAATGGACGACCTCACCGCTCAGGCCCGCGCCTTTCTTGATGGCGCGCTCCAGAGTGTCTTTGGGCATGGAGGCCTTCTTGGCCTGCTCGACCACCAGGCGTAGACGAGGGTTCATGTCAGGGTCGGCGCCGCTGCGGGCGGCTATCATGATTTCCTTCGACAGTTTGCCGAAGATCCGTCCTTTGGCGTTCGCTGCCGCTTCCTTATGTTTCGCTTTCCACTGTGCGCCCATAGCCTGTCTCGTGTGAGGTCGTTCGAGCGACGAATTCTAGCTGGTCGCCGTCCCGGCGGCATCTGTGTACAGCGAATGGCGGCGAACTGTATCGACGAAATGCCTGGTTACTGTACGGAGAGGTGCTGCCGGACAGGGGGTTCTAATGCTTCTTTACTCGATGCGGGGTGGATGTCATGTCGCCGAGAGATTTGCTGCTCGCCCTGGTCGTGATTGTGGTCTGGGGTCTGAACTTCGTCGTCATCATGGTGGGTTTGCAAGACGTGCCGCCCATGCTGCTCGGGGCGTTGCGCTTCCTGCTGGCGGCGCTGCCGGCGGTTTTCTTCATCAGGCCGCCGCGGGTGCCGTTGCGCTGGTTGTTGGCTTATGGCCTGACCATTTCACTGGGGCAGTTCGCGTTCCTGTTCTCGGCGATGAAGGTAGGCATGCCCGCCGGGCTGGCTTCGCTGGTTCTGCAGTCGCAGGCGTTCTTCACGCTGTTCTTTGCCGCACTGCTGCTCCGCGAGCGGGTGCGCGCGGTCAACCTGTTCGGATTGTTGGTTGCCGCCGGCGGGCTGGCGCTGATCGGCGCGCAGAGCGGACAGGGAATGACGCTCGCCGGCTTCATGCTGACCATCGGCGCTGCGTCGATGTGGGCGCTGGGCAACGTCGTGACGCGCAAGATCGGTGATGTGAATCTGGTCGGCCTGGTGGTGTGGGGCAGCCTGGTGCCGCCGTTGCCGTTTCTGGGGCTGTCGTGGTGGCTGGAGGGGCCGGTAGCCATCGAGGCCGCGCTGCAAGGCTTCGGCCTGAAGTCTTTGCTGGTGCTGGCCTATCTGTCGTTCGGCGCGACCATTCTCGGCTACAGCCTGTGGAGCCGACTGTTGTCGCGCTATCCGGCGAGCCAGGTGGCGCCGTTCTCGCTGCTGGTGCCGGTGGTGGGGCTGTCGTCGTCGGCGCTGTTGCTCGACGAGCGCCTCGATGCGCTGCAGATGACCGGTGCCCTGCTGGTCATGCTGGGGTTGCTGGTTAATGTCGGCGGCGCGCGGTTGTTCGGGCTCATGCGTCCGGTCGGAGCGCGCCCGCACGGCTGATTGCCGAAGCCAAACGCCCCGCATCGTGCGGGGCGTGGTCGGCGGGGATATCGCCTAGTGGGTTGCGGTGTGGCTACCCAGGAGCGTGGAATCGCTCTTTTTAGCGCGCTTGGCCAGGCGTTTTTCCTGAGCGCTTTTCAGCGGCTTCTTCTTGGCCTGCTTCTTCGCATCCATACCCTTGCTCATGATGTTCACCTCGGATGGTAAGTGGCGGGGTACTTCGATTCGGCGGGATGGGGGCGAAATGATCGAGCCGTGCCTGCCCGCCCAAATAGTATGGACCCGCTGTCGTCAGGCAGCCTGCTCAGCGAGACGGGTGGCTGCGCTCATTCTCGGATTCGCGGCTGAGCCGCTCGAGTTCGCGACGGACCATTGAGGCATATTCGGCGGGACTGAGCCGATAAAGCTCGGTCGCGACCCAGGCGAGCCATTGCGCACCCAGCGTAGCGCGCTGGTCGAGCAGTCGCTGTGCTTCGGCTTTGGCGCGTGCTGCGTTCTGCTGATGGAAATCCGCTCGTTTCATGGGGCCTCCTGTCGATGTGGGCGACTGGATAGCAGAGCGCGTGCGCGGATGCCAGGCCCACGCTTGGTATCGCGGCGACGGCGCGTTAGGCTCGGCGCTTTCCGTTGCGCGAGTGCGAGCTATGCCGGTTGATTTCAAGGAAAAGATTTCCCGCCAGCGTCCCTACGGCAGGGTCGAGGCCGGCATGAAGGCGAGCGACGGCGACATTGGCGCAATCCTCGACCAGCTGGAAAGCGATCGCGGCCGTATCATCAATTCCGCCGCTGTGCGCCGGCTGCAGCAGAAGACGCAGGTCTTCCCGCTGGAACGCAACGCCGCGGTGCGCAGCCGCCTCACGCATTCGCTGGAGGTGCAGCAGACCGGCCGGTTCATCGTCCGCACACTGTACAAGCAGCTGGGTGCCAGAGCGTCGGACTACGGTCTGGACGGCATCGAAAACGTTTTGCAGAGCCTGGTGGAGATGGCCTGTCTGATGCACGACATCGGCAACCCGCCCTTTGGCCATTTCGGCGAATTCGCGATCGGCGAATGGTTCGCGCGTCATCTCGACGAGCTGTTTGGCGCCGCGGTACCGCTTGGGCAAGGCGATGCCGAGCTGCGCGCGCGCATGCTGGCCGATCTCAAGCGCTTCGAGGGTAACGCGCAGGCGATCCGTCTGGTGGTGAGCCTGTTGCGGTTGAATCTGACCTATACCCAGACCGCCGGACTGCTCAAGTACGTGCGTGCCGCGTATGCCGAGCGGCCGGCGCAAGGCAGTCCCGGCGCCTATCTGCAGAAAAAGCCCGGTTTCTACCTGTCGGAGCAGCCGTTCATCGAGCAACTGCAGCAGGTGCTCGACTTGCAGCCCGGTAGCCGCCATCCGCTTGCCTACATCATGGAGGCCGCCGATGACATCGCCTACTGCCTGGCCGATATCGAGGATTCGGTGGAGAAGGGCATCTTCACTATCGAGCAGTTGGCGCAGCTGCTGCTGGTCAAGTTCGCCGAGCATGGCGCGCTGGATGAGCCGATTCCCGGTGCCGAGCGCAGCTTTCGCAGCATGGTTGGCTACGCACTGGAGCGCGCCGGGCGCGAGCCGATCAACAAGACCGGCGAGTTCTTCATCTGGCTGCGGGTGACCATGATTCACCCGCTGGTGCAGCACGCCGCGCGGCAGTTCATCGACAACATCGAGGCGATCTTCCACGGCACGCTGGATCGGGCGTTGCTGGAGGATCGCAGCTTGCCCAACGCCATCGTGCAGACATTCAAGGATGTAGCGATGGAGCGGGTGTTCTGCCATCGCGAAGTGGAAACACTGCAACTGCAGGGCTATCGCATTCTCCAGGGACTGTTGGATGACTATGGCGCGTTGCTACGGGTTGCGCCGGCGACCTTCCGTGCGCTGGCCGCCGGCGACTGTCGGCGCGAGCCGCAACTGCAGATGCTTGCCCGTCGCCTGCCCGATCAGCTGGTCAAGGCCTATCACGAGGCGCTGAAGGATGTGCCGCAGGCTTCGCCGGACTTTCCGCTGTGGGAGTTCTACTACCGCAGCCGTCTGCTGCAGGACCTTGTCAGCGGCATGACCGATCAGCTCGCTCAGGACGAATACCGCGCGCTGTCGGCGCTGTAGCTGGAGGCAGGGAGGAGGGCGGTCGTGGAGTGCGCTATGCCATCGTGCCGGGGAAACGTGGTGGAACTGCATCGCTTGCGACGGCCTCTTATCTGCAACGGCGCGCGCATGATCGCCTGCGCCATAGATGCGGAGAATTTCATGGAACTGCCCAATAAAAACCTCGGTACCCTGTTCGAACAACTGGGGCTGGACTCCGATCCGGCCAGTATCGACGCGTTCATCGCCCAGCATGCGCCGCTGCCCAACGAGGTGAAGGTGTCCGAGGCGCCGTTCTGGAACGAGTCGCAAGCGGCATTCCTCAAGGGCGAATTGCTGGAGGACGCCGAGTGGGCGCCGATCGTCGATGAGCTCAACGTGCGCCTGCACGAACACAACGCGCCGTGACCTCCGGCACGCTTATGCATCCTGTGTAAGCGCTACGGCCAGCCCCAGCGCGATACTCAGCGAAAAGCTCAACAGCGTACCCAGAAGTACGTATTCGCTGCGCTGGCGGTTGTTGCGGCCCTTCAATTCGTTGAAGCGCAGGATGCTCTTGGCCGTCAGCAAAAAGCCGATCGCCTGCCATTGGTCCAGCAGCACGAAGGTCACGATCAGGCCACGTTCCAGATAGCCAACGAACGCGCCGCCGTTGACCAGTGAATCGTCAGTGCCTAGGCGCTCCTGCCAGGGCTTGAGCAGGGCGCCGATTAACGCCGAGGCTGGTTTGAAGGCCACCAGATAGGTCAGCAGGATCGACAGGTGATGGGCGCTGGCCTGCGCCTGCAGGAAGGTCGGGAACGAAGTCCACAGTCGTTCGCTGGATAGCCAGAGCGCTAGCACCAGTACCACCTGCACGCCATGTTCCAGAAGGAGCGTGGCGGCAGTGCGAGGACCTCGGCTGGCCGCCCAGCCGGCGGTCAGCAGGCGACCCGACGCCAATACCAGGGCCGCACCGCAGGCGAACGCCAGTCCGCCGCGCAGCAGGGCGAATATCACCAGCGCCGCGAGTCCTTGGGCAAATGCCAGAAGATAGAGCGCCGGGCTGCGCCCTGGCGTGTGAGTCCGAATACGCTGGCGCAGTGGCAGCAGGAAATCCACGGCGACGTGTCCGAGCAGTAGCGCCAGCAGCAGCGTCGTCGAGTCAGGCATGCTGCAGCTCCTCGACCCAGCCGCGAGTGCAGGCTAGATAGCGATCCACCAGGCGCGCGTCGGCGCGTTGCAGGGCCTTGGTCACCGTCACGCGGGATTTGCCCAGCTGCTCGGCGATGCTCTGGTGGTCGCGACCTTGGACCAGATGCAGGAAATAGGTCTGCGCTTCCACGGGGGTCCAGCGATCAATCAGTGCGGCGAGAAACGCGGTCGGCAACTCGGAGCAGCGCTGGAGCTCGGGCTCGTCGCTGAAGATGCAGAACGTCTCTTTTTTCATGCCATCCAACCCCCTGCCGGAGAGAACGAAGGCTTCGCTGTAGGGCTGCGCCGCGGTGTTGTCCTGGCTGATGCCCAAGGCCAGCCGCGCATCCCAGCGCTCGCCTGGCGCGCTGGCGGCAAGCAGGCCGGCGCGTATCGCCACCGCGCAGTCGAACACGTCCTGCGCATGGCGCATGACAACCTGAAAGCCATCGCCGCGGAAGGTTTCGACCTGGGCGTCAAAGTGCTCGCCGAGTTCGCTGAGCAAAATCTTCAGCTGAGCGATGAATACGTTGGGGGCGCGCATCGAGCGTGAGTCGATGAGATCTCCGGTCAGGACAGCCTTCAGGTTCACGAGTCGCTCCGTTGTGTACATACGCTACCTGTCAGAAAGTAGCCCTAATTGGCTACATATTCAAATGTTGCTTATAAGGGCTACTTGAAATATCTGGGATGCGGTAGGCCCGAGCGCTGCCTGTCTTTAGAATCCCGCCTTCACTTCGGCTTCTGAGGATTTTGCGATGGCTTCTTCCACCGGCACCACGCTCGATATCGAGGCGCGTTATGCCTGGGCGAAAAGCGTGGCACAGCAGGCAGCGCAAATGGGCATGGAGTTCTATCAGCAACGCAACGATCTAACGGTAGAGCACAAGGGGGATGACCGACAGGACGTGGTCAGCATTGCCGACAAGCAGATCGAAGCCTTCATTCGTGCGCAGCTGAGCGAGCATTTCCCCGAGGATGGCTTTCTCGGCGAGGAGAGTGGCTCCGCCGATCTCAATGCACGCTGCGTCTGGGTCATCGATCCTATCGATGGCACCGCCTGCTTCGTCAATGGGCTGCATAACTGGTGTGTGTCCGTCGGCCTGCTGGTCGACGGCGAGCCGTACCTCGGTGCCATCGCCGATCCGAATCACCGCGAGCTGTTCCACGGTTGCAAGGGCAGCGGTGCCTTCGTCAATGACACGCCGCTCGCTGTCAGTCAGGCGCGACATGTGCGTGAGGGGTTGACGGGGACCGGAACCTTTCATCCGCGCGGCAAGGAGCATTTCATCCCCTTCCTGCAAAAGCTGCTGGAGGAGGGCGGCATGTTCATCCGCAACGGTTCCGGTGCGCTGATGACGGCCTATGTCGCCGCCGGGCGCTTGATCGGCTACTACGAAACGCAGCTCAAAAGTTGGGACTGCGTCGCCGGCCTTGTGCTTGTGACGGAAGCTGGCGGACGGATCAACGACTTCTTTCGCAACGATGGCTTGCTCGATGGCAATCCTTATCTGGTGGCCGGTCCGGGCGTTTATGACCAGCTGGCGGAATTGATTGGCCCGTCGCTGGATGGCTGAGGCGCCCTTCGTCGGTCGCACATTGCATTGCCGTGGTGAGGCGCGCAGCCTGTCGAACACATCCACTAGGATCCGTTCTCGGATTGCATGCCGGATGGATGCTTGGTACTCCAGCGGGGCTTTTGTTGCTGTCGAACAGTCGTATCGTCCTGATGGATGCCTTCGAGACTGCGAGGTACCGATCATGAGCACGATGCAATGCACCTACCGTGGCTATCACATCATTGCCGATGTGATGGAGTATCCCGGTTCGCCGACGCCTTGGGCCGGCGGTTGCCGAATCAGCGACCCGTCGGGTCATGCTACCCGCCGCATGTCCCTGCCCGTCGAGCACGCCTTCATGGCGGAGCTGGACAAGGCCCAGCGTCTTTCCCTTGCGCATGGAAAATGGCTGGTAGATCAATGTCTTGATCACGGCTTACGGTTATTTCCCGAGGCGGCCTGAAAACGATGCGTGGTTTGGCTGGTTTTTCGATGCGGCCCCTCCAGAAGCGGGGCCGGCGACGAACGCTTGCCAATCATCGGGTAATTGCCCGTATCGCGCTGCTAAACGGCAGAGCCGTGTCGGCAGTCATCAGGCTCTTTTCACGGCTGCGCTGATTTCCCCGTTGCTTAAAAACGGCAACGGTGGCATAGCTTGTCTCAAGCCATCTGAAAAGATGGCCTTCACGAAGCGGAAGTAAGGACGACGTATGCAAATCCAGGTTCATAGCGATAACCACATCGAAGGCAGTGCCCGGTTAGTCGACTGGGTGAGTGCCAGTGTCGCCAGCAAGCTGGAGCGTTTCGACGACGAACTGACCCGAATCGTCGTGCATCTCAACGACGAAAACGGCGAGAAAGCCGGCGCGCATGACAAACGCTGCCAGATCGAGGCACGCCCGAAAGGGCAGCAGCCGATTTCCGTGACCCACAAGGCCGAGTCGCTGGAGCTGGCCATCGACGGTGCGATCGATAAGCTAGGCAACGCGCTGAGCCATCAGTTCGGCAAGCTGCGTAGCAAGCGTGCCGTCACCCAGCCACAAGGAAATGAAGGCGGCGCCGGCATGCAGGATGCGCTGCTGGAGGAGGATTTCCTCGCCGACGAGCAGCTGCGTAGCTCGTGAACGCACCGCCGAGCCTTGCATCACCTAGCGGTGGCGAGGCCCGGCGAGTGATTTTCCCTTCTTCGCTAACAAAAAACGGGGTGCCCGCATGCGGTGCACCCCGTTTCTCTTTGCGGCTTCGGTTATTGGGCGTTCAATGCTTGGCCGTTGATGCCTGCGCTATCGGGACCCATGAGATACAGATAGACCGGCATGATGTCCTGTGGTAGCGGATTGACCAGCGGATTCTCCCCTGGGTAGGCCTTGGCGCGCATATCGGTGCGTGTGGCGCCCGGGTTCACGCTGTTTGCGCGAATTGAGGCGGTGCCATCGAGTTCGTCGGCCAGAACCTGCATCAGCCCTTCAGTAGCGAACTTCGATACTGCGTAAGCGCCCCAGTATGCGCGGCCCTTACGACCGACGCTGCTGGAAGTGAAGATGACCGACGCATCCGCCGATAGCCTGAGCAGCGGCAGCAGCGTGCTGGTGAGCATGAACATTGCGTTCACGTTCACCTGCATCACGCGCATGAAATTGTCGCCTGAGAGCTGCTCCAGCGGTGTACGAGGACCGACAATGGCAGCGTTGTGCAGCAGGCCGTCCAGACGACCGAACTCTCGCTCGATCATTGCGGCGAGTTCGTCGTACTGGTGCGGCAATGCCGTCTCGAGGTTGAACGGAATGACTGCCGGACGTGGGTAACCCGCTGCCTCGATGTCGTCGTAGACGCGGTTGAGATTGTCTTCGTTCTTGCCCAGCAGCAACACCGTGGCGCCATGAGCAGCGTAAGCCTTCGCGGCCGCTTCGCCGATCCCCCGGCCAGCGCCGGTCACCATGATGATTCGGCCCGCGAGAAGGTCGGGGCGGGCGGTGTAGTCAAACATGAAAAGTCTCTCTTGTTTCAGAAGTCTGGACGCAAAGCGCTAACGGCTCAGCAGCTGCACAGTGCCCGGTCAAGCACGGAGCGCAGTTCAAGCGGGTTGTCCACCACCACGTCGGCCCCCCACAGGCCTGGGTTGTCGTCCGGGTGGATGTAGCCGTAACGCACCGCGGCAGTCTTGCTTCCGGCGGCGCGCCCCGATTCGATATCGCGCAGATCGTCGCCGACGAAGAGCACGGTAGACGGGTCGAGCTGCAGCTTCCTGCAAGCGAGCAGCATCGGCTCTGGATCAGGCTTGCTGCGACTGACATGGTCGGGACAGACCAGCACCGAGGAGCGCGAAGCGAGCCCGAGCTGCTGCATGATCGGTTCGGCAAAACGCAACGGCTTGTTAGTCACCACGCCCCAGATGAGCTTCGCTTGCTCGATGTCCTGAAGCAGTTGCTCCATCCCGTCATACAGGCGGCTGTACACCGCGCAATGCGATTGGTAGCGCTCGAGAAACTCCAGACGCAGCGTTTCGAACTCGTCTGACATGGGGTCGACGTCGAATGCACTCAGTACCATCGCCCGGGCGCCGCCAGAAACCACATCGCGTATCTGCTGATCCGCGACCGGAGTCAGGCCGCGCGCTAGTCGCATGGCTTGGGCAACGGCGATGAAGTCAGGGGCGGTATCGAGCAGCGTTCCGTCCATATCGAATAAAACGGCGCGCAGGCGCATCAAGCCTCCTTGATGGTCTGAACCATATAATTGACATCGACATCCGCCGACAGCTTGTAGAACTTGGTTAGCGGATTGTAGGTGAGGCCGACGATATCCTTGACTGCCAAGCCGGCATCGCGGCTCCAGGCGCCCAGCTCCGACGGCCGGATGAATTTCTTGAAATCGTGCGTGCCGCGCGGCAGCAGTTGCAGCAGGTATTCCGCCCCGACGATAGCGAGCGCATAGGCTTTCGGGTTGCGGTTGATGGTTGAGAAAAACACTTGGCCACCGGGTTTGACCAGCGCGCAGCAGGCGCGAATTACCGAGGCCGGGTCCGGCACGTGTTCCAGCATCTCCAGGCAGGTTACGACATCAAACTGTTCGGGGCATTGCGTAGCCATGTCTTCGGCAGTGATTTGCCGGTAATCGATCTCCAGTCCCGACTCCAGCAGGTGCAGGCGCGCCACGGAAAGCGGTGCTTCGCCCATGTCGATACCCGTAACCTGGGCGCCGCGCTGAGCCATCGCTTCGCTGAGAATCCCTCCGCCGCAACCGACATCGAGCACTTTCTTGCCGGCCAAGGCGACGTGCTCGTCGATCCAGTTGACGCGTAGTGGATTGATTTCGTGCAGCGGCTTGAATTCGCTTTCACGATCCCACCAGCGATGGGCGAGTGCTTCGAATTTGGCGATTTCGGCGTTGTCGACGTTGCTCATGGTCTGTTCCGTTTAAGATCTTGAGGTGAAGCTTGAGCTGCAATTGCCCATGTTGCCAGCCTCAGTCCGATAAAGGAGAGAGGTAATGTTCTCTCTCGTGGGGCAGTTTGTCGCAGTGGTGCAGCGTCCTGTAGAAAGAGTCAGAGCTTTTTTCCGTTGCGTATCTTCGTGCCCCACTTACGCACGCTCGCCATCAGTTCGTCCTGATCGATGCGGGTCAATCGGCGATCGATGAGCAGTTGCTTTCCTGCTACCCAGACATGGCGAACGCAGTCCCGGCCACAGGTATATATAAGCTGTGACACCGGGTCGTAAACGGGTTGCTGTGCCAGGCCGGAAAGATCAAATGCCACCAGATCCGCAAACTTACCAACCTCCAGCGAACCCGTATGCTCGTCCAGACCCAACGCTCGAGCGCCATTCAAGGTCGCCATGCGCAAGGCGCGATGCGCGTCCAGCGCGCTGGCCGATCCGGCGACGGCTTTGGCAAGAAGCGCCGCGGTTCGGGTTTCGCCCAGCAGATCGAGATCGTTGTTGCTTGCTGCGCCGTCCGTGCCGATCGCCACATTGACGCCGGCGGCCCAAAGCCGTTCCACGGGACAGAAACCACTTGCCAGCTTCAGATTCGATTCGGGGCAGTGGATTACGCTGCAATTATTCTCGACGAGGAGCGCAAGGTCTTCGTCGTCGATCTGCGTCATGTGTACGGCTTGGAAGCGGGGTCCTAGAAGCTGTCGTTTCGCCAGGCGAGCCAGTGGGCGCTCGCCATGACGCTGCAACGCTTCATGTATCTCCGACGCGGTTTCGTGCAGGTGCATATGGATGCCTGCATCCGTCTCCGCAACCAGGATGCGCATTTTTTCAAGACTGTCGTCGCCGACTGAATAGGGGGCATGCGGACCGAACGCAATGCTGATCCTTGGATGGTGCTTGAGATCGTCGAAAAGCGCGACGCCCTTGCGTAACGCTTCGCCTGCGTCGCGGGCTCCCGGAACGGCGAAATCCATTATCGGAACGGCGATCTGGGCTCGCATCCCACATCTATGTATGACTTCACTGGCTACTTCTGGGAAGAAATACATGTCCGAAATGCAGGTGATACCGCCTAGCAGTTGCTCGGCAATTGCCAGTTCCGTACCGGTCTGAATGAAAGCTTCGTCAACCCAGCGATTTTCGGCAGGCCAGATGTGATCGTGCAGCCAACTCTTGAGCGGAAGATCGTCAGCTAGTCCGCGAAACAAGGTCATCGCAGCATGCCCATGCGCGTTGATCAGCCCCGGTGCGAGAAGCATGTCGGGCAGCTCCAGAACGCACCTTGCTGCATGCTTGTTTGCCTCCGGCCGCGGAGCGATCAAGACGATGCGTCCGTCGCGAATACCCAGGCCATGCTCCCGGAGAACTACGCCCGCTGGCTCGACCGGAACGAGCCAGGTAGGAAAAAGGAGAAGATCCAGCTGTTCGAAGTCGAGTTCTGACATAGCAGGGCCAAAGCAATAACAAAGTTGGCAAGTGTAAAGCCGATGGGTTTACGGCGCGAATGAAACTCCGCAAGAGAGATCCGCCCATGGCCACGGCTTGTGGTTGAGCCATGAGCGCAATAAAGCGCTTGACGCACACTTTCAGCCCCCTATAATGCGCACCACTTCTGGCGCGGTCCTCTGCTAAAAGTTCTTGTAAATCAACAAGTTGCTTTGAGATTCAGGGTTGCGTTGGTGGCGGATTCGAGTAGAATGCGCCGGGCTGGCAGGTTGGTGGTTGAGCCCTGCTGGTGGCTTCGGTCGGATTGATCGGAAGCGGTGAAAGAGGTGGTTGACAGCGGTTTTGAACGCTGTATGATTCGCCTCCCGCTGACGAGAGATGAAGATTGATCGGAGCGGCAAGCGGTTGAGTAGAAAAGAGATTTTCGA